>JBBSBS010000418.1:0-5856 GCA_038251045.1 Aggregatilineales bacterium | reverse complement strand
TTCGAGCGTTCGTTAGCCAAGGGATTGAATCCCGACCGACCGAACAACCTCGAAACTGTTGTGCGTTTAGATGGAAGCGGTTACGCCGAACCCGCGTAAACCGATTTGTCATTGAGAGTTTTGGAAACCACTATTGCCGATTTAAGCGAAAGGATCTCCAAAGATGTTTAAAAAAGTTGTTATGGGTATCGTATTGGGTTTAATGGCGTTGGTGCTCATGGTCAGCGTGACCAGTGCGCAAGAACCAACTGAAATCACGTATATGATGTGGGGATCGCCGGAAGAATTGGCGGTCTGGCAAACAATCGTAGACGAATTTGAAGTCGCTCACCCTGATATTAAAGTAAATGTCGATGTCAGCGATTGGGAATCTTACTGGGACAAGCTCAAGACCTTAGTCGCTGGTGGCACACCACCGGATGTCTTCGCCATGGATGCCCCCTTGTACCCCGATTGGCAGACACGCGGCGTACTCCTCAACCTGCAACCGTATATCGATCAAGACCCCTCCGCGCTTGACGGTTTTTATCCGGTGACTCTTGAACCCTACAAACGTGATGATGGTTATTACGGCCTCCCGCGTGACTTCCAGACCATCGTCCTCTACTACAACAAGGACATCTTCGACGCGGCAGGCGTGGCCTATCCCACCGATGATTGGACGATGGATGACCTCAAAGCCAACGCCCTCGCCCTCACCAAAGATACCGATGGTGACGGTGTCCTAGATCAATGGGGTTTCGCGACTGACCTCTATGACATGGAACTGTTCTGGAGCGAGGCCATCTGGGGCTTCGGCGGTGAGATCATCAACCCCGAAGGCACAGAAACCCTGCTGACCGAAGGCAAAGCTCGTGATGCGTGGAACTTCATCACCGATATGGTGGTGACCGATAAGTCGATCCCTGACCCCGATCAATCCGCCCAATACGGCAATGACGTGTTCGCTGCTGGCAAAGCTGCCATGACCACTATTGGTCATTGGGTCGTGCCGGAGTACGCCCAACTTGGTTTTAAATGGGATGTAGCCGCCATGCCTGCTGGCCCGGTCAACCATGTAACCAGCGTCAACAGTGCCGGTTTCGTGGTCGCCAAAGACTCCAAGAGTCCTGATGCCGCGTGGGAATTCGTCAAATATGCAACGGGTTCTGAAGGTCAATCTCGCCTGACAGAACTGGGTTTCGCTATTCCAGTGCTGGAATCGGTAGCCGAAAGCCCAACCTACCTTGAGCAAACCTCCGCACCCATCAACCACAAAGTATTCTTGGATGCGCTGGCCTATGCCAAGCCCAAGCCTACCTTCCGTGGCTACGAAGAGTGGAGCACCATTGTCGGTGACGGTCTCATTCCGGTTTGGATTGGTGACTCGGCTATCTCCGACGCGTTGGATGGCATCAAGTCCGATGCTGATGAAGTGCTGGCGAACAATCAATAAGTCAACTTAGGGGAGTGCTTGAAATGCTCCCTTACTTTTATACAACGAACAATCAGGTGTGGTAGCTAACCGCACCTCTCAATCGTCAGGATTTGTGGAATGCAATCAGGCTTAAAACCGCTGGGGCGCGAACGGGTTTGGGTACTGCTGCTGCTTGCGCCGACCCTCATCGGGTTGATCTTTGGCGCGTTCGGGTCGGTGCTGGCGACGATTGGCCTGAGCCTGTTCAAGTGGGATTTACTGACCCCACCTGAATTCGTCGGCTTGGATAATTTCACAGCACTCACTACGGACAGCTCGTTTCTAAAAGCCTTTAGCAACACCGTCCGTTTCAGCATCATTTACGTGCCGCTGGTCATTGTATTGTCACTGGTGGTGGCGCTGCTGCTGAACCGCAAAATTCGTGGCGTGAGCCTATTCCGTGTCGTATATTTTCTACCCGTAATTTCGTCAGCCGTATCGGTCGGGCTGGTCTGGTTGTGGATTTACTCCAAAGATACCGGACTGCTCAATTATATTGTCGTCGGTTTGGGTGGAGAGTCAGTTCGCTGGTTAAGCGCCCAGAATGCCCTGTTCTCGGTCATCATCGTCAATGTCTGGGGGGCGATTGGCGAGGGCATGATTATTTTCCTCGCAGGTTTGCAAGGCATCCCGCGTGATTATTATGAAGCGGCGCAGGTGGATGGCGCGACCGGTTGGCATCTTTTCCGCCACATCACCCTGCCGCTGATTACACCCAGCATTTTCTTCCAAACCATCATCTCGACCATCAATGCTTTTCAAGCCTTTGAGTTCATCTATGTCCTGACGCGTCAGGGTAGCAACAGTTCCAGCACCCCAACCCTCGTCTATTCTATTTACCGTGACGGCTTCAACTACTTCCGCATGGGCAGCGCCAGCGCACAGGCAATGGTACTCGCCGCCATCATTTTCGCCCTGACATTGGTCTACTTCCGGCTTCAACGCCGACTGGTGTTCTACGAATGACCATCCGCACCCGCAAGCAAACGCTTGACCTCATCACCTATGCTGCTCTGATTCTCGGCAGTCTGACGATGATCGGCCCCTTCCTGTGGATGATCTCGACGGCCTTCAAACTGCCAGCCGATCAATTCACACGAGCACTGATTCCTAACCCGATCACGACCCAGAATTTCGAGCAGTTGTGGACGATTTTGCCCTTCGGCACGCTGATGTGGAACAGCTTCAAAATCGCCATGATTAGCACAGCCGGGCAGCTTCTGACCTGCTCGATGGGCGCGTTCGTGTTTGCTGTGGTGCGCTTCCGTTTTCGCGAGGTGTTATTCATCGCCCTGCTGGGTACGCTGATGATCCCGTATCAGGTAACGATCATCCCCAACTTCATCATCTTTAAGGCGCTCGGCTTATACGGTACGCAAGCACCTTTGTGGATTCCCGCTTTTATGGGCGGAGCATTCGGCACATTCTTACTGCGCCAATACTTCCTGACGATTCCGCTCGATCTGGCAGAAGCAGCGCGGGTGGATGGTGCGTCCCTACTGCGGATTTTCTGGAGCATCTACTTACCACTGGCGAAACCGGCGCTGGCAGCTCTTTCGATCTTCACATTCCTCGGCTCATGGAACAACTTGCTCACGCCGCTGATTTACCTGCCGAGTGATTTACAGCAAACCACATTACCCGTCGGCCTGTCGCTGCTTCAATCGCAGTACAGCGGTCGCTGGACGATCATGATGGCAGGGTCGCTGGTGAGCATCGCGCCGATTATCATCGTGTTCTTCTTCGCCCAGCGTTTCTTCATCGAAGGCATTGCCCTTTCCGGTGTAAAGAAGTAAGCCAAGAAGATTTTTACCACAGAGCAATACATAGAAAAGACAAAGGCATTCCCACATGACTAAAATTACGTTTATCGGTGCAGGCAGCATCGAGTTCACCAAGAATTTACTAGGCGATATTCTCAGCTTCCCCGAACTGAAAGACTGTACCATCAGCCTGCACGACATCAATCCGGAACGCTTGGATACGGCGGAACGCATGGCGAAGTGGATCGCAAATAAGTTGGGGGCATCACCCACAATCGAGGCGCATATTGACCGCCGTAAAGCCTTGGAAGGCGCGAGTTACGCCGTCAACGTCATTCAAGTGGGTGGGCATAAAGCAACCCTGCTAGATTTCGACATTCCGCGCAAGTATGGGGTCAAGCAAACCATTGCCGACTCGCACAGCATTGGTGGCATCTTCCGCGCCCTGCGCACCATTCCAGTCATGCTGGACATCGCCCGTGATATGGAAGAAGTTTGTCCCGGCGCACTGCTGCTCAACTACACCAATCCCATGTCGATGTTGTGCTGGGCGGTTTTCGCGGCAACCAAAGTGCCGATTGTCGGCCTGTGCCACAGCGTCCAATATACGACCGAGCAGATTTCGGGCTACGCAGGTGTCAACTACGAGGAGGTAACTTATCTAGGCGCAGGCATCAACCACGTGGCGTGGATACTGCGTTTCGAGCACAAAGGGCAGGATGTCTATCCGCTCCTCCGCAAGGCTCTGGAAGAAGGCCGCATCCCGCCTGAAGACTCCGTCCGCGCCGAGTTGTTCAACCGGCTGGGTTATTATGTGACCGAGTCGTCGGAACATAACGCCGAATACTCGGCCCACTTCATCCCGCACGCAGGGCAGATCGAGAAGTTCCATGTGCCGATTGATGAGTACATCCGGCGCAGCGAGGAAAACATGACCGAGGCCGAGGACATGCGGGCACAACTGCTGCGCGGTGAACCGTTCGAGATTGAACGCAGCAACGAATATGCCTCACTCATCATCCACTCGATGGAAACCGGAATACCGCGTGTGATTTACGGGAATGTCCGCAACGACAAGCTGATTGATAACCTGATGGAAGGCTGCTGCGTCGAAGTACCCTGCATGGTGGATCGCAACGGTGTGCAGCCCACGCGGATCGGGTCGCTGCCGCCGCAGCTAGCCGGAATGAGCCGCTTGCATCTGGCAGTGCAGGAGCTAACGGTTAAAGCCGCGCTAGAAGGTCGGCGCGATTATGTCCATCAGGCGGCGATGCTTGATCCGTTAGTGGCTGCTAGCCTACCGCTCGACCAAATCTGGGCGATGGTCGATGAACTAATCGCAGCACACGGGGATGCGCTGCCAGCCGGAATACGCTAGGAAAACAGAGAAAAGAAGAACATGCAGAGTACATTCGATATCGTCGTAGTCGGTGAAATTAATGCTGACCTGATCCTGAACGGTGATGTGACCCCCGCGTTCGGGCAGGTCGAGAAGCTGGTGCAGGATGCCACGCTGACTATCGGCAGTTCGTCGGCGATTTTTGCCTGCGGCGCGGCGCGGTTGGGGTTGAAAGTAGCTTTCATCGGTAAGGCAGGTGAAGATGAGTTCGGGCGCTTCATGCTGCGTGAGATGCAGGGACGCGGCATTGATATCTCGGCGGTGGTGATTGACCCCGCCATCAAAACCGGATTGAGTGTAATTCTCTCACGCGGGAATGATCGGGCGATATTGACGTATCTAGGCACAATTGCCGCCTTACGTTATGACGAGATTGATATGCAGATTCTCCAACAGGCGCGACATCTGCATGTCGGCAGTTATTATCTATTGGATGGGCTGCGTGCCGATGTCCCGCAGTTGTTCGCGACGGCTCATGAATATGGCATGACGACCTCGCTCGATACCAATTATGACCCGAGCGAACAATGGGCGGGTCATATTCACGAGACATTGGCACATACCGATGTCTTCTTGCCCAACGAGGCCGAACTCGCAGGCATCACCGGACAAGCCGATGTTCAAAATGGCTTGCGCAAGTTAGGCGAAAGTGTACCTTTGCTGGTGGTCAAGCGTGGGCATATGGGCGCGACCGCGTGGTATGACAGTCACGAAATACAACAGGGTAGCTATCCCGTAAAAGTCGTGGATACAACCGGCGCGGGTGACAGCTTTGATGCGGGCTTTATCTATGGCTATCTAAATGGTTATCCACTGGATCGAACGCTGCAACTGGCAGCAGCGTGTGGTGCACTCTCCACCCGTGCAGCAGGTGGTACAGCGGCACAGGCTACACTGGAAGAAGCGGAAAAGGTCGTTCGGCTAGTATTTTAAATCTTCGGTCAATACAATTGTTATGCGTGAGCCTTTCATTCAAATCGCCAAGATATAAACAGAGAGTTGTATGGATAGTCTAATTCATACTGATACGGTATGTGTCAAGGACTTTGAAACAACTTCACGAAAAAGATTAAGGAAGATTTTCCGCCGGTTTAGGCGGATTGATGTAGACCGCTGTTGGAGCACCTTTCACGCAGGGTAAGCCAGCTCGAAAGCGTTCTGAGCAGGTGTGAAATGCTGCCGACATAACGCTTTGCCGTTGCTGTTGAATAAGATTCGCTTGATGATAATGAACACAG
>JBBSBS010000417.1:0-5865 GCA_038251045.1 Aggregatilineales bacterium | reverse complement strand
ACCCAACACAAATAAACCGCGCTGTTCGATCAGCACTTCGAGGGTAAGGTTGGCGGCTGCTGCGATTTGCCGCCATTCGTTGGCGATGACCCAGATGAGCGTGTCGAGATAAAGCGGCTGCTGCGATTCGGGACTATCGGGCGGGTTGGGCATGGTTATTTCGCGCATTTCAAAGATCATCTTTTGCAGCGCACCGGTATGCCGAGCAAGTGTAAGAGCGATTTCTTTCATGGGTGGTGAAGATGATTCGGGATGTGATGACGGCACAAATGGGGTTTGAGCTTCATCGGAAAAGCGCTTGAGCATGGCATCTTGCAACTGTTCGCGCCGGATTTCACCGGTAATATCCCGCAGGACGACTACTGTGCCAACGCGTTGATCTGCAATATTCATGATGGCAGTGGCCTGAGCGCTCACCATATGCCCATCCCATTCAAGGCGGCGTGGATCACCTAAAGTATACAAACCGGGTGCTAATGGTTTGTAGGTAGGGTTATTTTCGGACGTGGTTAAATCGCGCAGGCCGAGCTTATCAAAAGGCTGTGTTCCGATTAACACACGAGCGCGGTCATTGATGACGACAATTTGTCCGTTTTGATCGTGTACGACGATGCCATCCGGCATTGATTCCAAAATTGACTGAAGATATTCGGATTCGCGGCGCTGGCGGCGAAGCGAAGTCCGTAAGGCATCCTGCCGTTCCTGCACATAATCGGCATATTGATCGAGGGCGTGACCCGCAGCGCCAACTTCATTGATGGGTTTCAATCCGGTGCGAACCAATGGGTTACCGGCTTTTAGCGCCGCAGCGACGGACGTGACCTGACCGGCAGGACGAAGCACGAGTGAATAGAGGGCGATGAACAGCATAATGAGGACTGCGCCTGTCACAGCGGCGAGGGTTAGGCCGCCAAGCTGTTGACCTGTTTGGGCAATCGCCGGAACGCTGTTCGGCAGGAAAGCGGCGATGACCCCCAAAGGCTGTGGGCCGAACTGGAAAGCTGAATAGGCGCTTTGATACGATTGGTTACTCAATAGTAGCGGGCGAATGGTGAGTTGATCGGGCGCTGTCATTATCTGCTCAAAAATTACAGGCGACAGGCTTAGATCAGAAGTGGTGTCATCAACTTGTGGCAGCGTGGTTTGAAGCAGTTCAGAGTCGGCACTATACAATGCGAGATCAACCATACCACCGGCTTTTAGGTCGTCCAGCACGTTGCCCAACATGCGACCAACCAGCACAATGCCGATTCGCTGATTGCCGTCAGTGAGTGGAACGGCTGTATAAAGCACTAAGCCCTGCGGGGTGCGCAGTAAACCGGCTGCGCCCAGCATATTTTCATCCAAAACGGTACGCACGACTAATTGAACGTGAAGATCAGTGTCGGTGCTTACGGCATAGGCTGCGATTGAATCCTGTTCGACACGCAGCACACCCGCGACTTCAATGCCCTGTAAATCGGTAACGATGATGCTATCCAGATTGGCAAGGCGCGCTGAACTTTCAAGTATAGGTTGAAGTACGGTTGCGGAACGCGATTGGACGGCATCGGCAACGCCACGGGTGAAAGCGACCCGCTGCGCTTCAAGGCGGCTTTGCTCGTATAAATCGTTAGCGCGGTTGCGAACGGCTTGACCAAGCTGCACGAGTAAATTGCGCTGGGGGGCATCGGCAGCGGCGGTCAGGTTTTTGCCGAGGGTAAATGCCCCGATCATGGATACGACCAACAAGACGATCACAATCGGCAGCACCAGCCGCCAGCGTAAAGAGATAAAGCGAGGCTGTGATGAGCCAGCCGTCATAAGGACTCCCGACAATAAAGGTTTAGTTTTACAAACTTAATTATAGGCCAGTTCGTGTTTTAAGAAATTGGAAATAGGTCAGGCATCTTAACAGGAACGATAACCACGTGCTTCAAATGTCAACGGGTCAACGGTAACATCATCAATACGGGTTTCGTAGTGAACGTGAGGGCCGCTGCTGTGACCGGTACTACCGCTATAGGCGATGACCGTACCTTTGTTGACAAAATCACCCTTTTTGACGTTGAAAGAGGTGTTGTGAGCATAGTAGGTTATGAAATGACCGCTATGAATGACGACTAAGTTGCCATAGCCATAGATGTTCCAATCCGCCCAATCGATGTATCCACTCTGGGTAGCGATGACCGGTGTACCGAGTGACGCGACCAAATCAATTCCCGTATGCCCGACAAAATAACGCTGCGAAAGAAAGCCCGAAACGGGTAACCCTGAGGGAGCGCATTCTGTGCCGGGGGCGACGGGTAAAACAACCTGAACTGTGGGAACGATAATGTCGGCAGTCGGCGCATTTACGGTTGCGGCGAAGGCTAATACGGTGGCAACCAATTCGCTGGTCGGCGTAGGTGTAGGTGGGATGATGCGAGTCGGTTGAGGGGTACGGGTTGGAAAGGGAGTCCGCGTCGGCTGGAAAACCGCGATCAAGGTCGTGGTTGGGATAGGAGTCGATGTGGCAGGCGGCAAGGGTGTTGCTGTATAGATAGCAAAGCGGGTGTTGCCAGACATTGGCAAATACGCGCCTACAGGCGGAATATCCGCACCCAGTACCTGTAAGGGAATCACGCCGGATTGCAATTGCCCATATTGCAGGTAGGGGATAATGGCAGGATCAACCTGAGCAAAGGGGGCAATCGGTGTCCAATTCGGGGTGATTAGGGTCGGCAGGGATGAAATACTTACCTGTTGTTGGGGATCGGGCTGCGTGCCAAGGCGCGTTGCAGCATAAGCCAATAGAAATACAAAGCCAATAAGAGCACTGACTATAAGCCAACGTAATGAACGGGTAAAAATTGTATCGGGGCGCATAAGTTGGATTGTACAGCAAGTCCGCGAGCGGCGCGGCGTTTGAATTATTAATGTTGTGGGGCAAGCCTTTACAACCTGTTAGCCTGTTCTTAGTGAGGTGTGAATGTTGGCGTGAGATAGTATTGCTTAAAAGTTAAATATTACGCGAACACGTAAAAAGGCTGACACATGATAAGCAAACATGAGTTGACCGGACGAGCAGACGTTCATATGCACACAAACGCCAGCGACGGGCTGCCAACGGCGCGGCAAATTTTGGAGCGGGTGGCGAAGCAAGGTCATCTGGACGTGATTGCGATTACCGACCATGATGTGCTTGAATCAAGCCTGTGGGCATACAGCCAACGCCATTTGTATCCATTTGATATTATTCCGGGTGTAGAGGTGACGGCGCACCGCGGGCATGTGTTAGGTTTGTGGGTCACACAGCCGATTCCGATGAATCTTTCGATACAAGAAACGACGGCGGCGATCCATGAGCAAGGGGGTGTGGCAATTTTAGCGCATCCGGGCGAGATTCTAATTGGTGGCGAACAAGTACTGCGTTACCTCCACGACCCATCAGTGTTATTACAGTGGGAGTTGGACGCAGTTGAGGTATTTAATGCAGGGACGATGACACCGGGCAATAATGTGCTGGCACGCCGGATCGTGCGCGGGCTGCACATGCCGCTGGTGGGGAACAGCGATGCGCATACACTGAGCGCGATTGGTCGTGGTCATACCTGTTTCAAAGGCAAGAGCGCAACCGACTTCCGCGAGGCACTGACCGCATATGAAACCGCCGCGGAGGGCGTGCGATGGCAGATAACCGATTACTTAAAGCTCTCAATCAAATCAATCCCGATCAAGCGGAACAAATCTACAGTTCCGAATTCGCTTTCGACTTACCCAACCACCTGACGATTAACTCGGCAATAAAGCGCGTCGCGATTTTTGCAGAATCATTTTTGCCGAAGGTTGACGGTGTTTCAAAGACCGCTTATTTGACCTTACGGTATTTGCAGGAAACCGGACGCGAGGTGATGGTGTTCGCGCCGGACATCGCGCCCACGCAGATTGGCCCATCGCGCGTTGTGCCGATGCCCAGCATCGGGATCAAACTGGCACCGGAAACACGAATCGCCCTGCCCAATCTAATGATTAACCGCCACTTAGCAGCATTCCAGCCAGACCTCATCCAGTTATTTAGTCCGGCACTGCTTTCGGTAAGCGGCATGTTGGCAGGACGGCGGCGGCATATACCGGTGATTGCCAATTACCAAACCGATATACCAGCCTATGCGAATCATTACGGATTGTCGTTGTTTTCGCGCCCCAGCCGGAATTGGCTGCGCTTCATCCACAACGGATGCCATCTGACTCTGGTTCCTTCTAACTACACATCAGGGCAATTGCAAAAGTGGGGATATAAACGCTTGCGGCGATGGGGACGGGGTGTGAACACCGCGCACTTTAGTCCGGCGCATCGCAGCACTGAATGGCGGGAACGCCTACTTAATGGGCGTGACTCATCCAATCTGGTGGTGATTTATGTGGGCAGACTGGCGAACGAAAAACAAATCGATTTGTTATTGGAAGTCGCACAAACACCGGGGGTGGCGCTAACGATTATCGGTGACGGGGCGCTGCGCGGGGAGTTAGAGACGCTGTTCGCTGGAACGGGAACGCATTTTATGGGTTACTTGTTCGGTGGGGAGCTGGCAAAAGCCTATGCCAGCGCGGATGTGTTTATGTTCCCCAGCCCATCGGAAACATTTGGTCAGGTGGTGCAAGAGGCGATGGCTTCGGGATTACCTGCGGTTGTCATCAATGAGGGGGGCGTGATTGATCTGGTAGAAGATGGTGAAACGGGGTACATTTGTCCGCCAGAGAAAGAAGCATTCGCGGCGGCAGCCCGTTTGCTGCGGGATAATGCCGACTTACGAGCGCGGATGGCACAACAAGCCCGTTGTTTCGCAGAAGCTCATCCGTGGAGCGCGATTATGATGCAACTTGAGAATTATTATGCTGAAGCCTATAACATGAATAAACGCGTCTTAAAACGCCAGCGCTTGCAAGCGATTCACAGTCCGTCGTAAGGAGCACAGCACCCAATGAATTTACGCCGCTCAGGTGTTTTGATGGTCATCATGCTGATGATGGTGGTTATGCGCATCAAAGTAGCGGGGGCACAGGACAACCCCGATACCATTCCGATTCCACCGCTGTTTGTAGCCGCATTGGGCGCACAACAAGAAACTTGGTCTATCGTCATGCTTGATCCGGCAGGAAATGGTCCGGAATACCTGACGGATGACCAATATGATGAAATCAACCCGCTTGCTTCGGCAGACCGACGCTACGTAGTGTTTCAGCGAGGCACGTTCACGAGTGACGCACCGTTGGAATATTACGTGCTAGACCGCGAATGCTTACCCGCGTGTGAACCTCATGCTCTGCCAGCGGAGGTCAATGAAATGCGTGACCTGCGCTGGTCACCAACCGAAGCGAAATTGGTGGCGTGGGGCAAAGATAATGCAGTATGGCTGATCGACATTACCACAAATACTGTAGAAGCCATGATCGGTGGGAAGTGGAACGCCAATCCAGCATGGTCACCGGACGGCAGTTTGATTGTGGAAAGTTCGGATGTTGTGGCAGAAGACCAGATGTTATCCGATGACATTCAAGTGTTTCCCGCCAAGACAGGCCAGCAGGACAGTAATCGTCTGAACCTGACCTACAGCGGTTTACCAGTTGAAGAAACCAGTCCGCAGTTTTCACCGGATGGTCGCTATATTGCCTACACCACGCGCTCACTGATTCCCGATACGCGTGATACCTTCGCGGACAGCCCTTTTGGCTTGTTGACGATAGAGGCAGCCTGCATCACGCAACCGTCGAGTTGTTTACAAACACGGTTACTGCGCAGTGAAAAAGGCCAAGCGGTACAAAAGTTTTCATGGAGTCCGAACGGTCGCTATATTGTGTATCTGACGGGCAACGGAACCGGTGGCAATGAACCTGATGATTTGT
>JBBSBS010000416.1:0-5877 GCA_038251045.1 Aggregatilineales bacterium | reverse complement strand
CAGCGGGCCGCGCTACTGCATCGGCAGCAGCTTCGCCATGATGGAAATGCAGCTTATTCTGGCGATGACGGCTCAGGCTTTCCGTTTGCGCCTGCAACCCGGCCTCGACATCAAAACAACCACCATGCCCACACTCCGCCCCAACCATGCCCTGATGATGACACCGGAAACCCGCACCAAGCCCGTTTCAAGTGCCACATGGCGCATCGCCACTGAAACCGGCGAGTATGCGGTTGTGCCGTTGGAAGAAACAACGACAAGTGATCGTGGCTAAACGTATTCTGATTACAGGCGGCGCGGGATTCATCGGCGGACACATCGCGGAACTGCTGCTCTCACAGGGGCATCAGGTCATTGCACTGGATAATCTGGCGACAGGCAAGCCTGAAAATGTGCCGGCTGGCGCACAGCTTATCCTCGGTGATGTCAGCGATTCGACCTTGCTTGATACCGTTTTCATGGATGGTATTGATGCGGTTATGCATATCGCCGGACAGGCTTCAATCAGCCTATCGTTTGCTGATCCGGCTGCCGACCTCACCACCAATACGTTGGGCACAATCCGCGTGTTACAAGCCTGCCTCAAACACAAGGTTTCACGCCTGCTGTTTGCCAGTTCTATGACGATCTACGGGGCATCGCCGGTCACGCCCACGCCCGAAACTACGCCGCCAGACCCGATTTCGTACTACGCCATCACCAAATACGCGGCTGAACGCTATGTCCATGCGACTGCCATCCGGCCTGATCTGGACTTCAAGTTCAACGCAACTTCTTTCCGCATGTTCAACGTTTACGGCCCGCGCCAGAGCCTGACTAATGCTTATCAAGGCGTGTTCGCCATCTTTGTGGGTAATGTACTGCGGAACGAACCCATTCGTATCTATTCGGATGGTGAACAGGCGCGTGATTTCGTCCATGTGACCGATGTGGCTCGCGCATGGGTGGATGCGCTGGATGCGGCTGCCAGTTACGGGCAGGTTATCAACCTCGGCACAGGCCAACCGACATCGGTTAATGCGCTGGCTGATCTGGTACTCAGTGCTTTTGGTCACACTCGCGCCACCTATCCGGTTGAATATCGTGCCGCGCAGGCCGGGGACATGCGGGTGTCGGCTGCCGACATCGCCTGTGCGAAGTCGCTGCTCGGTTGGTCGCCTCAAGTCGCCATCAGTGACGGCATGGCGGAAACCATCAATTGGGCGCGCGAAACCCATTAGTGCAACAACGTGTGTGTCTCGCAGAACCATAGAATTCGCATAGTCAATAACCAAAAAGGAGTTTGGAAATGGCTAAAGTTCATGATGTCATCACGCCACAGCTGCAAGAGTTCATCCAGCAGCAGCATATGTTCTTCGTCGCCAGCGCGCCTTTAAGCGCAGAGGGGCATGTCAATGTTTCACCAAAGGGCTACGACAGCTTTCGCATCCTGTCTGACATGCAAGTTGCCTATATGGATGTCACCGGCAGCGGTAACGAAACATCGGCTCACCTCGCTGAGAACGGACGCATCACCATTATGTTCTGTGCCTTCGAAGGCGCTCCCAATGTCCTGCGATTGTTTGGGCAGGGCAGGGTGGTCTTGCCAACCGATGCCGAATGGGCAACTCTGCGCCCGCACTTCGCCGAACTAACCGCCATGCGCCAGATTATTGTCGTGGATGTAACCCGTGTTCAAACCTCATGCGGTTATGGTGTGCCTATTATGGATTATGTAGCCGAGCGTGATACACTCGTCAAATGGGCAGAATCGAAAGGCGAAGACGGGTTAGCGGACTACCGCCGCGAAAAGAACAGCCTCAGCATTGACTCGCTGCCGACACACATCGGGCAGTGCTTCTAGTGGTAAATACACGAAAGCAGAACTATAAGCGCATTTAAACAGGTGATTCAGAACGAAGCCGAACTCCGCGATATTCTGGGCTATGCGGGTAAAGCCGCGCAAAACAAGGTCATCTCCGAAATTGATGAGATATGCCACGCATTTATCGAGAAATCGTCGTTTGTCTTGCTTGGCTCCACCGATGCCAATGGCGGTATGGATGTCTCGCCAAAAGGTGATCCTGCCGGGTTCGTGCAGGTCATGGATAGCAAAACGCTGCTGATTCCAGACCGTCCCGGTAACCAGCGCGGCGATACCCTATCGAACATCCTGCAAAATCCCAATATCGGACTGTTGTTTCTCGTGCCCGGTCGCAGGGATACTTTGCGCGTCAACGGTACGGCTCAGATCGTGCGTGATGAGGACGTGCGGGAACGCTTCATCATGCGAGGCAAAGTGCCGATTTTCGTAATCGCGGTGACGGTCAAAGAAGCATTTTTCCACTGTACCAAATGTGTGGTACGTTCAGGGTTGTGGTCATCCGCAAATGAACATGATGAGTTGGTGTCGCTTGGCGAAGCCATCATCAAACATGCCAAACTCGACATCAGTGTTGCCGAAGCGGATGCCCTGCTGGTCGAGGGAGAGCAAACGGAATTGTATTAGACCCGCACGAAAAATTTCGTGTAGGGTACATAATTTGATCACTCACCATAGTTCTCGACAAAGTCACATTGGAGTTACCCCAGTAAAATGGAGTGTGTGAGTCTCTCCTTGTAAATCTGACTATTCCACAATAGCCGACTCGAATTGGCGCATCACCTCGGCGTGCTGTTTAAAAGGAGCCTCCTGAAGCGCATTGATAAGCGCCCGCAACCTAGGCGTCAGAATAATCAGATAGCGCGTCGGGCCAGCCGCCTCAAAATAATCATGGGGCACACCCGCAGGCACAAACACGCTGGTTCCGGCTGGTGCTTCGACCTCACGCTTGCCAAAACGAAACGTTAGCGTTCCTTCCAGGATATGCCACGCTTCATCGTCGGCATAGTGGACGTGCTGATAACCGGGGCCGCTGCCCGTCCACTCATACAGATCAAACGATTGCCCAATGGCTGCGATGGGCGGCTGGTCGCCGTTGCCAACAATAATCGGTTCGCTCATAAGCTAGTCTCCTTGTAAAGCTGAGTTGAGGATAAGTATCCAGAATTTAGCACACACGTTCTTTCTCGTCAATATCACGACAAAAATCACATCAGAAAATTGTAATCGAATGTAGCAAGTCATTTCATAACGATTTTGAGGTCAATACGGTTCACATGTCGCTTTCCAGTGCTGAATTAATCCGTATAGTGGGATGTCCCAGAGCCGAATCGCAAGTTGGCTAATCCCAGAATGGAGTCTCGACATCTAAATCAATGTCGAGACACATGCACCCTGTTGGGAATGATTCGAGAAATGCGTGAATCTGAAGAATTTTACGAATATTTAGCAAACTGCTCTCTCAAATCCGCGCCGGAAACCAGTTTGGCATTTGCAGTTTTTGCAGAAACCTTATTGTGATGAATCAAAAAAGGTGTAGAAATTGCTCTACACCTTCTCACATCATCTCGCTAAATCAGTCGCAGATTTATTTCTCTTGAACGAATGAACTTTCGTATGGGTTTTCTGCGGGGCAGCCCGTCCAGATGATGACATGCATCTTCTTTTCAAAATCCGGCCCAACATTCAATTGATATTCACCGGTCGTCAGCTTATACAACGAAAACTCATAGTAATTTTTAATGAGTGTGTTCGTTTCTGGATTATCAGGCAGCTTTTTCAATGTCGCGGCGGTCACATACAAACCTTTACGTGGCTTGGCGGTTTTAGGATCAATTCCCAGCACTTCAATGTCACAGGTTCCGTTCTTTAGAGTCTTGGTATACAGCGCGTAATCACCATAGCAGTTGATACTGGTGTTCTTGGGACAGGCGCAGGGTAAACAGGCATAAGCGACCTGTTGGGGGAGGGCAATCAGCAGGAGTGTAATCGTCGAAATTAGCACAATTGACGCGGAAAGCAGTTTACGCAGCATTTTTCTTACCTGTATTCATAGTTAATCATGGATATGACAAATAATATATGAATCGTCCCACCAGCGCTAGATCGAGTGCAAATGGCATAAGATTAATGGGAGATGAGAACGGATTGACAAACTAATATACTTAGTTTATATTCTAATCATATTAGTAATTGAATGAGGCGAATGATGACAACCCAATTTCTGAACAGTGCTGATGGGACTTTAGCTTACGATGATGTTAGCAGCGGGCGGTTGATAATCTGTGTGCCGGGGATGGGTGATCTGCGGCAGGAATACCGGTTCTTAAGTCCACATCTGGTCAACGCCGGTTACCGTGTGGTGACAATGGATGTGCGGGGACATGGCGAAAGCAGCACTGGTTGGTCAGATTATGGCATAGCAGCCATCGGCAGCGATATTCTGGCGTTGATCGCCCACCTCAACGCAGGTTCGGCTATCGTCGTTGGTACATCAATGGCAGCCGGAGCAGCGGCATGGGCAGCAGTCGAACAACCCAATAAGGTTTCCGGTCTGCTCTTACTTGGGCCGGCCACAAGCGACGATCCACTGCCGATCTATATGAGAATCCTCATGCAGGTTCTGTTTATACCACTGTGGGGCGTAACTGCGTGGGGAATGTATTACAGTTCGCTCTTCCCAACCCACAAACCCGCTGACTTTACGACCTATCGGCAAAAGCTGCTGGCGAATTTACGTGAACCGGGGCGATTCGCTGCTTTACACGCAATGCTTAATTC
This sequence comes from Aggregatilineales bacterium, assembly GCA_038251045.1. GTDB lineage: Bacteria > Chloroflexota > Anaerolineae > Aggregatilineales > Phototrophicaceae > CFX2. Next base: position 1,235 of record JBBSBS010000416.1, on the reverse strand, counting down.
ATCGCACAAACCATCAGCCGAAAGTGTTGCCAAAATCAACGTTCCGACCTTTATCGTGATGGGAACCAAAGACCCCGACTTCAAAGATCCAGTAGCAGAAGCCAATTGGTTAGCCGAACAAACACAGGGTACGGTGTTGATAGTCGATGGCGCAGGGCACTATCCGCATGTCGAAATGATTGAGCAAACCGCCCAACCCATAGTCGACTTCTTGAAAACGATTGAGGTCGCTCATGTCTCGTAGAGCCGGATTAGATCCGCAGATGGTGGTACAGGCCGCCGCCGAAATGGTTGACCGCGACGGCCTAGAGGCACTGACGCTGGCAGCGCTGGCAGCACACTTTAAGGTGGCTGTTCCCTCGCTATATAACCATGTCGGCGGGATGCCCGGTTTGCAGCATCAGTTGGCGCTGCTGGGCCGAAAGCAATTCGTACAGGTTTTGGGTAAGGCGGTAATGGGTAAAGCCGGTGATGATGCCATTATGGCACTGGCGGCTGCTTATCGCGGATATGTCAAAGCTCATCCGGGTGTATATGCCTGTTCGGTACGGGTGGCTGAAGCCGACGATACCGAAAGCCGGATGCTTGAAACGGAAGCTGTTGAGATCATGCTGAAAGTGCTTGAACATTATGATGTCCATGATGAGCAAGCTATCCACCTTGTGCGCGGCTTCCGCAGTATCGTGCATGGATTCGTAACGTTGGAGCTAGCAGGGGGGTTCGGCATACCACTCAGCCTAGATGAGAGTTTTCGTCTGCTGGTGCAGGGATATATTCGGTCATTTGCTGCTGCTGTCCAATAGTCAAACTCACCTTACGTAATAAATCGGTTATCAATTTGATAAACTATGAAAAGCATAACCGATATGATGCGAGGTGAATGATGAGTCGAGTTATCCAGAACGTGCGCCGGAGTCCGTTACTGATGGCGATAGTGGTCATCTTTGTCATTGTCGGGGTAGCCATTGGTTGGTGGCTGGGATCACCACTGTTTATCAATAACAGTGTGAATGAAGCGTTCCCTGTTTCGACTGCGCCGACCCAACAGGCAGCGGATGTCGTCCAACCCCAAGCTGAACAAACAGCCGCAATGGCATCCGCTGATACTCCGCAGCCCCAAGATAGAGCACCAGTGGCAGTGATTTCAGGGCAGTTTCGGGATGCCGATTCTTTCCATATGGGCAGTGGGGATGCTGCATTGTATCAGCTAGAGGACGGCTCGTTCGTGCTGCGTT
>JBBSBS010000415.1:0-5877 GCA_038251045.1 Aggregatilineales bacterium | reverse complement strand
TAACCTGCGCGGTGCAGGTCTCGATTTCGCCGTCCTCGATGAAGCCGCCTTCATGGAACCCGCCGTCTGGCCTCAGATCGTCCGTCCCATGCTCCTCGAACGCAAAGGCCGCGCCCTCCTCCTCAGTTCACCCAACGGTAAAAACTGGTTCTGGGAACAATTCATGTATGCCCGTAATGGCACGTCTTGGCGCAAATTTCACTTCACCGCCTTCGACAACCCGCTCATTGATCCCACCGAACTCGAAGCCATTCGCCTCCAAACACCGGAACGCATCTGGCTCGAAGAATACATGGCGCAGTTTAATGAGAACGCCGGTCAGGTCTTTCGCGGCCTCCGTGATGCCGCCACCGCCCCCCTCAATCCCACACCCATCGGTCAGCGCTGCTGCTTTGGTGTCGATTGGGGACGCGAAAACGACTACACCGCCATCGTCATCATCGATGCCGAGACCCATCAAGTTCTCGCCTATGATCGCTTCAATCAGGTCAATTGGTCGCTCCAACGTGGTCGCCTCCGTGCCCTCTATGACCGCTGGCAGCCCATCACCATCTACGCCGAATCCAACAGCATCGGCTCACCCAACATCGAAGCCCTTCAGCAAGAAGGCTTACCCGTCCGCCCCTTCGTCACCACCGCCGCCAGCAAACCTGTGCTGATCGAGGCCCTCGCCCTCGCCATCGAGCGCCGTGATCTCGCCCTCCTGCCCGACGACACCCTGCTTGACGAACTCGCCAACTACCGTGTCGAACGCCTTCCCGCCGGTGGCTTCCGTTATACCGCCCCCTCCGGCCTCCATGACGACCTCGTCATCGCCACCGCCCTCGCATGGCACGCCTGCCGCTACGCCGCCCCCTCCATCTCCTTCGCCTAAGCGCCGCCCATCCCGCTCCGAACCACCGCGCCTTCCGCGTATGTATCCCCTAACTCACCTGCATTTCCCCCTCCCTCGTTTATGGGGGAGGGTCGGGGTAGGGGTTATTTCTTCCCCCTTGGCGCTCTGTGCGCAGCCTCCCGTAGGATGCGGGCTGTCGGCGTACTGAGTTTGTCGGTTTTTTGGAGCGGCGGATGGGGAGGAAAGTGGGGAAACGGAGACGGTCGCGTTTGTCAAAAAGGGGCAATAAACATGTAAGCTAGTATAATGACACCATTGAGGCGATGACGACTACTTATTGATCCTATAACTAATTTTATGATGGGGTATCTGTAATGCGCAAGTGGATGCTGTTAGCCGGCTTGGTGATGACAATGGTGATGGGAATCAGTCTGGTGCAGGCGGATGATGGTGCGCCAAAGCCGGGAACATCGGAAGACAACGAGTGTAATCCGGGTGGGGTGTTGTACCGCGAGGAAAACCAAGACGGCTGCCCGACCGTGTGGTACTGGAAGGCCGGATGGTTTTTGGCACGGTTTAATCAGGGTAAGATTTCGCGGGCGGATTTCCCAACGGAATTTGAGTCGGCGCTGCCACCGCTGTCGGAAACCGTGTTGGAATATCCGTGTTGGCCCGGGCCAGTTGGATTCCACAGTCTTAAGTACACCGGGCCAGCTAATACACTAGGCAACTTTTTCAGTTCCATGAGTACCGATTGCAGCGGTACTCATCTCTACAATTCTAAAGTTGCGGTTATCTTTGCAAACAGTATCGGGGATGCAGATGCGATTTGTAATTCATTGGGGAGAAATATATCTACCACAACCCTGAATAATTCTGGTTATAGCACTGCTCCTGCGAATGCGTACTGGTGTCAAATAGCGTAACCGAGTAGAGACGATGTATTGATGGAAAGACGCTGGTAACCAGCGTCTTTTTTATTTGGTGCGTTTTAACACAGCCGAAAGGCAGTGCTATTTTTACCACTGGGGCGCAGAGGATGGGGGGAGAGCAAAAGCGGGAGGCAAAGACGGCAGCGTTCGGTTTTCAGTCATCCCGCGAAATCCGCACCCGCCGCAACCGTTTCTTCTGGCTGTTCTGCTGCTTATCCTCCAACCGCCGCCGTTTGGAAGCCAACGTCGGCTTGGTCTTCACATGCGCCTTCGGACGAATCTCCGCCCGCCGCAGCAAATCAATCAGTTGATCCAATGCATCCTGACGGTTCTGTGCCTGCGTACGGAAACGCCGCCCCGTAATCATCAGCACACCATCCTTCGTCAAGCGGCTCCCACCAATCACCAACAAACGCTCCCGCGTATTCGGCGGCAGCGAAGGTGAGTGCAGCACATCAAAACGCAGTTGCACCACCGTGCTCACTTTGTTGACATTCTGCCCCCCCGGCCCTTCCGCCCGTATAAAAGTCTCCTGTATCTCACGCTCGTCAATCGACAGCGTTGGGCTAATCTCAATCATCTTTCATTTCCTACCTACGGCTGTAAAACAGAAAGGAACGCCCCTGCGCCCCTTCCTGCCTCGATCTTACTATTTTGTGTCTGCTCGGCACGACAATTTCAAAACAGACGCGTCAATCCTGATGAAAAACCTCGTCCATATTCGCCCACCATTCCCCCTCGGCGCGTGTTTCCAAAGGCTTCTGCATCCCTTTGGTGATCGCCCACCACTCCTGCATACGCGGGGCGTTCCCCATCGCTTCCATTCGCGCCTCAAACTCGTCATCCGGCCCATCATACTCGAAGTACGCGAACATAATCCCATCTTTCAAGAAGATACTGTAGTTGCGGATGCCCGACTCATAAATACCCGCCTCAATTTCAGGCCATATCTTCTCATGAATTTTGCGATATTCGACTTCGCTCTCCGCTCGCAAATGAATAGTTTGACCAAAACGTTTCATAATGATTCTTACCTGCCTTTAAAAATTATAATTTGCAGTTTATCATTGTTACTTAAATTTGCAACCATAAAGCACACCGGTCGTTTCAAAGATCAGTATGGGATAATGCACAACGTGATCGATTACCAACTCCGCCGAGGGGATATGCCCACCAATCAAATTCAGCCCATCGAAGACAATAGCAAGACCATCGCCCATCTCACACAGGAACGCATCCGTACCGCCATTTTAGAAGGCATCCTCACCGCCGGAACACGCATTGATCAGAACCAGCTCGCAAAAGACCTCAACGTAAGTCTGGTTCCTGTGCGCGAAGCCCTCAAAAAATTGGAAAGTGAAGGCTTTGTTCAGATTATTCCCCGTCGCGGCGCGTTCGTCACCAATACCTCCCTGCGCGATATGGAAGACCTCTACTTTGCCCGTGGCATTCTCGAAGGGCAGGCCGGATACCACGCCGCCTCCAATCTGACCGCCGCCCAACTCGCCCAATTAGATCACCTCCATCAACGAATGGGCGAAACCCTCGAACATCATGATTATTCCGGGTTCTCGCACCTCAACCGCAAGTTCCATTTTGTGATTTATGAGGCCGCTGGCAGCACCTATGTCTTAAACATGATCGCCAGTCTCTGGGATCTAGCCGAACGCTACCGCTTTCGCTACGTGTTCTTCCGTGACCAAACTACCGTTATCCAATCCGAACACCAGACCATTCTGGATGCCTGCCACGCCCACGATAGCAAAGCCCTCCGCGAAACCATCGTCTTTCACATGAACCAGACCCTGCATGGCATCAAAGCCTTTCTGGAACAAACCCAACAAAAAAAGGATTAGTATGGTCGCCCACGTCATCGACTCAATTTTCTTCAAAGACCTCTACGGCTCGCCCGAAATGCGGGCTGTATTTGATGACTATACCTTGCTCCAAAAATGGCTGGATTACGAAGCAGGGCTGGCACGCGCTGAAGCCTCGCTCGGCTTAGTCCCTGCCGATGCTGCTGCCGAAATCACCCGCAAAGCCCGCGCCGAACTAATCGATACTGCTGCCATCAAACGCGGTGTCGATAAAACCGTTCACCCGCTGGTGTCCCTCATCTGGCAGCTTTCAGAACAGTGTGAGGGCGAAGCCGGACGTTACGTCCATTGGGGTGCCACCACTCAAGATGTGATGGATACCGCCATCGTCTTGCAGTTGAAAGATGCCTATCCCCTCTTTGAAACCACCCTCAATCAGTTGATAGCAACCGCCTCTGATCTTGCCCGTAAATATCGGGATACCGTCATGGCAGGGCGCACCCACGGGCAGCAGGCTCTGCCCATCACCTTCGGCTTCAAAGTCGCCGTCTGGGTATCCGAACTCAAACGCCACCGCACCCGCTTATCCGAATGTAAAGACCGTGTCTTAACCGGCGAATTCGGTGGTGCAGTCGGCACATTAGCCAGCGTCTCCGAACACGGCCTCGAAATCAACGCCCGACTGATGCACGAACTCGGCCTAAATGTACCCGAAATCGCGTGGCACACCGCCCGCGATAATTTTGCCGAATTCGCCACCATCCTGTCGATGATAACCGCCACCTTGGGCAAGATCGCCCACGAAATCATTGACCTGCAAAAGCTGGAATTCGGTGAGGTCGAAGAACCCTTCGAGATGGGCAAAATCGGCAGCAGCACCATGCCCCAGAAGCGCAATCCGATGATCTGCGAAGCCATCCTCGCGCTGGCACGGCTGGCGCGTACCCAAGCCACCACCGCTATTGATGCCATGATGCATGAGCATGAACGCGACTGGTCGAGCTTCCAGATGGAATGGGCCTATATCCCCGAACTGTGTGTGATGACTCATGGCGCACTTCAACTTACCCTGCGCGTCCTCAGCGGCTTGATCGTCTATCCCGATAACATGACCCGTAATCTGGATGTCACTCGCGGTTCGCTGCTTGCCGAAAGAGTCATGCTGACCTTAGGCACATTTATCGGTCGCCAACCCGCCCACGATATTATCTACGAAGCCGCGATGGAGTCGTTTGAAAAACACACGTCATTTGCCGATGTCCTCAAACACAATCCGGCAGTAACCGCCCATCTCAACGACGATCTCATCGACTCGTTGCTAGACCCCACCCAATACACCGGCTTGGCTGGCGTATTCGTTGACCGCGTCATCGGCTAATCACCAAAACTAAACGCCCCACCTTTGATCTGTAGGGTCGCACAGCTGTGCGACCTCTTTCGCGCCTTATTTTCTCGTATGGGAAGGTCTAAGACCCTCCCACATTTCTCTGATGTTTCGTCCTATAACGATTGAAATGTGGGTCTGTCCCGTTTCTTTTGAACCTGACTTGCCCCTTGCAGCTTCTAACTTGCTCCCCCTATCCCCCCACCGCCTCCGTGATGAAAGTCGCCGCCGCCTTTTCCGCATCCGTCGTCACCGTAATCACATTCAGAAAGCCATTCACATGGGCAATATACGCCCCCGCCTTGCCGAACGCCTCGAATGAAATCCCATCGGCGCTCGCCAACCCCGCCCGCTGCCAGTAACTTGCCACCGTCCGGAAGTCATCGCTGTCCTCAAATCGAGCCAGCCACACATTGCCATTCCGGTTAATCAAATACCAACCCGGATTGCTCACCGACTGAATCGATACCGCAGCCTCATCAGCCAATCCCTTGACCAGCGCGAACTCAAAATCGGCGGCTGGCTCGCCCAAAACACTCAGCCGACCGCGCTGCGTGAAATGGTTGAAATATTTCGTCGGCACATCATAAGACTTGATGCGCACCGCCGGTTCTCGCACAAATTGCGGCAGCGGATCAATACCCGCATCACCCGCCGGATTCGGAATATCCATCGCAATCGATACCGGCGCACCAAAATTCGGCGTGCCGTCCGCGTTCCATGTGAACTTTTGTACCCGTGTTGTGCGTGTACCCGCGCATCCAAAATTTTCGCGGTCGTTGGCGTGGTAAACAATCCAATCCTCTGTGCCATCTGGTGACTTAAAGAATCCGTTGTGACCGGGGCCAAATACCCCATTTTCATCCGACCGCTGGAACACCGGCTCAGGGTTTTTATCCCATGAATCCC
>JBBSBS010000414.1:0-5892 GCA_038251045.1 Aggregatilineales bacterium | reverse complement strand
TCCGAAGCCTTTGGTTGGAAGTATGGCCTTGATGAAAAACCATACCGCGCCAAGCAGTTTTACGCGGTTATCATCGCCGCCACAGTGGTGGGGATGCTCATCAATTTCCTTGGCATTAACCCGATTACTGCCTTGTTTTGGACAGCCGTTCTCAACGGTGTGTTGGCTCCGCCGCTGCTGATCGTCATCATGCTCATCGCCAACAATAAAACGATCATGGGGGATCGCGTCAACCGGACGTGGGCGAATGTCCTCGGTTGGGCGACAGCCGTGCTGATGACGGTGGCTGCTGTAGCAATGGTGTTCACCTTCGTCAAAGGCGGATAAAGGTCGAGCACGCCCGACTCCAGATAGCACCTCCCATTTCTCTCAATTTCTTTGTATCTCTGGGGTGAAAATGCATTTGTCTTTGTCATTTCAGCCCGAATCATGCAAAACCCGCAATAAATATGTACTATCCGATTCATGACCCTAATATTCTGTATCTCGAATTGTTATTTTGCCTATTATTCCCTTTCGTTTTATATCGACTTCACTTTCTTAGCTTGTGCATAGTGCTCAATCTAGGCGAAAAAACTGGTATAAACGGGTTTCATATGATACAACGAAGGAGGATTTACGTTGTGTCTGCACAATATAAACCTACCTCGGAAAAAATTGATAGATAGTCATTTGTATTTCAAGGAGTTTCGTATGAAGAAGAAGTTATTTTTGGTCATCGCGCTGTTGGCGTTGATGCTAAGTGTCGCCGGTTTGGCGACTGCACAGGATGCTAAGCTATCCGGTGATTTGGAAATTTTTTCATGGTGGACCGGTGGTGGTGAAGCTGCCGGACTTGACGCACTTATCGCCAAGTTCAAAGAACTGTATCCCGATGTCAACATCATCAATTCCGCCGTCGCTGGTGGTTCCGGTGTCAATGCTCGCGCAGTCCTGACCACCCGTATGCTCGGTGGCGACCCGCCGGATACCTTCCAGGTACATGCCGGTGCAGAACTGAACTCGCTGTGGGTCAAGGCTGGTCGTATGGAGCCTCTGAACGACCTGTACGAAGCCAATGGTTGGATGGATCAGTTCCCCAAGGGTCTGCTCGATCTGATTACCGACGCTGAAGGCAACATTTACTCCGTTCCCGTCAACATTCACCGCTCGAACGTACTCTGGTATGTTCCCGCGAACTTGACCGAATGGGGCGTAACGGTTCCTAAGGATTGGGACGAATTCGTAAACACCACTTGCCCCGCTTTGCAGGCTAAGGGTGTAACCCCCATCGCCATCGGTGAAAACTGGACTCAGTCTCACCTGTGGGAAAGCGTCGCGCTCGGTGTTCTGGGTGCGGATGGCTACAACGGTTTGTGGAATGGCAAGACCAACTGGACCAGCCCTGAATCAGTTCAGGTTTGGGACACATACGGCAAGATCCTCGCTTGCGCCAATGACGACATGAATGCTATTTCGTGGCAGGATGCTTCCAAGACCGTTCTTGACGGCAAGGCTGCTTTCAATGTCATGGGTGACTGGGCCGCCGGATACTTTATTGCTGACCTCGGCCTCAAGCCAGAAACCGACTTTGCATGGGCAGCTGCCCCCGGCACAGAAGGTGTCTTCATGATGCTCTCGGATACCTTCGGTCTGCCCAAGGGTGTCAAGCATCCGGAAAATGTCCGTGCATGGTTGAGCTTCCTCGGCTCGGCTGAAGCTCAGGACATCTTCAACCCGCTGAAGGGTTCACTGCCTGCCAACACCACTGCCAAGATTGATGATGCCACCCTGTACAACGCTTACTTCCAGAGCGCGTACAAGGATTGGACGACCAACACCATCGTAGGCAGCCAGCGTCATGGTGCAGTTGCTCCGGCAGCTTTCGACAGCGGCTTCTTGAACATTATCAGCGCTTTCCAGGCTGACAAAGCTTCAGATTCAGCATCAGCTAACGCGGCTGCTCTGGCAATCCAGACCGGCATCGGCGGCTAGGTTCTAAAGTAAGTTCCCTCATCGGTCAATCGAGGGAGCACAAGAGCTAGATTTGCACGTAGGGGCGCAGTCAATGCGCCCCTATGCTATTCAGGGGTCGGGGGTTCCGCTCGAAGGAGGCGCTTTAATGAACCGTGATCGTGTTACTGCCATCGTAATGTTGATGCCGTCGGTGATTTTGCTAGGCATTTTTGTATATGGATTTATTGCTTTGACGGGCTATACCTCCCTCACGGACTCAAATGCCCTTCAGCAGTTGAGCGGCTTGCCCTCCAATTTCATCGGCGTAAAAAATTATACGGATTTATTCACGGGCACGCTCAATTCGCGTTTCCGTGTGGATATGGTCAATACCGTTTTTTTTACAATTTTGTTTATTGCCATTTGCCTGAGTCTTGGGATGGGTTTGGCAATCCTCCTTGACCAGAAAGTCAAAGGCGAAAGCGTTTTTCGCACCATTTTTCTGTTCCCGATGGCGCTCTCGTTTGTTGTCACCGGTGTGGCATGGAAGTGGCTCTTTAACCCCACCAGCGGCATCAACGCCATACCCCCGATCATCGGGCTTCCGCCGGGGCAGTTCAGGTGGTTCATCAGTCAGGAACGCTGGCTGGAATTTAATTGGCAGCTCCTACCGGAAATCATCGCTATTATCATACTCGGCATCGTCATATTCTTCGCGCTGCGCTATTGGGTGCTGCGTCGTTCGATGATTGCCGCTTTCATTACCGCACTCGCCATTTTGATAGGGGCGTGGATTTCATTCGGCGGTGCGCGCAGCTTGAACGGCTTGGTCGCGCCCGAAACACACGGCTTTAACTTGGCCTTGATTGCGCTGGTCATTGCGGCAGGCTGGCAGATGTCCGGTTATACGATGGCGATGTATCTGGCTGGTTTGCGCGGCATACCGGATGAATTGCGTGAGGCGGGCAGGGTAGACGGCGCATCCGAGTTTGGCATCTACCGCTACATTGTGTTTCCGCTGCTTGCGCCCATCACCCTCAGCGCCATGATTATTCTGGGTCACATCTCGCTCAAGATATTCGATCTCGTCTATGCAATGGGCGGTGGCGACAATCGTTATATTGATATGCCCGGCCTGAATATGTACTTCACCACTTTTCGTTCGAATGAGTTCGGGCAGGGTGCAGCCATCGCCATGATTATGCTGATTCTAGTCGCGGTGGTTATCGTCCCCTATCTGGTGACACAACTACGTTCGGAGACTTCACTATGACCACGACTCTCTCACCTCAAACGACGGTTGCACCGGCGCGTTTCAACGTTTCACGGATTGTCATCTATTCCCTGCTGATTCTTGTGGCTGGGCTGTTTCTGGTACCTGTGTATATGGTGCTGGTGACCAGTTTCAAAAGCATCGATCAGGTCAGCATTGAAACCATGTGGAATCTGCCAACCGCCTTCACGCTGGACAGCTTCAGCCGCGCCATTGACCGCTTGTTACCCAGTTTCATCAACAGCATTTTACTGGTCGTTCCGGCGACTGCCATCTCGGCAATCTTAGGTTCGATGAATGGTTACGTGCTCTCCAAATGGAGCTTTCGCGGCGCGAATATTATTTTCCCGTTGATGTTATTCGGCATGTTCATTCCCTATCAAGCCATCCTGATCCCGCTGGTACAATTTTTACAGGGAATAAGACTTTACGGCAGCCTTCCCGGTTTGATTCTGGTGCATGTCGTGTATGGCTTGCCCATCACTACCCTCATCTTCCGCAACTACTACGCCGAAGTGCCGACCGAAATGTTGGAAGCCGGTGCTATTGATGGCGCGGGCTTCTTTGGCTTGTATTATCACATCCTCCTGCCCATTTCGCTGCCCGGTTTCGTGGTGGTGGTCATCTGGCAGTTCACGCAGGTCTGGAATGAATTCCTCTTTGGTGTGACGATTACCAACACCGGTTCGCAGCCGATCACTGTCGCTCTGCAAAATCTAGCCGGTAGTCAGATTGTCGAGTGGAATGTGCAGATGGCGGGTGCGTTCTTGACGGCGCTGCCCACGCTGTTGGTCTATATTCTATTAGGCCGCTACTTCATTCGTGGTCTGCTCGCAGGCAGCATCAAGGGCTAGCAGGGGAGTCGCCCCCTTTGCGAACGCGCCGATTATTGCCCTAACACAATTGGCGCGTTTTTAACCATAGCAGTATGGTTGTTTAGAAGAAATGATTTCGGATTGCGATGGGGCGGCTGAATTGCCGTCCATTTGATTTAACCCCCCGTTACTGAGGTACTGTTAAAATTTTGCTCTTGTATAATGACCAGATAACGAGGGACACATCATTGCATAACTATTTTCATGGGAGAGTCATATGAGCCGCATCTTTATCAGTTATGCCCATGTACAACGTCCTTTTGTTGACGCAGTGTTTAAGCCCCTCAGCCGTGTCTACAATAAGGATGTGTGGTTTGATACCGAATTAATCGGTGGTGATTCTTGGTGGCAAGAAATCCTCAAACAAATCAAACAGAGCCGCATCTTTTTGATCGTTCTTTCTCAAGAATGGATTAGTTCCAAGTATGGCAAATTAGAATATGAAGCGGCTGTCAAAGCCGGCAAAAAACTATTACCGGTTCGCATCGAGCAAATTGATTTGCCTGATTTTCTTGAAAACCTTCAATATGTAGACATCATAAACGGCGAACTTAACGGTCATAACCTGACCGAGTTGTATGCTGCCATTAACAACATCTCCGATGAAATTTCAGAATCGCAGCGGCGGCGCACCAATCGCCTCCGTTGGGTTTCCGGTATATCCATTGCCGCGCTGTTGGCGGTCACATTTCTGCTAGGTTCTACCCAGTCACCTGTTTTTCAAGGCAAGATTGCTTATATCTCTCGCCCGCGTGATGGTGTCAATCAGGAAGTGCGTTTGCTGCAAGGCGGCTTTAGCGGCTTCGTGCGCAATGTGCTCAAACAAGGCCCGATTCGCTTTTCGGATGTCAAAGCCTCGTCCGACTCTAAAATCGCCCTTTCGCCGGATGGCAAGCATATCGCCTTCGCATCCAAAATTCAGGCTAACCAGAGTCAGGACATCAGCCAGAATATCTACGTCTTTACGATTGATGGTGGCAATATCAAGCAGCTTACCATTAACGCCGGTGATAACGTCAATCCCAGTTGGTCACCGGATGGCACGCAAATCGCTTTTGCCAGCAACCGCAATGGCAGTTGGGACATCTTTCGCATGAAGATTGACGGCAGTGATGTGCAAAACTTGACCGGTGATGAAGCCGGGAAAAATAGTGATGATAACTTTCCCGCTTGGTCACCCGGTGACGGATCATACATCGCGTTTATGACCAACCGTGATGGCAATTGGGAAATTTACCGGATGGATACACAGGGTGGTAATCCCAAGAACCTGACTCACGATCCAAGTGATGATGAGATGCCTGCATGGTCACCCGATGGTAAGCAAATCGCCTTTGAATCGAATCGCTTAACCCAGACTCAGGATAGCAGTCCTGTCGGTGATCTTGACCCCACCTCACCCAGTTTGAATCCCTGTGTCATCGCCAGCCGTGACATCGGCATTACGGATTTCGATGGGCGAACAGTCAACTGGCCTGATCACCGGCGTGACTCGGACGACCGATCACCCTCATGGTCGCCGGATGGTCGTTACATCGTGTTTAGTTCTGACCGACGCAACGGTAATGATTTGTATATTGCCGAAGCCCGTGCAGGTTTTGATGAAGAAGATGCAATTTTGTTGACAGAAGATCAGTTAGAAGACGATTCGTTCCCGATCTGGCAAGTGTAATTTTGTTATGGGTGAGGGACGAACTCCCCGCAAAAGCTGAATGATGGAGGGTTAGTATGAAAGACAATCAGTTGAAGGTGAACAAATCGTTCGTCATCATAACGCTGATTTTAGGTTTGTTACTGGTGAGTACGCTG
>JBBSBS010000413.1:0-5911 GCA_038251045.1 Aggregatilineales bacterium | reverse complement strand
GTGAAAACATACATGAACATATAGAAGCCGACGGATGCGACGGCATCCGCCTGCCCCTGCACACCGGCTGCCACGGTCGATTGAATAGCCGCGACACCGACGAGGGTATAACCGGCCTGCGCGATACTCGAATAGGCCAGCAGACGTTTGATGTTCTTTTGAGAGAGCGCCACTACGTTGCCGAGGGTCATCGAAATGACAGCGGAGGCGATCACAAGTTGTACCCAGAAGTTCTGGATTTCCGCGCCACCAATGACTACGGTGGATGGGAAGACCGCGATCAGGAAACGTACCAGAAGGGCGAAACTTGCCGCCTTGCTTGCTACGCTCAAAAACGCGGTAACGGGTGTGGGCGCACCTTCGTAGACATCCGGTGTCCAGAAGTGGAAAGGAACGGCACTGATTTTGAAACCAAAGCCGACGACGATCAGCGTTAGCGAAGCCAAGACGGGTATCGGATTACCTGCGAAAGCGGTACTCGTCAGATATTGGGCGAGTTGATACAGATTGGTTTGACCACTGAAGCCGTAGAGTAAGCTCAGGCCGTACAACATAATAGCCGAGGCGAACGAGCCAAAGAGGAAGTATTTCATTCCGCTTTCCATGCTCTTGTTATCGCCGCGCTTGAAGCCCGCCAGAATATATAAAGGAATGGAGGTGGTTTCCAGCGCGAGGAAGGCCATGATGAGATCGGCTGATCCCGACATGAGCACCATACCCAGCGAGGAAACGATCAAGATGATATAAAACTCACCCTTGTGACCAATGCCTTTGACATCCACCGAGATCAAACTGGTGATTGCACCTGCCGCCAACACCATCACTTTGAAGATTTGGGTGAGCGCATCGTAGCGGATCATACCGCCCCAGTACAAACCAACGGGTGTCGCAGGTGAACCGGGGTAAATGATAAGGGGTAACAGCGCCAGCAAACCCAACCCTACAGCCGAGACAATCGCAATCTGGTGCTTTCGACTTTCCGGCAGCGGTTTGATGAAAAGGAAGCCGACATCTAGTGCTAGCACAATAAAAGTCAACAGCGCCAGCCCCAGCTCCGGCAGGACAACCAGCAAACTTTGCCCCAGACTAAATTCTGTAATGTTCACAGTTAGCGACCCCCTCCGAGGATAGCCAGCACAGGCTGCAATCCGGCTGTAACCATCGGATAAATGATTGACGGATACAAGCCGATGATGAGCAGCGGCGTACCCAACAGGAACAAGATAACGCGATCTGTGATGGCGATGTCACCGACATCAGGATATTTTTCCGCGTCAAACTCACCGAAGAATACCTGCGCCGTGACCCGCAACACATAGGCCGCCGTAATGACGATTGCCAGCGCCGACAGGATAACGATGATCGAGTAATAATTGCTCAGGGTGAAGCTGCCAATTTGCAGATTAATGGCGGGTGATGCCTGCCACATTCCCTGAAAGATCGCAAACTCAGCAATAAATCCACTAAACAGTGGCATACCCATGCTGGTTAAACCGCCGATGATAAAGGCGAAGGCAACCCACGGCATCTTCTTGGCAAAACCACCGAGGCTGGGAATATCGCGAGTGTGTGCACGGTCGTAAACCATACCGACGCAACCGAAGAACAAGGCGGTCATCGCGCCGTGACTGAACATCTGCAAACCTGCGCCGGTCATGCCGACGACATTCATAGTTGCCCAGCCCATCGTCACCAAACCCATGTGGCTGACCGACGAAAAGCCGATAACATATTTGAAATCACGCTGGCGGAAGGCGATGAACGCCCCATAAACCACGTTGACCAACGTCAGGAAGACGATCCACGGTAGATGGGTCTGCGCTCCTTCCGGCATCAGTTGGATACCCATGCGCAGAGCGGCATATGCACCGAGCTTCATGAGCACGCCGGCATGGATCATGGAAACAGCCGTTGGCGCGGCAACGTGTCCATCCGGTGACCAGTTGTGGAAGGGGAACACACCCGCCAGAACTGCGAAACCGATGAAGATGAAGGGGAACCACAGCTTGGCGAAGGTCATCACATCAATACCGGCGTATCCGGGTATGTTGTATGCGCCTGCTTCACCGGCTGCCATCAAATGAGTCATGCTAAAACTGAACGTTGGCGCATCTTTGGCGATCACACCTGCGGCTTTGGCGGCTTCAAAAGCTTGCGCACCGGGGCCAGCGAAGAAATTGCTGGCGGTAAAGACCATTGCGATGACACCAACCAGCGCCACGACGGAGCCGATGAGAATATAAAGCGTTAGTTTCATTGCCGCGTATTCGCGCAGCTTGACCCAGCCCCATGTCGCAATTAAGAGGTACATGGGGAAGATTGCTAATTCATAAAAGAAGAAGAGGACAAAAGTATCTATCGCGAGGAACACGCCGTATACGCCCGCCACCAAGAGCATGAAGAAGGCGAAGAACTCGCGGGTACGGTCATCTATGCGCCATGAGATGAGGACACCTGCAACGGTTACCATACCGGTGAGCAGAACCATTGGTGCATTCAGCCCATCTATACCGAGATGGTAATTGATGCCCAATGAGCTAACCCACGGAATATTTTCTTCAAACCCCAAGCTGCGCACAAACATGGCAGTCGCTTTGAACTGCCCCCCTGCGGCTGCGATCCTATCCATATCCGCCGTCAGCGAACTCACCTGGCTGTTGTAGCCAAAGTAGACGGCTGCTGATAGAACCAGCACAATTGCGGCTGCCGTGATGGCGATACCGCGTATCAGGTCACGTCTTGTCGCATCGATTGCCAGCATAATGACTGCGGCGACAATCGGCGTAAAGATGATGACACTTAAAATCGGAAACTGAAATCCACCCATAATTTCGTCCTTATTATGAAGTCCTGCGGCTTACCCGCCGAGTATCTTCATTACCGAGCCGTTGATAATCGGCAAAATCCAGTTTGGCAGCAGCCCGGTAATCAACATCAATACCAGCAGTGGCGAGATAGCAATAGCCTCGCGCAAGTCGATCTCCAAATTATAATCTTTCCAATGCATGTTAAACGGTCCATGCAGCACGGCACGGATGCCCTTTAAGATGTAACTACCCGTGAACAGTAACCCGATCATCGAAATGACGGTTAAGCCTGTGAAGACTGACCACGCACCCCGTACGACCAGAAACTCACTGACAAACCCGTTCAAACCGGGTAGGCCGAGGCTTGCCATACTCGTGAAGATGAAAATCGCGCCGTAAATCGGTGCTTTCACCCAGAAACCGCCGTACTGCGTCATGTCGCGGGTATGCGTCTTGTGGTAAATCGCACCGGCTAACAAAAACATGGCTGCCGAAGTCAAACCATGATTGAACATCTGCATGACCGCGCCGTTGGTAGCGAGGATGGCACTTTGCATATGTTCGGTGCTGGCGGTCGCCCAATTCTGGGCATAGGCCACAGCGGTTACTGCTAGTCCCAACGCGACAAATCCCATATGGTTGACCGAGCTATAAGCGACCAAGCGCTTGATGTCGTTCTGACCAAAGGCGGCGAACGCACCCAGCACAATGCTAAGCATGGCGAGGAAGGCAAATATCCCTGCCCAGTTGGTCTGTATCGCACCCAAAATGCTAATGGGCGCAATCCACACATCGGGGAAGAATGGAATGACCAGCCGTAGGAAACCATATGCACCTAGCTTGAGCATGACACCCGCTAATAGCATGGAACCAGCAGTCGGTGCTTCACTATGGGCATCCGGCAGCCATGTGTGGAAGGGCCACACCGGAACCTTGATGCAGAAGGCGACAAAGAAGCCAAGGAATGCCAGCCCCTTGACTGTCTCAATCGGAATGCCGAGGAAACCAGTCGTGCCCACACCGGTGAAATGGGGCCAAATGGCGGTAATGGTTTGCATGTCAAATGATGGAAGGCCAACAGTATATCCAGCGATAGCCGGGTTGAGTCCCTGCGCGGCCTGAACAATGTTGGCAGGTGCTTGTGAAATTGACCAGCCAATCATCTGTATCGCCAGCAGCATCCCCAGCGAACCACCGATGCTATAGATGAAGAACTTGGTCGAGGCGTACTTGCGATTTGGACCGCCCCACTGGTTGATGATGAAGTAGATTGGGACGATGCTCAGTTCGTAGAACAGGAAGAATATCATCAAGTCCATTGCTACGAATACACCTAACAGCCCCACCTGAAAGAACAGGATCAACGCCATGTGAACGTTGACGCGCTCATCAATCTCGAAGCTGATGAGAATGGAGAGCGGTGTGAGGATGCCCGTGAGCAAAATCATGGTCGCGCTGACACCATCAATCCCCAGATGCCATGACGCGCCGACCAGCGAAAACCACGGCACATTCACAACCATCTGAAATTGCTCAGCACCGGCGTCGCGGTTGTAATTGGCGAACACCGCCACGCACAAGGCGGCAACCACGATAGAAAGCGCTAACGCACTCCATCGCGCCACCTGTTTACTGCCGGGCAGCAGCAGCACAATTACGCCGGCGACACCGGGCGCAATCAGCAAAAACGTTAGAATATCGATCCCAAAAACTGCCATAATTTCAACCTCAAGGTTGTTTCCATAGTGACCCGAAACCGGAGTCACTATTTAGAAAACGCTATGCCTATGCTTCGATTAGGGAATTGCCGCCGCGACCTGTGCTTGCGACAAAATCCCTGAACCCACGACGAAAATGAGTGCGATCAGAATAACGGCGATTGCGACGAACAACATATACTGCTGGACGCGCCCGGTCTGGATACGACGGAAACGGTTGCCGAACATACCAATCAATTCCGGTATGCCATCACCAACACCGTCGATGAGCCATATGTTCAGCAGCTTCAAGAAGTCGCCAATCCAGATGAAAACCTTCGCCAGCGTGTGCAAAATACCGTCGATAACACCGTTGTCCACAAATTCGCTGACGACCACGCGTGAAAACCATTGTGAGGGCTTCACGAAAACACGCACGTACAAATCATCAACGTAATACTTGTTCTTCAACACTGGATACAGTCCACCCAGCATCTCGACCAGTGGATCAACCTGTCCGGCGACCAACGGCTTACGCCAGTACATTACGTATCCCAGACCCAGACCGCCTAAAGCTACGGCAAAGGAGAATAACACCGGAATGATGTTGAAGGCCAATTCCGCAGGTTCTTCCAAAAGGGTCGCGCCGACAAAATGGGCGAACGGGTTGCCGTGTGATGAGAAGATCGCACCGAATAACGGGAAGTCGGGATGAACGCCGACAAAACCAGCGACGACGGCCATGAACGCTAGAATGATGAGCGGAAGCGTCATGGTGGCACTGACAAGACCCTGCCCCAGATTAGCGTGTTTGGCTTGTTCCGACCGTGCCTCGCCCCAGAAGGTCAAACCAATCTGGCGCATGGTGTAGAAGGCGGTAAGGAAAGCTGCCAGAGCCAGCATGACAAACACCAGCGCGTGCGGGCCGAAACCTTCGGTCAAGCCATGCCATGCATCCGCCAGAATTTCGTCTTTAGACCAGAAACCAGCGGTCAGCAGCGGGAAGCCCGAAAGCGATAAACCACCGATGAGGAAGGTAATGAAGGTCACGGGCATGGTTCTACGCAGGCCGCCCATGTTCATCATATCTTGCGGGTCAAAGTGTTCTGCATGGGAGTCATGCGCATCGTGCCCATGTTCATCATGTGCCGCGTGACTATCGACAACCGCCGGTAACGCACTTCGTCCACCAGCAGAGGCAGGCAGCAATGTGAATTCATTGCCATGCGCGTGTTCATGAACGTGATGATCACCGTGTTCCATGCCATGAATAACCGAACCGGAAGCCATGAACAACAGCGCTTTGAAGAAAGCATGTGTAATGAGGTGGAAAGCCGCCGCGATGTACGCACCGATGCCGAGCGCCGCCATCATAAAACCCAGTTGGGAGATGGTCGAATAAGCCAG
>JBBSBS010000412.1:0-5920 GCA_038251045.1 Aggregatilineales bacterium | reverse complement strand
TTGCGCCCGCACGCGGCGGCAGACTTCCCAGCCGTCCAGACCGGGCAGCATCAAATCCAGCACCACCAGCGCCGGTTTCTCGCTGAGGATGCGCTGGAGGGCAACCGCACCATCGTTCGCGCTAGAGGTTTTCCAACCTTCCTGTTCCAGATACATCTTTGCCAGATCAATAATGTGCTGCTCGTCATCCACCAGCAGAATGGTATCGGTCATGTTTAACTGTCCTCATCCTTCTCGATGCTGATTTCAGTCACCATCGATCCGCTATCACTCTCGAAAGTGACTGAATCAAACTCATTATCCCCTACCAGTTGCAGAAAATGATCAATATACCGGAGCATTTGGTCTACCGAATTCACAATCTCAAATTGGGGTTGTTTCGTCTCTGAATCATATACTTTTACCCGTACCCGCCGCTTCATCTCTTCACCTGACAGGTTGACCATACTGGCAAATTTAGCCTTGCCGCTAGGAGTCAAGGTCAGATCCAATTGAAGCACCCGCAGCAGTTCACTGGCTTGTTCGATGGTCAGCTTTTCTTCGCTCACCATCTCTAAGGTGCGCATCACAATCGATTGCACCGAACGCAGCGAACCGGTTCCAATGTGTACGGTGGGACGCGCCGAAGGCATTTCCGTATCTTCGGCTGGTGCTGAAGATTGTCTCTGACTTTTCGGGGTTGTTTCTACAGGGCTTTTTTGGAGTGCAAGCCGCGTTTGCCGCCTCACTTGTTCAGGAGTAATGTCCAACTGCTTCAGAATACGAACTGCTGTACTATCGTCCGCTCGCACCAACCCCAGCAGCAGATGTTCTGTGCCGATGTAGTGGTGTCCCAAGCGCCGCGCCTCATCTACCGTAAGCTCAAGCACGCGCTTGCAACCGGATGAGAGTTCGAGTGTTTGGTTCTTGGGGTGGTCAGCAGATGGTGTCCATTCGGCAATTAATGCTTCGACACGCGGCTGCTCTAAACCCAGATCACGCAGCACACGTCCGGCAATACCGCCTTCTTCACGCAGCAAACCCAACAGCATATGCCCGGTATCAATGCTGCCACTGTGAATTTTCTCGGCTTCTTCCTGTGCTAATGTGAGTACCCGTCGCGCCCGCTGCGTAAAACGTTCCATCTTATTGTTCGGCATCGTTAGACCAAGCCTTTCCGGTCACCTGCGATACCTGTCCATTGTAGAACATTTTAGGTTTGGGTGGGGGCAATCAACATACTGCTTTTAGCGGAAAAGAATTTCTGCGACCTACCGCCCTAATCAAGTTTCTTGACTGGAATCGGGTTTCAATACCTCGATGGTCTGAGTTGTATCTACGCTTGCCGCCCATGTAACCAGCACTTTATCAACCCGCCTGCCGTCCATATCCACCACTTCAAAATGCAGCCCGCCCAGAGCAAACTGGTCAGCCACTTTCGGCACACTTCCCAAATAAGTCATCACAAATCCACCGAGCGTCTGATAATGACCTTCTTCTTCCTCTGGCAGTGCCTTTACGTCAAGGATCGACTTGACCTTATCAATCGGCAGCAAACCGTCCAGCAGCCACGAGCCATCCACCCGCTGTGTTGCGCCCGGTTGGTCGGTCACACCAATGATTTGATCGACCAGATTATTAAGTGTGATTAACCCTTCCACCCCACCATATTCACTAATCACCAATGCCATGTGGTTACCTGACTGCTTGAACAATGCCAGCGCATGAGCAGCAGTCGCACTTTCGGGCACAAATAATGGCTCACGAATACAGTTATTAAACTCCACCGGTTGTTTCTTGAGCAGCAAGTCCAGCAAATCTTTAGACCGCACGATACCCACTACAGTGTCCAGAGAACCAACCGCCGCCGGGAAACGCGAATGTTGGCTGTTTCCAATGAGCGCGATTGACTCTTCAATCGGCGCATCCAAATCAATCCATTCAATTTCCATACGCGGGGTCATCAATGATGCGACGTTGCGATCATCCAAGCCCATCACACTGGCGACCAGTGACCGCTCGTTGGCTTCAAACACACCCGCTTTTACCCCCTGATCAATCAGTGAATAAATTTCCTCGTCAGTCACGGGCGGTTCAACAGAGTCACTAACACGAATCAGCCGCAGCAGCCCATCGGTTGAAAGACTCAACAAATGCACAATCGGCGCACTAATCTTCGACAGACGATTCATGGCGGGCGCGACCCACACTGCAATGCGTTCGGGGTTTTGCATCCCTAAACGCTTGGGAACGAGTTCGCCCACCACCAACGAAAGGTAAGTCGTTAAGGCGACCACCAGAAACAAGCCTAATACCTCACTCACCGGTTGCAAGAATTCAATTCGCGCCAATATGCCAGCGACGGGATGCGCCAAGGCCGCGCCGGCAAATGCGCCCTGCAAAACCCCCACCAGTGTAATGCCAATCTGCACCGTCGCCAGAAAACGGTTGGGCGACAGTGATAATTCCAACGCCTGCCGCGCGCCACTGCTCCCGGCGCGTGCCATTTGATCTAAACGCACTTTCCGCGCCGAAACAATC
The DNA here is from genome assembly GCA_038251045.1 of Aggregatilineales bacterium. Taxonomy (GTDB): domain Bacteria; phylum Chloroflexota; class Anaerolineae; order Aggregatilineales; family Phototrophicaceae; genus CFX2. The sequence goes on along the minus strand of JBBSBS010000412.1, from coordinate 3,400 downwards.
GCAATTTCTGACATCGAAAGCAAACCGTTAACGACCGTCAACAGCAGAATAATCAGTATTTCCATTGGGTATCTCGCGTGGGGACTAACAGAAAATGAAAGGCGTGGGGAAAATGTAAGGGACTACTATCATCGTCAGACAAGAGTCTTTAAAATCTCGCTTTCTTCAACCGATGTTAACTATAGAACGAATATTACCATAACCGCCTTTTTAATCGGTTGTGGCATGTCGCGCAGGGCAGTTTTCTCATCAAATCGTAAGCTGTTAGGAACACTATCACTCAATAGTCCACGCCATATGCACTACTTCACGCCGCACGGAAAATTGGTAACGCTTGAGGATTGTACTGGTTACCGGACGATCTGACGGATGCTCGATACTCAGCGCGCTTGTGCCAAAACGCCGCACCGCCGTATTGATGAGCGCCTCGTCATACAAGCCTTCATAATCCGGATGTACCAGCAGGGTAAGCTGGGTGGTGTGCGCCAAACTGGTTTCGATCCACAACGCGGCTAATAATTCGCGCTCATCTTCTGACCGAATCGCCAGCCTTTCCCGCTGGCGCAGGCTGATCCAATCGCCAAGCACCTGCCACAATCCCCGCCGGAACTGGCGGTCATTCACCGGTCGCAGCCAGCCCAACCCGCCCATCGCCGCCGGACGAACGTAAGCCGCCAGTGCTGCTTCGGCCTGCCAGTCGGATGCCTGCCGCCGCACAATATGAATACGCGGGTCACTGTCATAAGGCTGCGGCATGTTATACGCACCATTACGCCGCCATGTCGTCCAACTACGCTGTTCCATGAAACCCAGCCGTTGATACAAACGCCGCGCCACCGGATTATCGGCATCCACCTGAAGAAGCGCCAATTTCCCGCCGCGTTCCGCAATCATCTCCATGCACGAGCGCATCAACTGTTCCGCGATGCCGCGCCGCTGATAATCGGGATGCACCGCCACATTGACGATCACCCATTCCTGACCCGTAAACCCCGCGCCGGTCGCCGGATACACCGATACATTCCCGACCAGCCGCCCTTCAGCAATCCACACATAACCGGTGCCCATGCCCTGCATCAGGTTATTCAACCCGCCCAGCAGGCCAACCCCCGGCATGTTGCTGATGGTACGCATTTCGCGCACGGCTGCCCGCCCGTTGCTATCCATACTGCTGGCGAAAGCGATTTCGATAAGGTCAGCCAACTGTGCCAGATCAGTACGCAAATTCACCGGACGTGGGCCGTTATTGACCAGTGCAGGATTTTGAGTGACGTGTATTCCAACCACGATTTATTATCCTTCCAGATTAATGTTAGCGTATCCCTAGCCTTTGCGCCTGTCAAGCACTGCCATAGACCATGCTCATGACCTGCTTAGGTCCGGCCTCAGCTTCTTATCACCCGCTCACCTAACGCTTCCCTCATAAATCCGCCGTTTGCCCAACGCCTTAAAATCCGCCGTTGGAGTTCCGCCTCCTAACCGTTATGATTGTAAACTTGTGAAAAGGAGTGAACTTTGCTATGACGCGACAAAACTATGGTTCATTACGCGGCGGTGGAAATCCCCGGCGCGGCGGTGCGTGGCAGTGGACGGTCATCGGCTTTGTGTTCGGCTTTGGCTGCGCGGCTATTGCCGGTCTGCTGCTGGTGATTACGGGAAGTATGGATGGCATAACCAACGCCTTATCCGGCGGGGGTGCGACCCCCACGGCAGTTGTGATTGTCATCAGTCCCACACCGTTACCCGAAACACCCACGCCCGAAGTAACCGTCGGCATTGTGCCATCGCCAACGGTAGGTCAGGCACAAATTGCCGCGCCCGAAGCAACCGCCACCACCAATATTCAGGTGCAGGTACAGCCAACGGCTACCACCCCACCGCTGCCGACCGCTACCTCGCAAATCGCGCAGGTTGCCCAACTTCCGGCGGAGTTGCAAGCCAAGCGCAGCCCGCTGATTCAAGTGCCCGGTGGCGCGTTTGAGATGGGTACACGGGCGCAGGAAGCCGCCATCGCTGCTGAAGAATGTACAAGCCTGTGGAACAGTAAGTGTGACCCCAACGATGCCAGCGACTCATTCCCGCCGCATACGGTCACAGTAAGCCCCTTCTATATTGAAGAAAAGGAAGTCACCTACGATCAGTATCTGGCCTTCCTGAATGCGGAACAGATCGGTATGGGTGCCCGTACCGGCAAGCATAAGAATGGCTGTGAAGGCCAACTGTGCATCGAAACCCGCACCGAAAACCAGAACAGCAACATTATTTCTGACAGCCAGAATTACCGCGTCAATGCCGCCATCACCAGTTATCCGGTGGCGGGGGTTACATGGTACGGCGCACAAGCCTATTGCGTTGCCATCGGTCGCCGCCTGCCCACAGAAGCCGAATGGGAACGTGCCGCCCGCTGGACGCAAAATAATATTTACCCGTGGGGCAATGACTTTAACGTCCAGTTTGCCCGCACCAGCCGCCCGCAGGAAACCGACCCCACGCTGATCGGGCCGAAACCGGTCGGCAGCTATTCGTCTTTCAACGGCATCTATGACATGGCAGGTAACATCGCAGAATGGGTCAGTGATTGGTACGATCCGCTGTACTACACCACCTTGTCGAACTCAACCACGCCGATTGTCGATCCCAAAGGGCAGGTAGCCGGTACACAAAAGACTCTGCGTGGCGGAAGCTGGGATGCGCTGCCGTTCTATGCCCGCAGCGTTCACCGTCAGAGCTTGCCACCCCTTGGCCCGACACTCTGGGCAGGCTTCCGCTGCGCCAATAACACCAGCGACTCCGGTGTGGTTGATACCACAGGCACGCTGCCCATTGGTGGTAATGTTGTCCCAACCGTCCTGCCCGCCGCAGGCGGCAGCGAAGAATCGAACAACGCGCAGCCGTTGTTACCGCCACCAATCGCCACCAACGTGCCGCCCACCAGCAGCGGCCCACAGCCAACACTGGCATCGGGCAGCTAGGCACCTATATACGACACATGGATTGCTAGGGGTTTACCGGTTGGTAAGCCCCTTTTGTTTTGCCATAATCGGGAAACAAGTGCTTACACATCCAGAATAAAACGTGCCGCCGGACTCAGCCACTGAACCGTTTCAGGACGTATATAAGCTTTCTGGTCAAGCTGCTGCGTCTGGTCACGCCGCGTGAAATAAGAATGCATCGCCCGACGCGGACGGTCTGTCGTGTTGAGTGTGCCGCCATGCCACGTATGTGAATTGAAAATCACGACCGTTCCGGCAGGCGCGGTGAGTAGTGTCTGGTCAGGATGCGCTTGTGACGGATCAGCCATCACATCACGCGGGACTTTGCCGCTGCGCTGCGAACCGGGGACGATGCGCGTCGCCCCATTCGACTCGGTAAAGTCATCCAGCAACCAGATCGAATTGCA
>JBBSBS010000411.1:0-5923 GCA_038251045.1 Aggregatilineales bacterium | reverse complement strand
GATACGGTGATGGCGACGGCGTTGAGTTTGTGGGCAAGCCGACGATATGGGGGGGTGAATATTTCGTTTGTGTAGGAACCCCCACTGTGTAGGAACCCCCACCCTAACCCTCCCCCGCAAGCGATGGAGGGAATAAATCAGTGTCTAAATCATTCCACATTTAAGCATCTGGAATGGAAATCATGTTTGCACCATTCGAGATTCTACTGAGAAGCAGTGTAGCATATAAAGCAGGGAGGGATGCTGAGTCATGGGATGTTATAATACCAATCAGGCGGGACTTTTGGGCAATTGGGGAAAGTGACCGATATTGACCCTTTACGCCCTCAAACAGATGTGCGATAATGTGTGTCGGTAGGGTATACAACGTTTTGGTTTCCACTGCACATTGAGCTTCATTTTCCTTCTGCACTGTTTGCCACCTCAGCTTATCTGCTCTATCACTCATAATATCTGTATCGTTCTAGGAGAAAACCCAAATGGGAACCAAGCTGTACGTCGGCAATCTGTCATATGACACCACTGAAGATCAAATCCGCACCCTGTTCGCACAGGCCGGTGAGATCGCTGAAATCGCTTTTATTATGGATCGTGACACCGGTCGCCCTAAGGGCTTCGGTTTCGTGACCATGAAGACCGAAGAAGGCGCACAAGACGCTATCAAGCGTTTCAACGGCCAGACCGTTGACAACCGTGCCCTGACTGTTAACGAAGCTCGTCCTCGTGAAGAGCGTTCGAACAGCGGTGGCTACGGTGGCGGCGGCAACCGTGGTGGTGGTGGACGTGGCCGCTTCTAACCAAGCGCCCGCTTAAATCATTAAGCCAATTAAACCGTGTGGGTCAAAAGCCTGCACGGTTTTTTATTTGCCATTTTCCTGAGCGGCTTTTCAGGTGAGGTCGTCACTATCCATCGTGCGCTTGTTGATGCGTTCGAGCTTCATGATGAGTCGTTCGTCGGGATCAGGACAGGCAACGAGTGAGTCGCGTTCGAGCCAATCGCCTGCGGATAGCTGTCGCTGTTTGGCTGCCAGCAAGGGAAGCACACTGCTGAGGGCATAAATACAAAAGTGCTTGCCGGGTGGCAGGCGCAGTTGATTGCTCTCGGTCAGTTCGAAGTAGTCACCAACCTGCATACTACAGACGGAACGGCCTTCGATGGCAGTCACGGTCACACGCAGGTCGTAGAGTTCAAAGTTGTTGGGCATGCATCCGAATCCTCATGGGTAGGTAATGGGATGGATACACCAGTTGCCCATCGTCAGGCGGAAAGTTGAGCGCACATCCTTATCAAAACAGCTGTCTGGTGCGCGATTATACGCCAGAAGCAGCAGAAGTGTCTGATTGGGAGGCAATCCGGGCACGGGCATAAAGCAGTGCTTCGTCGAGGGTTTCAAACGTCGGGAAGCGCATGGCAGAATGTTTCGGCTGTTCAAAGATGGTGCGGGCGAGGCTCACCCACTGGTTGGTTCCAACCAGAATGGCCTTGATGCGGGGATCGGTGGTTGTGCCTTCGTTGCCTTTTGAGGCGATCTGTGCCATGCGGAGTAAATCCATGAACGAACTGGTGGCTTCGCGAAAATCAGAGATGCGATAAATCGGGCCGGGGTGATTCGCGAGCAATTTACGAGAGTCGGCGAACATATGGGCAAAGTCCTGCACCACTAATGCACCCTTAGCAACGGTGAGTACAATTGGTTCGTCTTTCAATAACCCTACAGTAAAACCCATGCCGTAATTTTCCTTAATGTTCGTCAAGTCACTACTATCATTTTAGCGGTAACTTGACTGTTAGAACACAAAGAACCGTATCAAAATAGTTTGTTTTTACACCGTCATTCAGGATAGGGCGTGTAATGCCCTATCCTAGATACTTCATTACGATTCAGGGGCGGGGTTGACGGGTGAAGGAACGGCGGGTTCACTGTCGCCACCTAATCGTCGGCGGGCGGTTTCACGGCGACCGACAGCCGGAACATGCTTTGTAGCGGCGGCTAATCCGAACACGGGCATGTTGCCATAAACGGCTTCATATTTACCGGGTTCAACCATGTATGTTTCGTGGAAGATACCGACAGAGCCATCTGCCCCTACAGATTGGTTAAAGGTTTTCCACGCAGCAAGATGCGGTTCGGAGGGGTGGCGGGCGAAACGCTCAAGGTCTTCAAAAGAGCGCCAATACTGCACCATCATCGTGCCGCGCCAGAACAGGTAGGATTGACCACCGAGAAAACCTTTTTCGGGATGGGTGTAAAGATCAGTGAGCATGGTGCCCATCGCGCGGGCTGCTGGCATCCACTTACCGAACGCCAGCAGCTTGTTGATACGCATTCCGATGCTAAAGACAACAAACGGTTCCTCTATCTGGGCAGTGAAGCGACCGGGTAAAACAGGTGACATGATCTATCCTTCTTGTATATGTGTTGCACCTTATATGTATATGCATATACGCATCAGGTTGACATAGGTTGCACAACACATATCAGCTCTTTTTAGTGTTATTTAGAAGGTTGGCGAAAGAGCGCGATGAGCATAATCAACTGGAACAAGATTGCACCCGATGAACCGAAAACCACATATCCCATCGAGACATTATCTTTGATGACCATGCTGGTTACAGGCCAAGCGATGGTGTAGGCAACCGCAACAAACAGCACCCAGAGGATGGCTGCCCCACCATTGCGCCGCAGCACATAGGCTTGTGCCGCACCAAGCATGATTCCAGTGAGGGCAGCGCGGCTGGTGATGGTAGTCGGGTCGGCAGCCGTGCCAAAAACGGCAAGGCTCAGGCCAACACCGGCTGCTAATCCGGCGCTGGTTATAACTATCCAACTAGTATCCAGAGTCTTGTTATGGCGCAGGGCTAACCACTGTGCGCCGCCAATGACCGCCCCTGCCAACGCACCGCCAACGACTCCTTTGAGGGGGCTATCCACCGCGCCGATGATGAGATAGGTCAGGCCACCGCCGATTGGAAAACCTAGAAAGGCTAGCAGCCAACGCCCGATTAAACCTCGATTAGTTGAAGTACGGGTAATGGTCGTCATGCTGCGTGTACCTCTGTCTTGGGATGAGCTTTGAAGTAGGCGACGGTTTCGCGAACAGCCTGTTCAATGGGTGTGGCTTTCATACCAAAGGCTTTCTCGAATTTGGTGCTATCGAGGATAAAGGGTTTCTCGAATTCGTACAGCATTTCGACGATTTCGCGAACATTCACATTGAAAAGACCCATCACACTCAAAATCAAGCGACCGCCGGCACGGAGCTTCAACGGTTGACCGGCTTCTTTATAGATGAGGGCTGCCAGTTGGCGCTGGGTGAGCGGCGCGGGACTAGGAATGTGCCAGTTTTGACCGAAGGCTTCGTCGTGCGTGCCGAGGATGGCGAGGGCTTTACCGACATCCGGCACGTATGTGAAACTGTGAAGGGCATCGAGATTGCCTAAAGCATTGGCGGTTTTGCCTTCGATAGCTGGATAAATCAACTGATCGGCACCGATGTAATACTCAGGCCCGATGAAGTCCGAAGCGCGTCCGGTGGTGACACGCAGCTTGCCGCTGCGGTGCGCCTGCATGAGTGACTCGCTGATAGCAGCACGTACCTTGCCCTTTTTGGTATGGGCATCATACGGAAGGTCTTCGGTGATCGGGCGACCGTTGGGATCGCCATACATATAGACATTTTCCATGACGACCAACTTGGCGCCGCTGGTGGCTACGCCATCAATGACCGCGGCTTGCAACATGGGGAATTTCTCTGCCCATTCATGATATTGAGGTTGGGCAGCCGAATAAACAGTGGTCGCCCCTTTGGTCAATTCGGCAACATTGGCAGCGTTATAAACATCGCCTTTGACGACTTCGATGCTGGCGGGTAACTCGCTGGCTTTACCGCTGCGGTTGACCATACGGACACTTTTACCGAGCTTGACCAACTCACGGGCGGTGGCTTTGCCGACCGGACCAGTCCCTAAAACGACGTGCAGTTCATTGGTACTCATGTTACTTTTCTCCTTGCGCCAAAGCGCACTGAATACAAGCCCGCGAAATTGCGGACTCTTTCTCTACAGATGCAATTGTGGTAGTGAAGGTTCTTAAAGGCTTACACGGTTTATCCGCGCAGGCGGCGGGGTGTTAAGTATTAGTCATGTCACTATGTTCAATCCCATCGTGATTAGCATATTGAGCATTTGCGCCCGATAGAAGGTATCTACATCCCCAACATTGTGCTGAATGTGATTGAACACTTCTAAATAGATGATGCCATGTACTTGTGTCCAGATAATCATCGTCAGGTACATGGACATGGTTGAGATGGGATAATCACCTTCAGCAATCAGTTCTTGCAGGCGGGCTTCAACAACCGGCGGAATATTCGTGTAAGGGGCACCCACCAGCCATTCACCCGTTTGCAGGGCTTCTTGTATCAGGCTAACGGTCGCCACAAACGTTCGCACAACCGCCGGAACTGTCACATCACGCGGAGCGACAAAACCGGGGATGGGGTTGCCGTAAATCAACTGGAAGTCCAGTGGATTTTCAACCGCCCACTGACGATAGGCCAGCAGGACATCAAACAGCTTGCCACCTGCACTGGTGGCGGTGGATTGGTACGCGGCTGCTTCGAGAGCGTCAGCTAATCCATTGAAGTTCTCGACAATCAAAGCCGTCGTCAGATCATCAAGGCTGGCAAAATAGTGGTAGATCGCTGGCGGCGTGAGATCCAGCACTTTGGCGATACCCCGAATAGACAGGCCATTGGTCCCTTCTTCAGCCATTAACTGACGAGCAGCGTTTTTGATGGCTTCGGTGGTGGCGGCATTGACTTCATCGTTACGCTTGCGTCCCATTCGATTGACCCTTCGACAATTAACCTTACACTGTTTATTTAACACTGTAAAGTTAATTATGTCAAGCGGTTTTTCAAAATTGGTAATGACATGAAGATGATGAGGTACCAACCGATGCCTGACGATTACCCAACGCATCTTGCAGAGTGAGTAGGACGGTGGGATACTTGGGAAACGGTTCACATTCTAATAGGTCATTGGTTTTGTAATGCACTTTTCTCTCAAACGCGCTGCCCTTTTCCCGTTGGTTGGTTTGATTATCATGATGGGTCTACTGCCGGTGACGGCACAGGACGGCGGCACCACCATGCCAACGCCGGTCATTCCAGCCACGCCGACACCGATTCCGCAACCGCTGCCCACAACAGTTATCACAGAAGACAGAGCCACCGTCGAACTGTACTTCGCGTCCATCGCGCAAGGACAAACGGGTGTGCTGCATGTGACTGGCGAAGGAATCGCGGGGGCAACGTCGAGTTTCCTGAATACGCTGGTGGATTTCTTCCCGATGCCAAATGACGGTTTCTACGGGCTGCTTTCGATGAGCATGGAGCAGACGGCACGTAACTACAGTCTTGATGTGCTGGTGTGGTATGAGGATGGCACGCGCCAAACGATCAGCACCAAATTTGATGTGACGATTGGTTCATTCATCAAGCAGGTGGTGACTCTCGCGCCGGACAAATCGTATCTGGCTGACCCCGAACTTGAGCGCAATGAATTCGCCAAGTTTGAAAGTGTTTTTGCGACCAGTTCACCACAAAAGTTGTGGGATAGCAGCGGTTTCCAACTGCCGATTCCCGGTGGTGAACTCACATCACCTTTCGGGGCGTTCCGCAATTTTAACGGAACCATGGATACACGGCATACGGGATGGGACATTCGCGCCACGCTGGGACAGCCCGTGATGGCGACGGCATCGGGAACAGTGGTTTACACAGGATTTATGGATATTCACGGGAATGTGGTGGTGGTTGACCACGGCATGGGTGTATTTTCAACCTACAATCATTTCTCGCAAACGCATGTCACACGGGGACAGACGATCACCGCTGGTCAAGTGCTGTGTGTGGTGGG
>JBBSBS010000410.1:0-5931 GCA_038251045.1 Aggregatilineales bacterium | reverse complement strand
CTGGTGGCGGTGGTGTAGGTGTTACCGGCGTAGGGGTCACGGGGGTGGGTGTCACCGGTGTAGGTGTAGGGTTTACACCACCGGGAGCATAGCGATAGAACCATGTGATCCAACGCTTTCCGGGAGGCGAAATGTCATAATCGGTTGGCTTACAATTCGAGTTACAAGAGGTCTGGCTATAGCGAGCCTCTTTATTGCCTGAGAAATTGAGAACAACGTTGTCATATTGATAAGGAATGCAATCCAGTCCAGCTGCCGTGCAGCTTGTGTTAAGACCACCCCAACGAGAGAAGTACCCCTTAAAGTCAGTGCGACCATCGCCATTTGAATCAACACGCATGTTTCCGCCCACAAATTCATGAATATGCAATGTGTAACCTACGAAGATCGAGAAAATCGATGCATCGTAATGGCAATTCATGTCGGTCCGAGCACAAAAGAAGTTCCACTGGGCAGGATCAGCAGGGTTTACGTTACCAATCGGATCATAGGAACGCAGTTGGAAGCGAGTTTCGCCGCCAGCATGTCCCCACCACTCGGCCAAAGGCTGCTTTGGCGGATATGCAGGAAGATTAGTAATATTCGGATGGCAGCGCACTTCATCGCGAACTGCTACGCGATCCAACGGGAAGTATAAAGTATCTGCTGGCAAGTCAATACGGATGTCATTGGGGACATTATTGCAGTTAACGTCATTTGGTGCTCGTGTTACGAGCTTGCCCATATCAATCCAACCGCCATAGCGGACAATGCCGCAGCTTGAAGGATCGCTGGCCTGAATACAAACGCGAGCCTCTAAGCTATACGAGTGATAACGTACGGGCATATCAGCCGCACCCATGATGGAATGGACCTGAATTCGGAAGTCAGTCACACAGTTGCCAGCGGGACATGGTTGACCACGGCGGACGACCCATACATAACCTTCATGTTTGAGGTCATTTTCCATTGTGTGATTTGCCATATACGCCGCGTTACCTTCGTTGGCGGTTGCTGCTTTAAAGGTCTGCCAAGGATAGGAAATTTCCATTCCGGGGCTACCAAACCAAGCACCGGGAACGCCGAAGATGTCATTCACATAATTAGGATCATCGTTATGTTGATGATCATAATGACATTTTTTCTCAACGTTAACGAGGCTGTGCCATTTATTTACATCGGCCTCGTCGGGTTGACAGGGGCGATCATACACACCCGCATTCACATCCGCACGAACCTGATTAAAAGCGGTGGTATTTATGCCGGTTTCAACTCCTTGATTTTGACCGACGCCGAACCCGCCACTGGGAGCCGCGGCAGAAGCCGAGTAGGAATACGAAAACGTCAGCATAAACAAAAACAGAACAGAGAAAACACTGACCACGTAATATGGGATTGGCCTGTTAAGACCATAGTGCTTTATTTTCGACATTAGTTATCTCTCCTAACAATAGCGATTAGCCACATATTGATTGGGCTGGGATGACCACCTTACAATAACGTCAGCCTCGCTATAAGACAACGGCTCGCCGTAGTCGAAAAGTCCTAATAAAGGCTAAATTAGGAATGAAGTACTGGCAAAATCTTTACACTAATATTACTTAATCTAAATTATTCCAAACCAAAACCCAACCTTTCTAACCAAAATGTTATCAAACAAGCTGGAACAACAATTAATAAGAACCTAAAAAAAGGTAAAGAATTAAGGCAGCATATTGACCGCAATTTGAAACTCATGCTACGCTTTGCTTATCGTTATCAAGTGGGAGATTAATCAACATGCTGTACATGCCTCGTGAAGAAGGTCAGGGTTTGGTAGAATACGCACTCATTCTGGTTCTGGTCGCCGTTGTGGTTATCGTCATTCTGGCGCTGCTTGGCCCGGCTATCGGCAACATCTTCTCGAATTTGGTTAAGAACCTGTAATTCACAGTTCTTTTCATTACCGTTATTTTTAAAAGGCCGCGCGTTATGTGCGGCCTTTTGATTTAATAGGCTGTTCACCTCCAAAGTGACCTAATCAAACTATCGTTTTGCCTTCGCAAGACGATTCAAGGTTCCCTTCTCTATAGCCTCAAACCTGCCCTTCTGTTACAATCTTCGCCATTCCAAATACAACAGCATACAGGTTGATTTATGACCCACAAAGACTTTTTGTTTCGCGGAGAAATGGCAGAGCTTGACCCGGATGTTGCCGAACTGATTCGTCATGAGACAGCGCGGCAGGCGCAGTATCTGATCCTTATTCCCTCAGAAAGCACTGTGCCAGAGGCAGTGCGCGAGGCGCTGAGTTCAGCCTTCCATAACATATATGCCGAAGGTTATCCGCTGGATGAAACGCGGACGATGACACAGGCGGAAATTCTGGATTACAACAAACGTCTGCCGGAATATCGGCGGCAGGCCGACAAGCGTTATTACAAAGGAACCGAGTACGCCAATATCGTCGAGTCGTTGGCGCGGCGGCGGGCAGCGGAACTGTTCGCCACACCGCAATACAAACCGGAACAACTGTTTGTGAATGTACAGGCACTTTCAGGCGCACCTGCCAATAATGCGGTTTATAGTGCGCTGCTGAATGTAGGCGACACGGTGATGGGCATGGATCTACTGCACGGGGGTCATTTGACACACGGCAGCCCGGTCAACCGCAGCGGCAAGAATTACAAAATTGTGAGCTACGGGGTTGATCCGATAACCGAACGGCTTGATTACGACAATATCATGGCGCTGGCACTAGAACATAAGCCCAAAATGATTATTGGCGGCTATACCAGTTATCCATTTGCACCCGATTGGCAGGCCTTACGTAAAGCAGCTGATGCAGTGGGTGCATACTTGCTGGCGGATGTGTCGCATGTCTCCGGTTTAATCATTGCCGGAGATTTCCCGAATCCGGTGGGCATCGCTGACGTGGTAACTTTCACAACCCATAAGACGTTAGCTGGCCCACGCGGTGCGGTCATCATCACGCATAAGTCCCTGCTTTCGAGCAAGATTGACCGTGCGGTGTTCCCCGGTGAACAAGGCGGCCCGCACATGAACAGCATCGCGGCGATGGCAGTATCGTTACGATTGGCGGCAAGTGAACAATTCCGCGAATTGCAGCACCAAACGGTTAGAAATGCCACGCGCTTGGCAGAGAAATTAGAAGCGCGTGGGTTGCGAGTAGCCTACGGCGGCACCGATACGCACCTGCTGTTGGTCGATTGCAAGAGTGTAGTCGGCACGGATGGCACAACGCTCAGCGGCGATATGGCGGCACGCATACTGGATCTGTGCGGGATCGTCCTGAATCGAAACACCATTCCGGGCGATCCAGCGGCATTACGCGCTTCCGGTATTCGTATCGGTACACCGTGGATTACCCAGCGTGGATTTGGCGATGTAGAAATTGACAGGTTGGGTGACATTATTGCAGATATTTTGCAAGCGTGTGTGCCTTTCAGCTACGTCGGTAAAAAGGGTGCTGAACCACGAGCCAAAATTGACTTTGATGTTTTCGAGCAGGCTAAATTAGCTGTACGGGAACTGTCGCATAGTGTAGGGATTGATACCCATGCTGAAGCCGATGGATACCCGCACTTCTCTTATGTGGACTCGGTAAAACAGTCCGGTTGGGTAACATTCGCGATTAGAGGCGAACAGGCCGCTGGTTTCTTGAATACGGTCTTGACCAGTGATGTGCTGGCGTTAAAGACCGACGAACAGCAGTCCACATGGCTGTTGGAAGCCGATGGCAGTGTTATGAGTCGTGGGGTGCTAGAAGCAGCACATGGCGGCTATAAGCTGTATGTCGAACAAAATGCAGGACGAGTTGCGGCGTGGCTGCGCGGTTTATCTGACGGTTTTGTGTTGTTTGACACAACCGACCCTTACGCCAAAGTACCGGGGCCTGTTGATATTGTCGTCGAAAGCGAAACCGAATCGGGTGCGGTAAGAATCAATACGAAAAGCGACTGGGCAACAGATTTCACCGGTTATGCCGCGAAATCGTATTTCATTGGTATTAACGGTGAGCAGTACACGGGTCCACAGGATGTCGAGTTGCCAGTCTTCCAATGGCAGGAGCCGACGGTAACTGAACTACTCACAACCACACTGCACGACCTCCACAAACAGCTCAGCGCGAAGATGGTCGAGTTCGCGGGTTATGATATGCCGGTCTGGTATTCGTCTGTCACTGAAGAGCATCAAGCTGTACGAACGGGCGCGGGTGTATTTGATGTGACACATATGGGCGTACTGGGAGTCAGAGGTGCGGGCGCTGCCGCCTTTCTGGATGTCATGACTACCAATGAGGTCGAGAAGCTGGCAGTAGGCGAATCACATTATACCTACCTGCTCGATCACAATGGTATTCCGTTAGACGACTTGATGATATATCGTCTGGCAGTTGATGATTTTCTGGTCGTCGTAAACGCCTCAAACAATGACAAGAATACAGCCTTTCTACTCGATGCACAGGCCGGTAAAATCCGATTTGGCGATGGCGAAAACGGCAAACGCCTGCCAACGGGTGCAAACCAGTGTGTTATCACCGACTACCGCCAAGGTGCAGGATCGGCAGGGCGTGTCGATGTGGCTTTGCAAGGGCCGAAAAGCACCGATATCCTGCTAGGGTTGGGCGGCAGCGACGCAGACAAGGCCAAGATCAAAAAACTGGCATGGGCAGATGTTACTCAGGTGACAATTGGTGGTTTTGATTTGATTGTTTCACGGACAGGGTATACAGGTGAGCGCACCGCCTATGAACTCTTCGTTCATCCAGACGAAGCACCACAGCTATTTGGCGAATTGATTGCCAATGGCGCGACACCCTGTGGATTAGCAGCCCGTGACAGCCTGCGCACAGAAGCCGGATTGCCGTTATATGGGCATGAACTGGCAGGGCCGCTCAATATGAACCCGGCAGATGCAGGATTTGGCCATTATGTGAAGTTGTGGAAACCCTACTTTGTCGGCAAGCGGGCATTCATTGCCCATGAGCTAAAGCGCGACGCACAGGTAACACGGTTCCGGCTGGATAATAAGGGCGCACGTCCAGCACATCAGGGCGATCCGGTCGTTGATAAAAAGGGTAAGGTCATCGGCATGGTGACCAGTTGCAGCATCGACCGTGACGGTTTCCAATCCGGTCAGGTTTACCTGCTTAATGATTTCACGAAAGACGGCACTGCCATCGGCGTATTCGCGGGATCAGCCCGGTCGAAAAATGGCAAGACACCGGGTGAGCTGACGATGGGCGATAAGTACCCGACACCCGAACCGGCTAGCGTACTGACGCGTTTCCCGAAAGCCAAGAAAAACGCCTGAGGGATGGGTGGTTAAAACGCAACAATTCTCTAACAATAAGCGGACGAATGTCCGCTTATTTCTCATTACTTCCTAAGCGATAGTAATTAAACTATGCCTCTCTTATTTTTTGGAACCAAGAGGACAGGAACATATTATGAGTAAGTCAGCAGCCAAAATCAGCAACGCCCCCCCTTCACCCCCAAGCCGCTTTCGCCAATTTCTTTCACCGGGATGGCTGATGATTGGCGCTGGAGTTATTGTGATCGCATTTGTGCTGGTTGTCATTGTGCGAAATACAATCGCTGAACAGAATCCACCGGGGGATTTGAGCATCCCCGATACCAGTGTGAGTTACCCCAATCTGGGGCAGCAGCATATCGCTGTAGGTCAAACGCATCCGGCTTACAACTCCAATCCGCCGACATCCGGTTGGCATTATATTGATCCGGCTCCGTGGGGTGTTTATAAGAATCAGTTACCGGATGAAACACTCATCCATAATCTGGAACATGGTGGCATCTGGCTTTCATACAAAGACACGACGAATCAGGAAATTATCAACCAGCTGCTGGACATCGCCAGCAAGTATCCATCGCATATCATCGTGGAGCCACGTCCACAAAATGATAGTCCGGTTGCGGTCGCGGCATGGAG
>JBBSBS010000409.1:0-5942 GCA_038251045.1 Aggregatilineales bacterium | reverse complement strand
GCACCAGCAGTCGCCAAACCGACCTATCTGGTACAGCGTGGCGATGTACAAAACATTCTGGATTTCACGGGACGCTGGCAGCCACGTGACCAACTACCGCTCTCATTTGAAATTGCGGGAACTGTGCGGCGTGTCAATGTGAAACAGGGTGACGCAGTATCGGCAGGTCAACTGCTGGTCGATTATCAAATTACCGATCTTGAAAATCAGTTGGCTTCGGCGCAACTTTCATTAGACACTGCACAGAAAAATTTACTGAACGGCGCATCCGGTGACGTGGATACGGTAGCCAATGCACAGGTCACATTAGCAAACGCCCAACTGAGTCTGGAAAACACGAAAGCTGGCAGCCCGTGGACAGGCGTGGCTTCGGCAAAACTTGCAGTCGATAACGCACAGATGCAGCTCGAAAACGCACAACGCAGTTATGACGATGCTCTCAGTCATCCAGAGTCACCCGCTTCGACGGTTGATGGTGCTTTGCAGCAGCTCAATTCTGCAAAAAACAGCCTGTTAAATGCGCAGATTAGCTACGACAGCCAAGCACAAAGTTTTAACCGCTATCAATACACGATCGCGCAAGCCGAAAACAGTTTGATCCAAGCACAGTTAAACCTTGATAAAGCGCGGGCAGGCGGGGGTGACGCGGCAGCTACACAAAGTCTTTTATCGGCACAGTTGAACGTTGACCAGGTGAAAGCGAAAATCGCGCAGTCATCGTTGTATGCGCCAATTGATGGTCAAATCCTGAATGTATCGGTCAAACCGGGCGATCAGGCAGCGGCATTCGTAACGGTCATTACGATTGGGCGGCCTGAGCCGAAGGAAGCAGTCGCTTCTATCGCCATCACGGATGCGCAGAAAATGAGTGTGGGAACGGTGGGGGTTTGTCAGGTACTTAACCGTCCGGAAACAGCCGTGCAATGTATAGTACGGCGCATCCCTTCAACTTCCAAAGAGGCCGACCAAACCACACGGGTCGCGGCCTCGTTAGAGAATGTGGCATCCGACCAATTGATTGAGGTGCAAATGCCGCTGCAAGTTAGTAAGGATGTGCTGTGGCTGCCGCCCTCGGTAGTGCGAACCTTCCAGAACCGGACGTTTGTGGTGGTGCAGACGGCTGATGGGCCGCGAAGCTTCGATGTGGTACTTGGTTTGCAAACCACTGACCGCGTTGAAATCAAAAGCGGCATTAATGAGGGCGATGTGGTCATCGGGCCATGATGAGGAAGCACAGATGACACCCTTTATCGTTTGCAAGCAGGTCGTGAAGGCATACAAGGTAGATGACCATGAACTGGTCGCCCTGCGCGGGATCGACTTTGAGATGGAAAAAGGCGAGATGGTATCCATCATCGGGCCGAGTGGTGCAGGTAAAAGCTCCCTGCTCAATTTGCTAGGTGGGTTGGATACACCCACCGCCGGACAATTGACCGTTAATGGGCAAAACCTCCTGAACATGAAAGGTCGAAAGCTGGCGGATTATCGGCTGCGGCAGGTAGGGTTTGTATGGCAGAACGTGAGCCGCAATTTACTGCCCAACCGTTCAGCCCTGCGCAACGTCACTCTGCCGATGATGATGGCGGGTGTGTCACCGTGGCAGCGTGGGAAGCAAGCACATGAATTACTGGATGCGGTGGGGTTAAGCGATAAGGCTAATCAACGACCGGCTGCCCTTTCCGGTGGTCAACAGCAGCGGGTGGCGATTGCGGTGGCACTGGCAAACCAACCGGGTCTGTTATTGGCAGATGAACCAACCGGTGCGCTCGACCGGCAAAGTGCCGCACAGGTGGTTGAACTACTGCAACTGCTGCGAAAACGTTATGGCCTAACGATTTTGCTGGTGACCCATGATCTGGAAGTGGCAGCCCATGCCGACCGCGTGTTGACCTTGCGTGATGGCGCTCTGGGACAAGATATGTCGAAAGCCGGAGAAGACAGCCCTCGACTAGACGAAACGGGCAGTATCCAGCTGCCGCAATCGGTGCGCTCACAACTGGCGGATGCGTCGTATATCTCGGTAGAAATTCGACCGGAAGGTGTGTTACTGCGCCCCGAAACCGAAGCGGATGAGAATGCGGGCATGGGTGATACATTTATGGATGCACCGCCACCACCTCGCCGCCGTTTCGGGTGGTTGAGGCGCAAGCCGAAGGTAAAACCATGACCGAGTATTTGATTGAAGCACACGGTATCGAGCGCACCTTCGGCACACAGGCGAATCCGGTGCAGGTGCTGCACGGACTTGACCTGTGCGTAGAAGCAGGCACGCTGGTGGCACTCTATGGCCCATCGGGCAGCGGCAAGACTACCCTGCTCAATCTGGTGGGGGCGCTGGATCGTCCGAACGCCGGAACGATTATGTTCAAGGGTCAGGAAATCGTGAAGATGAGCGACCGGAAAAGGGCAGAGCTACGGCGTACACAAATCGGGTTTATCTTCCAGAGTGATACGTTGCTGCCGACCTATTCGGCAATGGAAAATGTTGATCTGGCATTGCGGCTGCCGCGCTTGGGCATATTTGAACGGCGCAGGCGGGCGCAATCCGCTTTACAAGCTGTAGGATTAACGGCGTGGGCAAGCCATGTGCCGGATGAACTCAGCGGTGGTCAGCGGCAGCGAGTTTCGATTGCGCGGGCATTGGCTTTGCACGCGGCGGTCATTCTGGCGGATGAACCAACCAGCGGCCTTGATACACGAACCGCGCGGCATATTCTGACGCTGTTCCGCAACATCGCCCGCGAACAGGGCACGACACTTCTAATCGTATCGCATGACCCGCTGGTAGTGGATTATGTCGATCAGGCATACGACCTTGTGGATGGGAAATTGGTTGCCCGTCCGATGACATCTCGAACTTAAAAGGGGACTGAATTGCTCATGAATACTGGTGGAAAACGACTTCCCATTCTCCTGCTGGCAATGATGCTGGCAATGACCGCGTGTAATTTGCAAGAGCAGTCGCCCGCTTTTGCCGTGACGCTAACCTCGTCCGTCCCGCAGGCGACCGAACCAGCCGCGACTGAAACGATTCCACCCTACACACCGCTGGCGACCCTCACACCCTCGCCCACGCTGCGGCCACCGCCGACATTTGAACCACCAACGGCTACTTTACCGCCAACAGCAGCACCAACCATTACCCTCACGCCAACCTTGGATTTGAGTGTGTCGATCCCCGGATTACGCGGCGCAGAAACTGCAACACCCGCATCCACGCCGGGTTGTACATTACGTAAAGAATGGAAGCTGCGCTATACCGTGCAGCGCGACGATGCGTTGATCAAGATTGCCGATAAGTATGGTACGAGTGTGCAGGAACTCGCATTAGCCAACTGTATCGACAATGTGAATGCGATTGTGATCGGGCAAGAACTACGTGTTCCGGGCACAAGCCAACCCGTAGAACCCTATGTATGTGATGGGTGGGAAGTCTTGACCCCGTTGAACGGCACACAGGCCATTATCGGGACGGGCACGGTAACATTTAACTGGCGCGGGCCACGAGCAGAGCATAACCTGATCCGTGTGGTACGGCCTGATGGTTCGATCTTTGAAAGCGTAGTGGATCTACGCCAGAATCAGCAGGTCGATCTGGTGAATAATCTAGGCGCAGCAGGTTTGTATACGTGGTACGTCTATCCACTGGATAGCAATTACGTACAAGTACCGTGCCATGAAGGCGGCCCGTGGACCTTCATGAAGTCGGTATCACCGACGATTACACCGACAATCAGCGCACGGTAAAGCTAAATGAAGGGGGCGCATTAAAGTTGCGTCCCTTGTATCCTAGAAAATTATCAGGCGGTCAGTTCGTAATCACCAGATGATTGACCGCCATAGGCATAAATCCACCTACCTACTCATAGTTGATAGCAGCTTCGTTGGCATGATATCCAAACCTGCTATCGTTAGATCCCTTCACAAATTATTCACCCATTGACTGAAACTCAATGCAGTCAAGTTATCTGATGCATATATACTAGATATGAATGATCGGTCATGGATAATGGCTTATGAGTGAAAACCCTCCAATCTCACAAGATGATGTGTGGAAAAGTCTCGATTGGGACAATGACGAACGGCGGCTCGACATCGAGCGTGAACGGCTGCGTCAACGCGCCCGACAGTATGCCATTGCATCCACCAGCGACGACCCGGCTGAACAGTCTGAAACGTTGTTGACATTCAATCTTGGAACCGAGCGCTATGGGATTGATGTGATGCTGGTACGTGGGGTACGTGCCGAGCAGCAAATTACGCCTGTTCCCGGTGTGCCGAGCTTCTATCGGGGTGTCATCAACATGCGAGGGCAAATCGTCACCGTGCTCGATTTACGCTACCTGCTCAATGTGGGAAATCCTGAAACCCACACGCCCCCGACCGAAGTCATGATTACGCAAGCGAATGGTCTGCGCCTCGGTCTGCTGGCTCATAAAGTGAATGGTGTGGAAAGCATTCCACGCAGCGCGATTAGTCCTATCGATCATCTGCCCTATTCTCAGGGTGTAACAACCGAACGCCTGATTGTCTTGAATTTACAACGGTTATTTGAAGACCCGCGATTAATGGTGGGAGTAAGCGAAGTATGATGAACGAAACTATAAAACCGGCACGCAACCCGCTCATGAACCGTATGGTGATTTCCGCCACGGACATGATGTCCTGGGCGATGGGATTAGCGGCAGCTTTCCCGGTTTTGATTTTTGGGTTGACGACCACGCCTATTGATGGCGGACGGGTCATCCTGTGGGTTGTGCTGTCTTTTGTGGGGGGTTGGCTGGTAGGCAGCATTATCCACTTTGTGACGCGCCCTTCTATTGACCGTGTACTTGACCAATATGTGCAGTCACTCGACATGGTGGTGCTGGGCGATTGGCGACAGCGCTTGGATGTCAGCGCTCTTTCGGCAAGCAGCGACGAGGAACGGATGCTCAAGCGACTCGGCGAGGCGGTCAACCGTGTATTAGATCGCTTGCAAGGGATTGTGACCGAGATTAACGACGCGGTTGGTCGTGTTGAGGCCGATACGCAAGAAATTTTGGCAGCCATGACACGCCAAGTGGCGATGGCGAACGAACAGGACGCGGTCGTGACGGAAACCACCGCGACGGTCAATGAAGTGCGTGCAACTGTCACTGAAACCGCCGAACGGGCGCAAAGTGTGGCTGAAACGGCACAGGTTTCGGTTGATATTTCACGGACAGGAACCGAGTCGGTGACGCAGACTGTTCTGGGCATGGAAGTCATCCGTCACCGCGTGGAAGACATCGCCGACAACATTCTGGTGCTGTCCGAAAATACCCAACAAATCGGTGAGATTATCGCCACAGTCAATAGTCTAGCTGACCAGTCACGTATGCTGGCGTTAAATGCCTCGGTCGAAGCCGCACGGGCGGGCGAAGAAGGCAAAGGTTTTGCGGTCGTCGCGCTAGAAGTGCGTAATCTGGCTGACCAGAACCGCGAGGCGACGGTGCAGGTGCGCGAAATCTTGGGCGAAATTCAACGGGCGACCAACGCCGCGGTGATGGTAACGGAGGAAGGCAGCAAAGGGGTGGATCAGGGGCAAACGCTGGTCAACAAAGCAGGTGACTCGATCCGTGACTTGAGCCACGCCATCGAAGAAGCCGCGTTAGCCGCCATGCAAATTGCCGCCAGTACCCGCCAGCAAACCATCGGCATGGATCAACTGACGCAGGCCATGCGTACCATCAAGAAAGCGACCACTGAAACCCTGAGCACTACTTTGCAAGTCAAGACAAGCGTCCAAAACCTGCGCGATGCCTCTAACCGCATCAATATGGTGCTTAGCGGGTTGAAGCTGTAACAAAGTGAGCACATTACGGGCATGACTGACCCACAAGATAACGAACTGCTGAATATATTCTGGGGCGAGGTCAGCGACCATCTCCAGAATTTGAACAGCCTACTCCTGCAAACCG
>JBBSBS010000408.1:0-5955 GCA_038251045.1 Aggregatilineales bacterium | reverse complement strand
GGGTCGGAGAAATCGGCGTTTCTGAGGGCGTAAGTGTGAAGGTTGGCAGCGGTGTCCGTGAAGGAACAGGCGTCGCCGTGAATCGTGGCGTAAATGTGACGAGTGGCGCAAGAGTATCAGTCGCAACACCAACGTTTTGTTCGCTGGGTGTATTGGTGGTACACGCCCCTATAATGACCATGACGACGCTAACGGCAATCAACGAAAATCGTGAATTGAAACGGTATGTTCCCAAACGCATAATTCAACCACTTTACTGCTTAAATAATCCCAATCAATGTAGCAGCAAACCGACTATTACGCAAAGCTTATAGCCAACCGTAGGTTAATCGTCAGAAATTCCTTGACAGTATTTTGCAAACACGCTACTCTTATTCACTAGTAACTAGGAGAAATTCTTCGTGAACCTGCGGATTTTTGGCATGATGACTATGGGTATGATGACTACTCGGCGCAATAGTGCAAGAGGGGTTTTCCGTCTGTAGTAAGCAAGCCAATAAGGTGTGCAAACAAAAGCGTGTGGAAACCCCACACGCTTTTTTATTTATTTCATTCAAGGAACACTCGCTATGAAAACGTTAACCATGAAGTTTGGTGGTACATCAGTCGGTAGTCCGGAAGCCATTGCTAATCTGGTGAAGATTGTCAAGGATGCGCGTACCGAAGGCCACCGCATAATCGTTGTTGTCTCTGCCATGTCTGGTGTGACCGATCAATTGTTGAACTCGGTTAAAATGGCTGCCTCAGGCAACAAATGGGGTTATTTATCGACTGCCGAGAAACTTCGTGATCGTCATGATGACGCACTGAATATTCTTGTGCCCCCCGGCCCTGTGCGAGAAAAAACCCTATCCCAAAATAAGTCATTACTTGATGAATATACCGAAATTTGTCATGCCGTCAGTATTTTAGGCGAAGTAACCGCCCGTATTTCTGATGCCATTGTTGCCTACGGCGAACGCTTGAGCAGCCGTTTAGTCGCAGCAGCACTCAAAGCACAGGACATCGAATCTGCCGCCTATGATGCGGGTGACTTCTTAGTTACCGATGACCGCTTTCAGAATGCCTCACCACTATGGGATGAAACACAAGCACGTGTTGACGACAAACTCATACCCGCCCTGATTGAAGGGATAACGCCAGTCATCACCGGATTTATTGGAGCGACTCGTACCGGTGTCTTGACCACATTAGGACGTGGCGGCAGCGACTATAGCGGCGCGATCTTTGCAGCCGCTACCAATAGTGATGAATTGGTCATCTGGACGGATGTTGATGGTGTCATGACCACCGACCCACGTGTAGACAAACGTGCGCGTGTGCTGCCCTATGTCTCTTATCAAGAAGTAGGTGAGTTAGCCTTCTACGGCGCGAAGGTACTGCATCCCAAAACCGTACAACCCGTGCTGGATAAAGCCATTCCAATCCGCGTGCGCAATACATTTAATCCTACCTTCCCCGGTACGCTGATCGGTGAATTGGGAGAGCCAAGCGCCACCGTCATTAAAGCTGTCACCAGCATACAGAAGGTCAGCCTGCTTACGGTCAGTGGCAAAGGGATGATTGGCGTACCCGGTATAGCGGGGCGCACATTCTTTGCTACTGCCAGTGCAGGTGCTAGTATCCTCATGATTTCGCAGTCTTCGTCAGAACAGAGTTTTTGCTTTCTCGTCACAGATACCACAGCAGAGGCGGTCAAACATTCAATAGAATCGCAGCTTGCTGCCGAGATTGCCACCCGCGATATTGATCGCGTAGACATCCGCACTGATGTGGTGATTATTACCGCAGTTGGCGCAGGCATGAGTGGCATACCCGGCGTGGCAGGTCGCGTATTCTCGACGATGGGCAATAACCGTATCAACGTCGTTGCCATCGCTCAAGGTTCCTCCGAATGCAGCATATCATTCGTCGTGGCTGAATCGGACTTGGAGCGCGCTGTCATTGCCTTGCATGATTTGGCGCTAGAGTCGGTTTCTGCTAACTAATGAATCATGAATCAAAAGTCCCGTTGTAACCGAACGGGACTTAATGATGAAAGCTTGTATGTCTTCAATAAGCGCCTTATAGACCCAATACGGCTTGCAACCCTGACAGTAGATTTTCGAGGTCATTTGCCGTGTTGTACGCTTGAAATGAAACCCGTACGCCCAGTTTGTCGTTCCAAATGATTTGTGGGATTTCGATGCGGTGTTCGTCGTACAATCGTCGCTTAATCTCAGTAACATCGCTTCCGTCGGGCAAGGCACACATCGCCATCTGCGCGTACCACTCGTCACCATCTGGCGTAATCGGAGCCACACCGGTCATTTCTGAAATGTGTTTCCGTGCCTCACTTGCCAGCGCGTGGCAAGCCGCCCGAACGGCATCCCAATTGTTATCTTTTTGGAAATCTATTGCGGCGGGCACGCTCAAGAAGGCTGATATATCGCGTGTTCCCTGCCACTGGTTCTGGACAATAAATGACGGGTCTGTCCAACCATGACTAATCACCAGTGGCTCAACCATCTGCTGCATATCTTTACGCGCATGAAAAAATGCTGAACCCTTGGGTGCGCATAACCACTTGTGGAGGTTGCCGGAATAAAAATCCGCATCGATATCCGTCAAATCCAGCGGGATTTGCCCCGGCACATGCGCCCCATCAATAATCGTTAGGATGCCTGCCTCACGTGCCCGCCGACAAATTTCTTTAACAGGAAAAATCAACGCAGTTGGTGATGTAATATGGCTCAGGAAGATTACTTTTGTGCGAGGGGTTACGCCTGTCCAGAAGCGCTCAACAAAAGCTTCGTGCGTGGTTACCGGCAGTGGCATCGGGTAATTGATGTACTTCGCGCCCGTTTTCTGGCAAATGAACGCCCACGTATTATTCAGTGCGCCGTATTCATGGTCAGTCGTCAGGATTTCATCGCCGGGTTCCAACTTGAGCGACCGAATAACCGTATTCAAGCCGAGGGTGGCGTTCATGACGAATACCAGATCGTCCGCGTCCGCATTCAGGTAGACACCAAGCGCTGCCCGTGCCTCATTTAACAGCCCATCCGAGCGCCGCCCCAGAAATTCAACCGGTTGCCGTTCCAGTTCAAGCTGCCAATTTTGATAGACTTCAAAAACAGGTTTCGGGCAGGCTCCAAATGAACCATGATTGAGGAACGTAACGGATGGGTCGAGTAAAAACTGGTCTTTGAGAGTGGTCACTATGTTTTTTCCATGATGAGAAGGTGAGATAACCCCAATAAATCGAGTGGCGTGCCTTCTATACGGTATAGAGAGTCACGTATCACCCGTCCGGTCGTTCCCAACCGGGCGATGATATTATCGTAACCACCGTATATCCGCTGATGACTCACCAATTGAACCGGACATCCATCGAATAACCCACGCAGACCACGCCCTGTATAGGCACGGACGTGTGGTGCGAGTCGATTACGTAAAGCATCCGGCAAGTAATTAATCAATGGCGTATTGCCAAAGTGATACTTGTTGTGCCAGTAGTGTCCATGAGTTTCGAACGGATACCAGCGGTTCGGTACAAAAATGATAACCCGCCCACCCGGTTTTAGCACACGCACCATTTCGTGGATGGACTTACTGTCATCCAGCACATGCTCTAAAACCTCGTGTGAAAGGATTGTGTCGAAGTAATTGTCGGGGTAGGGTAATGCTTCTGCCGCTGCGACCAGCGTATGCGGTGTTTCGACCTGTGCTTCTGCCGCGCGGTCAATTTCTATATCAAACGCTTCTACACTCCGGGTATATCGGTGTCGGATTTGGGTTGCATAGGTTCCCACGCCGCACCCTGCAATCAAGACCTCAGCATTTTCAAGCTTTGTCCAACGCGCAATCATTTGTAGGCGGCGTTCTTGTCCGGCGCGCCATACCAAACTCGGTACGCCGCGCTCAGCCGCGTGGTCATAATGTGCTGCCATGTTAGAAATGTGATCTCATTTATTGCCGGATTGCTGCCGAACACGAGCTAGGGCGGCGGCTTCCAGTTTGCTCGTATTGCCACTGCCTTGCCGTACCCCTGCGGTCTGGGCCTTCATACTCGTGCTGGAGCCTTCAGAGTCTTTAATTGGCACTACAACCGTGATAGACGTGCCTTTGCCACTAGCACTTTCCATCCGTAGAGTGCCACCCAGAATTTCTGCCCGCTCTCTCAGATTGATCATGCCCAGATGCCCACCGCGATCCATCGCTTTCTTTTCGGCTTCCGTGGTATCGAATCCCACACCATTGTCGCTGATGTTGACTAGAACCACATCTTCCTGCTTATATACATTCACCGTAACCATGCTGGCCTTGGCATGTTTACGGGCATTTCCCACGGCTTCTTCAATGATGTAGAAGATAACGCCTTGTTGGTGGGTGTCCAATACCCGCTCGACATTTTGGCCTACACGAATGGTCACCGGTTGATCGTAAGACTCTTTTGACTTATCTGCCAGTTGCCCCAGAGCTGCCGTTAACCCCTGATTTTCAAGCACAAGTGGGCGTAACGTAAAGAGCATATGACGAATTTCTTTAGTGGTTTTCCGCGCCAAATCCTCAATCTTGCGGAGTTCATGAGGCACTTCTTCTGGGCTTCGTTCCAGCAGTTTCTGAATGATGCTCATACGCATGGCAATTGCGGCGACATCTTGTGTTGGTCCATCGTGCAAATCGCGCGCGAGTTTCTTTCGGGCTTCTTCCTCTGCGTCAATCAGCTTGTCGCGCTCATCCAGTAGATTCTGGTACAGATGTGAATTTTGCAAGGCGAGTGTTGCCTGCGAGCCAATCGCCGTCAATAATTCAGTGTGCTCACCCGTAAATGCATCAGGGAAAGGGCTGCCGTAAACCGTAACACCATAATTATCAAAACCAGCCCTCAATGGCACACACATCACTGAACGCATGGTTTGAAATGCAACAAAATTACCCAATTCAGGATCTTTGCGCGGACTATCGCCAAACACCGGAATAGTCTGTTTGAGTGCTTCTCCCATAAATCCATCCAATCCGGGGGTGATGCGCTGTTCATCAAGTCTAGTGAGTCCCCGTCCCACAACCACATGCAACTGGTTATCGGAAGCACGGAATAACAATACCATGCTGACGAGTTTTTCCGGTATTTCGCGCTTTTTGTCACGTAGTCCCAGCCAGCCAACATTCATTGCTGCGTTCAAAATCTTCTCATAATTCAGAGTTGAACTCAGAACTGCCGCCATATCATAAATCGCGCGGGTTCGATCTTGCATATCACTGATCTGGCTTTCCCGGTTCTTCTTTTCGGCTTGTAGTTGGGCTTCTTGCCCTCTAATTTGCATTTGAATAGCATATGTCCAACCGTTTGCTACCACGCCGAACAACGTTATTACAAAAATTGGCATACGATCAGCCAACAATGCCGCTGCCTGCGCCGGTACAAGTTTTGCCACTTCTGGTCGGATGAGGAACATCACGATCACAATACCCATTGATTGAACCACACCCCATCCGACCTTGAGGCGTAACACAGTTGTGACGATTAGCAAGCCGCCTGTCGCCACACTCACCAGTGTATCTCCCCGGCTGATATAAATGACAAGCGCCATCAACAGCCAATCTGAAATAACCACAAGTGGCGGCAGCAAAATATGTAATGCAGGGAAAAGGATGGGAATAACCAGCAGAATTGTACTCATCACACCGATGACCAGTGCAATACCAATTTCACTCTGCGCATATAAAGTGCCATCGGGAGTACGGAGGGTTGGGAACTCAATAGCCATAACAATTAATAAGAAGGCTCGTAGCGCGACGAGTGCCCAATCTTGCCAACGGGGTGTTTTGTTTAGAGTTTCCATAGATTACGCTATGTCTACCAATTCTGGCATATTTCACACCTACATGCTTAAAGTACCATGCTGTCACGCTTTGTTCAAGTCATGAACACAACGGTATCGCAAGCCACTGTCTCTCATCATCTTATTG
>JBBSBS010000407.1:0-5958 GCA_038251045.1 Aggregatilineales bacterium | reverse complement strand
TTGTTTTCTTCTGGATGGAAGGCCAGCGCAATAAAGGTTTGGAAACCGCCCGACTTATCCTGCTGCTCACGCAGGGCGATCATGTGGTGAATACGGTGTTCGGGTTTTTCGATATGCCCGTAGAGCATCGTGGCATTGGTCTTTAAACCCAGCTTGTGCGCCGCGTCATGTACCGCCATCCACGTTTCTTGATTGGCTTTTTCCGGGCAAATCTTCTTGCGCACATCCCAATGGAAAATTTCTGCGCCGCCCCCCGGCATACTATCCAGCCCGGCTTTCACCAATTCTTTCAACACTTCCTCGTGCGAAAGGCTGGTCAACTTGGCGAAGTAATCAATCTCGACCGCCGTGAAAGCTTTGAGATGAATATGCGGGAACTCTTTCTTGAGGGTTTCCAGCACGTCAAGGTAATACTCGAAGCCCAATTCAGGGTGCAAACCACCCACAATATGGAACTCCCGCACACCGGCCTCGACTGCTCCACGCACTTTATCTGGCAATTGGTTCGCCATGAAGGTGTATGCGCCTTCTTCGTTGTCACTGGTTCGTGCAAACGAACAAAAATTACAGTGAAAAGCACACACATTGGTGGGGTTGATATGACGATTTTTATTGAAATACACTTTGTCGCCGTGCAGCCGTTTACGCACCACCTGTGCTAACTTACCCAGCTTGATGATATCGCGCTGCTCGAACAGCCATACACCGTCGTCATAGCTCAAGCGCTCGGCGGCCTGAACTTTGTCATTGATATTATTCCAATTGATCATTTCGGACGTACTCCTCAAGTTCGTTGGTGAGGTTATAAGAGTAGGCACTGGATAATGATTAACGCGCTCGCTATTCAGTACGTTTTACTCGGTTACGATCTTACGTTCACAAAATTGTGAATGTTCTGAATTTCACTATCATTGTACCGCGTATTTAAATCACTGTAAAGCACCCTTAGCTGATATTCATTTTAACTTATTGTCAGTCTCTTTATCCACATTGATTAACGGTCACTATCACCATATCCTAAAAATTTCCTAAACTTGTATAAAAAGTTGAGGATGACGATTTTCCTAACTCTTTTTTCAACAAACAGGGTTATGATATTAATATCAAGTAAGCGGAAATGGATAACTACGGAATGACAGCACAACTACGCCCACTAACAACCTGCAAAGAATGTGGTGAAGAGAATATCGAAGGATACACTCTTTGCACAAAGTGTGGTCATCTCGCATCAGATTCAGATACAACGTCACAGCCTATGCAGAATGTTGTGTATACGGTTTCTTTCCAAATTGAGGGAGAAGAAATACCCTTAACCTTAGT
Source organism: Aggregatilineales bacterium (assembly GCA_038251045.1). Lineage (GTDB taxonomy): Bacteria > Chloroflexota > Anaerolineae > Aggregatilineales > Phototrophicaceae > CFX2. The sequence continues at coordinate 4,638 of JBBSBS010000407.1, read as the reverse complement.
GCCGGGGCAGCGTGCCATGATGGGGCGGCAAGCACCCTTTATGCTCCAACTGCCTGATGTTGACCTGACCGCTTTCAGCGCTGCCGAACATGGTATCTCGCGCGTACATGCTGTGATTGATTGCAGCCGCAACGGTTTGCATGTGACTGATCTCGACAGCCGCAACGGAACATTTGTGAATGGTGAAAAAGTTCATCCATTTAACGCCCATGTCTTGCGCCATGCTGACACGATTCGTTTAGGTAGTCTGTCATTGGACGTTACCGTTAAGGCAGAACGCAGCGCTCCAGTAGAGCCAGTCATACCTCCTGCGCCTGCGCCGCGCGTGACCCCACCGGCAGCACAACCGAAGGTGACGCGCCTCCTGTCGCTGGCCTCGCAGATCAACGGGAGTTTACTGAGTCCCGTACCTGTTCAAATGTCGCCCAATATTTCGCCCACGTTGAATAAGGCGAACTAAAGACTGCTGTCAAAATCGTATTATCTGCCAGCGTAATCGGGTAAATCTCATTGCGCTGGTTTTCCACCGAAACATCCCCAACTTCAATACTTCCGACCATTAACCGAATCAACGTTTTGTCATCAGGCGCGACGAAAATAACCGACTGTGGTGCTCGTGCTTCCCCTGTGATGACGCGCCAGTCTGCGGGTATTTTTGCGCTAAACGTTGCCCCTTCATAAACGTCATCTTTGACGATTACCGGCGGCCCCGGTGTGTCATCCAGATTATCCGGTACATGCGCTGGAATGCAACCGGCTAGCATCCATAATAGGAGAATAATCCAAACGCGTTGTCGGGCGGTTGATGAGTTTTTCATGGCATCCGGTTAGGGGTATCGGGGTTGGTCGCCATGTTACGTGATCGTGGATCGCCACACCACAAAAAGCCTGCCCAACGGTCAATCCGCCACTGCCCATCCGCCACTGGCTTCACATGGAAATAGCTGCATACCCCGCTTGCGCCTTTATCTTTTTCATAGGTCGCGATGACTTCAATATCCCATGCTGTGCCATCAGGTGTCGCTCTTCGGAAGACGGCATTTTCCAACGTGCCCCATTCCGGCGGAATGTAACCCTGTACACACGCTGATGGTTTGCCATCTTTACACAGGGTTTCAACCGCTTTCAGCAAATCGGTATCGAGCAATAGAATGGCCGACTCATCATCCCCATGACCTGCATTATTTGCGAACGAAGCTGCTACATCAAAAGCCGGATTGGTTTGGGGGGATGTGGCGGCTACTGCTACGAGCACCAACACGCCGATGATAGCGATAATCCCCAGACCTATCCACAGAGAACGTTTTAACTGCATACCAACCTCAAACCTATTCCTTGCATCAATCCGTATTAAATTGTTCGCCTACAGTGATCGGAATAGGCATGATATTCTCGCGCGGCGGAAATGGGCACAGGGCAAATTCGGTAAATGCACATGGGGGATGATAGGCCCGGTTGAAGTCTAGATCAATCGGGCCATCGCTGAGGATAGGGGAATAAAGAAACCGCCCCGCGCCATAGGTCAATGGGCCGCTGGTTTTATCTTTGAAAATAAACCACAGCCGTTTACCAGTTGTCTCAAACGCTTCTAATCGCCGCCGTTCGCCCAACAGATCAAACTCCACATAGCCGGGGTTTTGTAGTTTGCTAAGCGTGCCTTTGGAGGTTTCAACTTCAACCGTCTGTTTGGAAGGATGCGCCGTAAACACAGCTTTTACACGGTAATCCGGATTCACAGGGAACCACTTGCGACCTTTGAATGTTTGACGGGTAACACTGTTGGCATCCCGAATACGCACCAGAAAATCACCATCGCGCTCAATAGCAAAGAACGTCACCGAACCAATGTTTACCAGCGGCATTTCGCCGTCATGATGATCCTGATTTAGCACATAGGTTTGCCCGACAACGGCTAGCACACCCTCTATCTTGACCTGCGAATCCGTCACACGCATGGTCACGATTTTATCCTGCACAGAAATCACGCCAATTTGGTCGGGTACACTGGCGGGTAGATGCACATCACAGGCCGCCGCGCTGCCGATGGTATTGTCGCCTGCCTTCAGCCATTCCAATCCTATCAGCGCCAGCCAGCTATCCGGTGCGCGAAGATCGGCTTCAACCTGCTGCTGCCACGCTTCGATTTCTTTTTCATACGATGATTTTGTGTCGGTTATCATTTACATCCCATCTTTCAGGCATCCATATGATGAAAGACTCATTTTTTGTCATTCCCTAATTTGTCCCGTGCATCACGCAGGGCATCACGCATCTTTTTCGATTCTTGCACGGCATTGACGGCGATCATACCATGCCAGCCGGGAGTATTCATATATTCCACGCAGACCACGCCGCCATAACCGGCTGCCTGTATGTCTTTCATGACCTGCGGCACGTCAATCCGTCCACGTTCAAATGGCGTTTGCAACTGTGCCCGCGCCGCCTGCCGGATTTGAATATGGCGGGTTTGGGGAAGTAGTTTAATGATTTCGTCGTGGAAAATATCCTGACACACCATTTGCGCCCAATCGAGTGTCAGCGTCAATCCCGGTACATCCTTGACCAGTTTCATGGCGACTTCCGGTGTTTGTGCCATCGAATCCATATGCGGCTCAATGCTCACCTGTAATCCGGCATCCTTGCCCCATTTGACCATGTCGCGCAGCGCAGCGGTTACGCGGTCAAGCGCTTCTACATCTTCAGCAGGATGTACCAAACCCGGCGACAGGGTAATACCGGGCGCACCAAGCGCCACCGCAAACGGCACCAGCGCCTTGAACTGATCGAGTTCTTTTTGACGACGGGCTTCATCCGGCAGTGAGATGCGCGGCAGCATCAGGTATAGGTCGCTGACTTTGAGATTGAATAAGTCGAGGTCAGCGCGAATATCCGCTGCTTCTTTACGCGGGTTTTCAGCCGCACGGGTGGTGTTCAGGTTCGACCCGCTGCCAATATCCACATAGCGAAAACCGAGGCGGGCAATCGTCCCTAGTGCTTCCGGCAAGGTCAGATCGGTAAACGCCCATGTGTGGCAGCTAAATTCAAGCATATGTGTCCTAACATTGGCAGTTGGAAAGTCACGGATACAAATAAGGATGTTCGGGTTGGTCAATTTTCTCGATGCTGGTTGCCTGTAAAATAGGCCAGTTATCACCGTTGAACTTATCGACCTTCAGTGTTCCTTTAACGGATACCCATGTATCAGCCGGAAAATCACTGGCTTTATCGGACATCACAGGCAGCCCAATCGCAGACGCATCGGCTACGCAGCAGCTTACGGTGAAACGCGCTACCATGAACTGATTATCCGCATATGTGCCCTCACGGTAAACGAACCCGACAACATTGGCTTCTTTACCATTGAAGCTGCTGATGTCATCCGTCGAGTTGAATGAGCGCAGCCAATCCAGCACGTTCCATTTTAATGGATCGGTGGTAAAGGTAGTCGCCGTAGTTACCGACGCTGCGGTCAGGCTGACGCTGCCCTGTGCCGCTGCTGATCCCAATGGGCGCGATGGCACGAGCAAACCCAGCAGCAGGGGGATCGCTACAATCAACATAACAGGCCATGTGATCGGCGCGTGGCTGCGGTCAAGTGATACAGCATCCTTGTGCAGCATCAAGTCGATGGCATTCGCTGCGCCTAGCAGGATGAACAATCCCGCGGCAACGTAGGACAACCACGAAAAACGCTGATTAATGTAGTTGCTCAGGTTGCCACTGGCAATACTATAAATGAAGTAAGCGCCCAACCCAAACAACAAAGCTGACTTTGACCAGCCCACGAGCGCTTCACGTTGGAGGTTGCGCGGCACTGAATAATTATCAAAAAGTTCGAGATTAGCCATGACTCAATTCCTTCTAAAACACGACATTCAGGTTGAGCCACACGCCGATGAGCAGCGTCATCAACAAGGGCAGTAAGACCAGATAGAGCACCGTCCGCTTCTGGAACACGCCCATGAACATCAGCGTACTCTTGATGTCCACCATCGGCCCGAAGGTCAGGAAGGTGATGATCGAACCTGTTGTAAATGTGCCGATGAATGACAGCGCCAGGAAAGCATCGACCGTCGAACAGACGCTGAGGACGAAGGCCATCGCCTGCATCACCAGTACCGAAACGATTGGCCCTTTACCCAATGCAATCAGCACGTCCTGCGTCACCAGTGTTTGCATGGTTGCCGCCAGCAGCGACCCGATAATGAGGTAGCGCCCCATCTCGAAGAATTCGTTGTTGGCAGAACGCAGCGCATCACCCATGCCCATTAAGAGCGTCTTGCGCTTAACGAAATGCAGCGGCAGGTCGCCCGACCCGCCCATGACAGGCATCAGTGAACGCGGTTGCAACACATCCTGCGGACGTGCGCCTAATGCAAACACCAATCCCGCGCCGATGGCTACAATCACCGTGAACACCACCCGCCCGATCAACACCGGCCCGAAGCCAAAAGCAACGTAGGTACTGACCAGCACAATCGGGTTAATAACCGGCGCTGCCAGCAAAAAGGTGATGCCGACCCACATCGGCAGCCCTTTGTTGAACAACCGCCGCACCACTGGCACGACCCCACATTCGCATACAGGGAAGGCAAATCCCAAAAATGCGCCGGTGATCGTCGCCAGAATCGGGTTGCG
>JBBSBS010000406.1:0-5972 GCA_038251045.1 Aggregatilineales bacterium | reverse complement strand
ATCCCCTACCGGACGTTCCAGTGCGATTGCGTGTTGACTTGCGTCCATCATGCCACGCACACTATCGGCTGGTAAATCCATTTCAGATGCAATTTCTTCGGGGGATGGTCGGCGGCCCAACGATTGTTCCAGATTTTGTGCGGTTCTATACATCTGGCGGATACGTTCGGTCATGTGCAGGGGGATGCGGATAGTGCGGGTTTTCTGTGCGAGAGCGCGGGTGATCGCTTGGCGGATCCACCACGTTGCATAGGTGCTAAAGCGGTTGCCACGATTGTAATCGTATTTATCCACCGCCCGCATCAATCCCACGTTACCCTCTTGAATGAGATCGGGGAAGGGGAGTCCCTGTCCCATATACCGCTTGGCGATGCTCACCACAAGCCGCGTGTTTGCTCTGCCGAGGTGTTCGCGTGCGGATTGCCCTTCATCCATCAGGCGTTCCATATGTCCTACCCACGAGAGTCCGTACATCTCGCTCGAACCGGGGTTATTCAGGCAGCGACGGGCTTCTTTGCCCATTTCGATGCGCTTTGCCAGTTCGATTTCTTCCTGTGCTGTCAAAAGTGGTTCTTGCGCCATCTGCCGAAAGTATAACCCAACCGGATCATCTGCCGACACCGCGTTAATATCGCCCACTCCCGGGTCTTGTGGAAGTTCTTCCGGTTCGAAATCCATTTCGATTTCGTCGCTCAAAACTGGACCACCCCGTAACGGTTGCTCACTTTCCTGTCTTACTTCTACACCCATTTCATCCAATTCAAACAGGAGGTTCTCTACAGTGTTCGCGTCATCTCCTTCTTCATCTAGTAACTCAAGGACATCATCGAACGTCAGATAACCCCGCTGGTCGGCCCGGTTCATCAGTTCTTGTATCAACTTGGCACCCTCTTAACGTACTTGATGGTTAATAACTTCCGACTGTTAAGACCATAACTTATTGTAATGTTTTTAACAATCGCCTAAACGCCCATATTTTAGCATACATTGCACCTGTTTGTGAATAAACCATTAATGGAAACTTACGTAAGAAATTCAAATTGGAACACGAAGGATTAAGATTTGGTAATGTTTGCGCAGCGTAAACTCTATAATTTTCTGAAATAGTGCTACACTATTGGTACAAATGTTGCAAACTTCTAATCTTTGCTTATCATAAATGTATACATTGTGTAACCTTCGTACTATCTTGAAATTAAGGTAACGATATGGCGACGAGACGTTTTACTGGCGACCTGCCTCCCGATTCTGACTCAGATTCTGACGATTTGAATGCTCGTCAGCCGCCGATTCAACCTGCTCCAGCCCAACCTGTCCGGCCACCTTCACCGACCGCACCGCGTTCGGCTCCTCAGCGTCCGGCTGCCCACCTGCCGCGTACCCTTACACAGGTCTTAAATGAAGCCAATGAGCGCGTCATTCAGGGTGACTTGGTCGATTATGTCCCCATGTCCACTGGCTTTGACCCGTTGGATGGCTTTATTGGTGGCGGACTTCGTAAAACTGAATTGATACTGCTCGGCGGCGCTCAGGGTATTGGTAAAACAATTGCTACACTACAAATGGCGCGAAATATTGCCATGCGTCCCGATCAATACGCCTTCTATCTCTCATATGAACATACCGAAACGCACCTTATGCACCGTTTGCTGTGCATGGAAAGCATCAATCCGCCCGAAGTGGATATTACACGTGGCGTAAAGCTGCGCGACCTGTATCAGATTATTGTGGCTGAACGCGCCAAAGGTTTTATGGGGCGCGACCCGAACTCTCCCGGATCGTTGCAGGCCATCCTCAAGGAAAATCCGCGTACAGCCCCTGCGTTGGCGCGTATGGCTCGTTATGCTGACCGCATGATCCTCGTCAAAGCCAGCCCTGCGGTTACCACACTCAAAGCCATCAAGGAAATGACCGCCCGTTTGTGTGATGCAACCGGTGGTAATGTCACTGTATTTGTTGATTACCTGCAAAAAATCGCTGTTTATCCCGAACGCCCGCGTGACGAAAACGATAAAGTGACCATTATTGTCGAAGGTCTAAAGGATATTGCGCTCTCGCTTGACGTACCGGTCTGGTCGATTGTTGCTGCCGACCGCGAAGGATTAAAAAGCAAACGCATCCATCTTTTCCATCTGCGTGGAAGCAGTGCCCTCGACTACGAGTCGGATATTGCCATCATCATGAACAACAAGTACCACATTCTTTCAAAAGATCATGTGGCCTTTAATCCCTATACTGCCAAGCAGTTCCGCGACTGGGTCGTTTTCACAGTCGAGAAAAATCGTGCTGGTCGTGCCATGCAGGATATGGAATTTCAACTGCATGGGCAGCACTTTGCCTTTGATCCACGTGGACAAAAAGTTCAGCAGCAGCTCATTGACGATAAGGTTATCGAGAGCTAAACTTTCCCCAACCCTGACTATGGATTTTAGGGCGCATGATTTGCGCCCTTTTTGTTGTATTCTTGTTTTTGTGTCCGACGACACAATTCGGTCGTTTTGTAATCAGGGTGTGAGATTAGTCACGGATGCCATGCAACCGTGATTTCGATTCTCAGCCCGCAGCCTTCAACGAATAATTGGATATGGTTCTATGAGTTTGCAAACAGTCACACGACATCTGGTCGAAAACCTCCGGGCTGTAAAGAATGTGCGTTCGGTAAAAATACTGGATGTCGGTTCCTTACTGGTCAATGTTGCTCACAGCAGTTTCCACGAGGACATCATTATTTATTTGTTGGCGGGTGAGCTGTCTACTGGCTTTATCAAAAAAACCCTCAACGCAAACACCCGTGCTGACCTGCACACCCTTTATATTCTCGCCTTTGACCTCATTACCGAAGACGGCAAATCTGCCCTCATGTCCGACGGTTTGCGATTGCTGCTCCAAGCCTATGGCGGCAAAGTCTATGCCTATACCACCATTCTTGAGGCCGTTGTCATATTCCCCGTTGGCATCGAGAAGGGGATTATCACCCGCGCCCAACCGGTTCGCTTGGCGGATCTCAGTGGTGACTTTGCCGCAATCGAGTCGGATTACATAATGGGTGTGCGGAACGTCGCCGGTTTTACGCCCCCCCGTGAAACTCATGTCCATATCGAGCGTCCGATTGAACATCCGTTGCAGCTATTTTATGATCTTCTAGGGGTATCTACCGATTCAAATCTTGATGATGTTAAACGTGCTTATCGCCGTAAAGCCCGCAAACACCACCCTGACACCGATAAGTCACCCGGTGCGACCGAACGGATGCAGCAAATTAACGATGCCTATGCCCGTATACTCGAAATCTTGGAATGACAAATTTTTACTCATTATTCGTTTTTCGTTGTTGCTGAAAGACTTGTTTATCGCTTAAGATTGAATAGTGGCAACTGCCTCAATTAACCCCATCGAAATATGTTGTAATAGATGAAATGGTATGCACTATGGTTGCAAAACATAAACAAGAAACCTTGGTCATTACCTCGGATGCAATCGAAATGGACAGTATTCCTAAATGGGGAGAAGTCCGCTTCCACCAGCATAACGACCTAATTATTACGGCTAAAGGATTTACGACCCACCTTGTTTTGCGTGTGGATGACAGCCTGATTTTAGGACGTAAAAGCGAGTCGGATGACACCGAAGAACCCGATGTGGATCTGAATGTCTTTGAGGCTTATATGTGCGGCGTTTCAAAACAACATGCCGTCATTGAGTTCGCAAATCGGGTCTTGACCATCCGCGATCTGGGTAGCAAAAATGGAACCTTCATCAACATGCAGGCAATCGCTCCAAATTCTCATCGTGTGCTGCGCGATATGGATACCATTCATCTCGGTAACCTCGAACTCCTCGTTCATTTTCAAGAAGCTGCCAAAGTCTAATCTGATTTTCTGATGCGCTTTGTAATCATTGATGTATGAGCGGAGTATCTGCAATTCCTACATCACCTATTTTAGTCTACAAAATTGCCAATAAAAAACGCCATCCCATTGAACGACGTTTTTTATCACTAAAAGCAATTTGCTAACGACTTACTCGACCACTTCCCGCAGGCGGAAATGATTCAGCTTAGAAAGTTCTCGCACTTGCGCCTCGGCGCGGTAACTGCTCCGCACCAACGGGCCACTTTCCACCCACTTGAAGCCCATCTCGCGCCCTAAGCGCTCGAACGCATCGAATTCTTCCGGCAGGTAAAAACGCTCGACTGCAAGATGATTCTTGCTCGGCTGTAGATACTGACCAATCGTCAGAATGTCTACACCTTGCCCCACCAGATCGCGCATGACTTCCAGCACTTCTTCAAAAGTCTCGCCCAATCCCACCATGATGCCGCTCTTGGTCAGCACCAGTGGATCCATTTGCTTGGCGTTTCCTAGCGTCTTCATCGCCCATTCATACTTATCCTGCGGTTGCACCTTCTTGAACAAACGCGGAACAGTCTCCACGTTATGATTCAGAATTTCCGGTTGGGCATCCATAACTGTTTTCAGGTTGGCTTCGCTGCCCTTAAAGTCCGGTATCAACACTTCGATACTGCATCCCGGTTGCAGGTGACGGATACGCTTGATGACCATCGAAAACAGAGGCGCACCGCCGTCCGGTCGTTCGTCACGGTTCACGCTGGTAATCACCACATGTTTTAGTCCCAATGCCCGCACCGACTCGGCTACACGGTTCGGCTCTGCCCAGTCAATCGGGTTCGGTCGCCCCGTTTTGATGTCGCAGAATCCGCACGAGCGTGTGCAGGTGTCACCACCCATCAAGAAAGTTGCTGTTCCCCGTCCCCAACATTCGGCGATGTTCGGGCATTGTGCTTCTTCGCACACTGTATTCAGCTTCTTCTCTCGCATTAATTCGTAGACTTCTTTGTAACCTTCGCTGCTTGGCGCGCGCACTTTTATCCACGGTGGTCTGCGTCGTGGATGAGCCGGATCAGGCTGCCAACCCTCACTTGGAGTCATTGGAATCATATTGGGGTCAATTAAATCGGTCACGCTAACCTCGTTTAATTTCCATCAGCATCTGTTATCGCTGATTATTGAGTAACTTGATGGTATTTCAATTCCCTCGCCAGTCGACACTTATATCTGTGGAGGGACAAATCGAACTCCCTGCCATTATAACGTCATCAACGCTTGAACTCTACTTCCGATGGTGTGGCCTGTGTCTCCCTTACCACAGCTTGCCATAGTTTCCGTATGATGAACTCACGGCTCCCTACGAAAATTACCAGCCGAATAAAGGGCAGGGCAATCGCACTTAAAACAGATCCGGTATTCAAGGCTTGTAGGAGGGCAGGTGCAATCGAAAACCCAACCACCAAGGTAAGCAAAAAACTCGCAACTTGGATAACCAGATAGGCCATGAATGCAGCCGCGCTGGCATCCAGTCGGCGTGTCGCATAACTCGGAATCCAGATGCCAATTTCGACTGCAATCACGATTGACTGTAAATGTTCAATATATATGGCTAGTCCCATCGTAGCCAGATATACTGCGATGATAAGCCCACCCGCGATTTGCGCCCCGGCAGGAATAATGGACGGGCTAACACTTGCCGCAAGCAGCATCAAAATGACGGTAAGAATTCCACGCATGAACCATGTTCCCGCGGCTTCAATTTGTTCCAGTGAATCGTTGCGATTCAAACAGGCCGACATAATGGTTCGGCTGATGCCAAGAATCCCCGGTGGAGATACCACCAGCAGATCGTACATACCGTTTTCTCGCTCTTTGGCAATACTATCCGCAATTTGCACCGACCAGCGTAAACCGTACACAGCGCTCAAAAAAACGATTGCTGGCAGCAGCACAAATGGGGATAGCAATATCAGTACACATCCCATATACCACGGCATAATAAACGGAGGATGTCTGATTATCCGTTGATATAAAGGGTGTCCTGTCATTGGTTTCATTAACCATTTCCAGAGGGTCCATGTCAAAATCAACTTAGTTCCTTAAAACGTCAATGATTATTGGGTT
>JBBSBS010000405.1:0-5982 GCA_038251045.1 Aggregatilineales bacterium | reverse complement strand
TTCACATCAAAAACAATTGATGAACCCGGCATACGACTGAGCAAGTCTCGCGCCAGCAGCGCCAACAAACGATCAGCCGCGATATGATGCCCGTGATTATCAATGAACCCGCAGCGGTCTGAATCGCCATCGAAACCCAATCCTAGATCAGCGCCGACTTCCACGACTTTGGCTTCCAAGTCCTTCGTGGTTTCGGGATCTTCCGGATTCGGCAGATGGTTAGGGTATGTGCCGTCAGATTCGAGATACAAACCGACGACCTCAACACCCAGATTCTTCAACACATCCGGTATATACGTACCGCTTAGTCCATTGCCCGCGTCCAGCACCACTTTCAACGGGCGGCTGATCTTCACCTTTGAGGTGATTGTATCCATATGCTTATAAATCATTTGCAGGTCAGAGTTGATTTCACCTTGTCCTGTCGCAAACGCATCGGTCTGGATCAACTTCAGCAGCGCCATAATCTGGTCATCTGCCAACGCCAACGAACCATATGCCATTTTGATACCGTTATAGCGTGTATCCAGATGGCTGCCGGTAATCATCACCCCCGCGCCTACACCCGCATAACTTGCCGAGGCAAAATACAACGTGGGTGTTAATACCGCGCCGATGTCCGTGACGTTCATGCCTGTCGAAGCTAGCCCTTCCGCCATCGCTTGCTTGATGCCGGGTGAGGTAGCACGGTTATCACAGCCGACAAACACACGCTCGGTCTGGAATTGCTGCGGCAAATAAGTGCCCAGCGCCTTACCAACCATCCGCGCCAGATCAGGTGTAATTTGGGGCTTCTCGCCGCTTACCGTACCGCGAATATCATACTTACGAAAAATTGAGGTATCAACTTGGGTCATAAAACAACTCCTTATTAGGTCGCGATTAGACTTTTCTACGCATTATTTCTGCGCCTCGGTTGGCGGACGCTTCCGCCGCTGGATATGCATATGAGCAGTGACGCGCAGTAAATCTCGACAAGCCGCTTGCAACGTTGCGCCCTGTCCCAACAGATTATAATCATCCTTCTCAGTCACCAACCGTGCCTGAAAACGCACATCCGCAATTTCAACCGGCTCGTATATAACCGTCAGTGTCCATGAGGAACCGTATGCGATGTGCAGTAACTCAAGCATCTGGTTGAACACGGTTCGGGTGATGGGATCCAACCATTCATCATCGCCATAATTAGATGGGCGGCGAAGCATCGCCTCCCGTGATTCAAAAATGACGTGCTTGCTGTCAATCTGTTTCCACAGGTCACGCAGTGCCCCCGCCATCGAAACCTTGCCCGTTACTTGTTCGGCGTTTTGCCCCCACACCGCGTATGCGCTCCATGTAATCAAACTGCCGGAGGCCACACCTTGCAAAGTCAAATTTGCATCCAAATGATATTGCAACCGCAAATAGCCAATCGTGGCTTCCCATGCCAGCAGCCCGTTTGCAGGTCGTTGCGGCATAGGTCGGGCATTAAGCGTCGCTGGCATTATTGATTTCCTGTGAAGAAGGTCTGCGCCAAGAAGCGATCCATATGATACTGCACCAATTGCGCACCCAGTCCGAACGTGACGGCATCAAAACCATGCCTTGCCCACGGCACCATCAAATGTACAAACGGCGTATTGGTCTGTACAAGACGTTTAGTAATCTTTTCACCGTGGTGGCTGGGAACGATAGTATCCATCTTGGCTTCGATAATCAACAACGGCGGCAAATCATCCCGTATCCAGTCAACTGGACTCGCATCCGTATAAGCATCTGGCATCGCTTCATACGAACCACCAATCAAGTTATAAATGGATGAGGCTGTAGTCAATCCCTCGAACTTAAGATCGGTCGGCGCATAGAACGCGATAACCGCCTGCACCTGTGTCTCTGCACTCGCCTTCACCGCTGCCATCAGCGCAATATGTGCCCCTGCCGAACGCCCCAAAAGTGCAATCCGCTTGGCATCAACCTGATATTCACCCGCACAATCCCGCACCCAACGAATAGCCATCTGTATATCTTCAAGTTGCGCAGGCCACACTGCCGTCCCCGAAAGACGGTACTGAATATCAAATACTACAAATCCTAAATTGGCGAGATACCGGTTGGTTGGCTCGAAATATTCCTGCTTATCGCCATTCTGCCAACCACCACCATGAATAACGATAATCGCCGGATACGAATCACCCATAACAGGCTTTTCCATCGGCTCATAAACATCAAGTTTGAGAGGGTGATTATTCGGGGTGGCAAACACCACATCCCGCCACACTCGCGCCCGTGCAGCCCGCAGATGTGCCCCAAATATATTCGGCACTGTTATGGTTGCAGGCAGCAAACGCTGTTGCACATCAAACGGAATTTTCGACTCGTAGTTACGCCCTAACCCTGCCCGCATAGCTGAAGCCGCATCCTCGGCAGCCGCCCGATATTCCAAGAAAGGTTTGAGCGAAAGCGCCGTGCCGAATGCCCCCGTCAGCAGCCCCAACCACAACCGCGGTTTACCCACCAGCGACCAAATCACGGCAATCGCACCCAGCAGCGCCGGAAACCACGAAAGTTCGTTAATGACAATCTGCACCGGACGCAGCAAACCATTTTCTTCATCCTTGCGGATGAGCAAAATGCCAGCGGCAGCAGAAAAAAGTCCAAACGTTGTCGTGATAAAACGGCGCAAACTTAACCCCCTAACGTCATCTCTTTGCCATCAACCAGCGCCGCGAACTTCAGTCCGCTTGCATCAGTATCGGCTTTAACCTTTGTGCCAGCCGGTGGATTGACCTTCAACAAGAAATCCGCCAGCGGCTCACGCACATAACGCCGGATAATACGCTTCAGCGGGCGCGCACCATATTCCGGCTCATCATTCTGCGCCAGCATCCACTCAGCCGCCGCATCCGTGAATGTAAGAGTCAAGCCACGGTCGGCTGCCATCTTACTTTCCTTCTTGAGCAGCATCAGCAAAATAGAATGAAGATCTTCTTGCGACAGCGCATTAAACATAATCACTTCATCAAGACGGTTCAGGAATTCAGGCCGGAACCACGTGCGCACTTCTTCCATTGCCTCGTCACGTATGTCGTCCGTGACAACCGGTACAGCCAGATATTCCGAACCGAGGTTGCTGGTCAGGATAATAACCGTTTCGCTGAACTGTGTCGTATTACCCCGCCCATCTGTCAAACGACCTTCTTCGATGACCTGTAACAGAATATCCATGATACGCGGATGAGCTTTTTCAACCTCATCGAACAACACAATAATGTAAGGCTGCTGCCGTACGCGTTCCGTAAGCTGACCCCCCGCCTCACTATCCACATAACCGCTTGGCGAACCAACCAGCCTGTTCAGGCTGCTCTCATCCTTAAACTCGCTCATATCCAACGGCAGCATCGCATCTTCACTGCCGAACATGAACTCCGCCAGCGCCTTCGCCAACTCGGTTTTACCAACGCCTGTTGGCCCAAGAAATAAAAATGCCCCAATCGGGCGCTTGGCATCCTTGAGTCCCACCCGCGCCGTCTTGATTGCCCGACTGACCGACAAAACTGCTTCTTCCTGCCCAACCAAACGTTCTTTGATATGCTCGACCATACTGGCATATCGCAGCCGTTCATCCTCGCCCAGCTTATTGACGGGTATGCCGGTCATCTGGCTAGCAGTCAGCGTGATGTCCTCCGCATCAAGGCTGGTATCCCCTGTACGGTCATTCTTAAACGGCAGTTGGCTCTGCTGGCTCATATTGACCATCGCGGCGCTGCGATGGAGCAGTTGCTCGGCGCTCCGTGGCAGCGGTGTCCCGCTGAAGTAACGCTTGGCAAGGCGTACTGCCAGTGACAGCGCATCATCCGCAACTTCAAGTTTGTAATCTGCCTCAAGGTGCGACTTGAGGATCTTCAAAATTTCGAGCGTTTCTTCAACCGAAGGCTCCGGCACGCGGATTATCTGGCTGTTCTCAGAAATCGCGCTCACACCCGCCAGACGCTCCTTATAATCCTGCTCGGTCGATGTACCGATGATGACCGGATCATCCGCCAGAAACGCCTTTTGAATAAGAGGGGTCGCCTTGCTGAACTCCGCTTTAATCGGTCCTCCGAAAAAGCGATGCAAATGAGGAATAAACAGGATACCGCTCGATGCCTGACTCAATCCTGCCCGCACAGTTTTCTGGTCATTATCCAGCAGCGCCGTTTCATCAATCTGAACGAAGGTTTTGAGTCCAATCGGCCCCTTGCCTTCGGACATCAACAAACCCAGACTATAAGCCAGCGTCCGCTTACCCACCCCATCCGGCCCGATCAATATCACATGTCGCTTGACCGACTGTGACAAAATATTGATAATGTCGCGCAGTAAATCCTCACGGAAGTAAACCGCACGCAGCTTGCCAGCCTTTGCCTGTGCCACCACATCCTGCGTCGTGCCATCCGGCTTGAGCCTCACCTGCGAATTATCCATGCGGATGTCAGCAATCGCTTTAGGCGTAATGCCCTGCGCCCGCAGCAGCCCGCTCGTAGACATCGAAGGCTCTGACATGATACTCAACATATGATCCGTATCAACCCGTACCTCATCCTGCGAATTGGCGAGGCTTAACGCATCATCTATCAGGATGATCGACTGCTTCGAAAGCGGCACTTGCCGGTTCCCCTTCGCCACAAAGTCCAGATTACCATTCGGGTCGCCCCGTCCCTCGACTGCCAGATGCACCTGACGGTCAAGTTTCTCAATATCAACAGCCCGCGTGCTCTTGAACACATCCAGCAGCCGCGCTGCCGCCGTATCTGTATGCCGCAGCAGCGCCAGCAAAATCAGTTCTGGTTGCAATGTCGGTTTGCGATATTGATCTTTCAGTGCCACCGCATCGTTCATCACGGCATCCAGATCTTTGGAGAGCAAATCAGGGTTTAATGTTCCCATTTAGCCATTACTTTCTACGCTCAAACGTATGCCCGGTCGCAAGTCCAAAAATTCAACAAAACACTTTTACTACAGGCCTCTTACGCCCATAGTTTGTGAATGATCATGCATACAGTACCGGAATTTTATCAGTAATAAACCAGAAGCACATAAGAAAAGTTTACTGAACATTGAACGCCGCAGCCGTCAATCGGTCGGCCTGTTCTCCTGTCAACGCATCGACTCCTATTAAACGCTCCCCCGTCTGCCAATTATACACTGCCACGCGCAAAGTGTATGCGCCTGCGGGTACATTTAATACGGTCTTGTAACAACCATGCGCCACGTTTGGCAGCCCATAATCAGCCTGTGCCACCAGATCACCCGCCTCATCCACCACATGCAGCGCCACCGAATACTGGTCATCCGGCACATCTACCCCTTTGATTGAACCTAACACAACCGTCACCGCGCCCGTCTGTGCCACATCAACCGCTTCAACCAGTTGCATATGGATACCATCCCCAAATTGCAGCGGCATATCAGAGGCATGTATTAGGCGTGCAAATAACGTCAGCGTCACCGAGTCATCATCCAACACCGTATAACATTCTGTGAAATCTTCTACCGCCATTGCCCGCCGAAACTCAGCCAGTCGGAAGTTTGGCGGATCAACATGCGATACCGCCACCCATATGTTGGATAGTCCCGAAACAAAAGCGCGCGCATGGTTAAAATAATCATCATTTTCCGGCTTTCCGTCGATATACTCCATCATTTGATGTTTCAGCGGCAAACCATACAAATAATGATCAAGTTCCAGCGACCGAATCCAGTCGTAATTACCGGCATGATACGCCACCACATCACTCGCTTGCGCATGTTGCTCTAACGCGCTGCGAAACTCCCGCCACGACGGAATAATGCCGTACAGGTACGCGCTAAAATCATTACTTGCCACCGTCCACAACCCCGCCACCAGCCAGATTGACAGGATAACCGCTGGATTGATACCCATTCGGCTCAGTCGTTCAACCCCTAATCCCACCACCACCGCAAGCAGAGGCCACAAAAAGATGATATAACGAATCTGGTTAA
>JBBSBS010000404.1:0-5988 GCA_038251045.1 Aggregatilineales bacterium | reverse complement strand
GCCATTCAGCCCATAGATTATCCCATACTGACTCAGTAATTTTGCCGGAAGCAAATAATCTGGCCATTCGAGCTTCTTCATCTTCGATGGCCTTCAGAGCTACTTTAAGCTGAATACGTGCATCGGGCTCTACGCGTCCGAATTTTTCAGCAAGTTCATGACTATAGCACAGGTGAATAACAGGGATTAACTCAGGATCCACTTGGATCCTCATAAGTTCAAATGGGATTTGCTTGTCAATATCGCGGCATAAAAAACTTTTGCCGCCTGCACCAGCAACACGATAATATGGTGTACCACCCTTCAAACGTCCAGCGTTCGAAGTTGAACCAGTCAAACGGATTAATGTTTCATTTTCGTAAGAACAATAATAAATCATGCCCTTTAATAAATAGTCTTGCTTACGCCGAACAATACGATTTTGATTGCGTCGAGCCAAAATTTCCAAGCCACGTTCAAATTCCTCTGTGGTGATGATAGGATCCCAGTTTCCTCGAAGGGTCTTAGGCGGAATATTATTTAACTTGCTGACAACCCATCCGGCGTATGCCCAATTGTGAAATGTATTGGACAAAGTACTTATATTCGGTGTTCGTTTGCCATTACTTTTGACTTCAACAAATGAACGGCCACTGGCGCGCCGATATCCCTGCGCATGCAATGCCTCAGCAATTTCCTCAAGTGTCATATGGTCTTCTAGGAGCATATTCCAAGCGCTGCGCCATAAGGGTGCTCGTTCTGGATCTTTTTCTATCCAAGTAGATTTCCGTCCAAATAGTTTCTTCGCCTCAGGTGTGGTATTAGTCTCCACATTTATGTAACCATCAGGCGCACGTCCGCAAAACCCACCAGAATCTCTCTTTGCTTGCAAACCACCTTTTACTCTTATACCTAACAGCGCTGACTCTCGCCGTGCCAAAGTAAATGATAGCGCCACAATAACACGATCATCAGGATCCATAGGATCGAGATCTGGTTGGTTAGCGAAACGTACAGCTACTCCAAATTCATCTAGTTCATCAATTGCACGCAACGCCTCAGTATCATTTCGTCCAAAACGATCAGCACGCTCAACAATTACATGTGAAAATTTGCCAGCACGGGCATCTGCCAAGAGTCGCTGATAATCCTTCCGCTCAGGTGTTTTCCCGGTAAGAACGTCAATATATTCATCAAACAGTGGAATATCTGATCTTTCAAGTACATTTTTCTGTATCGCAAATCGCTGCCTTGCGCGCGACATTTCGGGTTTCTGGTTTTCATCACTACTGGTTCGGAGATATACAGCCCACCCAAGTTGTGGCGAAATCGCTGGTTTGCTTTTTTTACGAGCCATTAATGCTACCTTGTTTAACCTTTTCGATTCACAGTACGATGATTCAATCTTCTTGTGTTAGCTCTTTAGGTTGCGCTTGTGTTATTTGAGAGTCTTCTTGTGCATTATTAACTTTAGCGAGTAATTCTGCCACCTTAAACAAACGCCTTACCATATCCTCGGTAGTTTCGATCGGAGTATCGCAGCTTGAATTTATAGCCATATTTTTGTCATTCCTAGATGCCATACTTCTATCTCACACATCCATTTCACAAGTAGCATTTACCTGTATCATGACCTAATGCTTGAAAAACCAGATAGCGACTCCAAGTGCTAGCTAACCAAAACCTATAGGAAGCATCTTCGAATTGCATCAAACGTTCTTTCACCGTTTGCACCTGAATTATTGTTAGCGACTATAATGGAAGGCACAGCAGGTTCGACATATTGATCCACACGGACAGATTCGATCTGTGATGCTTCTGTATAAGCCAGAAGTTGGGCAACATGAAGAATGCGTGTCAGAAGCTGTTCAGATGGTATAAATTCTTTCATGATTACGGTGTGTGTTCAATTAGCATTTGACGGATATGATCGATTTCGTCGGCGAGTCCCAGTCGATACTTCCAGACATTGAAAGTTTGTTGAGTGATACCAATAGCCTGAGATGCGCCCTTTTCTGTGCCGTATTGTCGAAAGGCTTCTAGCATGAGTTGTTCAACATTTTTACCGTGATCGCGTTCGATGAGCTGCATCAAGAGAGTCTTTAGTGGTCGTTTATTCATGTCAACCTCTATAAAACTGATTAAATACCCACAAAACTAATATAGCACCTAATTTCCTGATCCGCCACAATAATTATTAGATTGTTGGGTAAAATATCTAATTTACTGCCACAATGAAATTGTGGCAGATAAAATTTTGATAGTTAAGCATGGAGTGATGATGATGGTCGACGAAGGTAAAAAACGTTTAGGCGAACGAATCCGCAAAGCGCGGCGGGATGCGAATATGACGCAGGGGGAATTGTCGGAGCGGTTGGGTGTCAGTCAAGGAGTGGTATCGAATGTGGAGACGGGTGTTTCAACTATTGATGCGCCGGACTTGCCACTTTGGGCAGAAATCCTCAATAAACCCATTATGTACTTCTTCGTTGAAGAGGATATTGATCCGCATGAGCGTGCCTTGGCGATTCTCAATATGTTTCCGAATGATCGCCTCGAATTTGTCCTTCAGATGCTTGAAAATATGGCACTGACGATGCATGGACGCAGTGATCATTCAAGTTGATGGAACTGATTCAACCGGTACGGATTCTGCCGTCATGTTAATTAGGTCTTATGGACAGTGGAGGATTTAGGTTCATCGCAGGTCAAAGCGTTAGGATCACTTACAAGAATCTCATTCAATTCAACTTCCCAACGCTGAATAAGTTGGAGCAGAACATCCTCTGGCATCTGTTCTAACAGTTCAGCAATACGGACTAGAACCTCTCGTCGACGAGAATAGTCATCCATTGTTTATCGCTTTGCTTCAACATAAATACCAATAAATAGTCCCAACTGAATACTATGTTCTTTTTACTGTGATAACATCTCTCAAAAGAGGTATTCAATCGAGCAGCAAGGGGTATTTCTGTTAGTCAAGCAACGAACGTGAGCGAGCCTTAGCGATGGCATCCGTACGATTCTGGGCACCTAACTTACTTAGAATGTGTTTGACATGTGTTTTGACTGTACCTTCTGAAATAACGAGCTTATCGGCTATATCCTTATTGGATGCTCCTTGTGCGATGAGGCATAAGATCTCTAATTCGCGTGGACTAAGCCTTTCATATTGTGAAGCATCTTCTTCAACCATCGTTCCCGTTGCATCATGGGATTCAAGTTGAAATGCATATAATAGGTCGCTCAAATAACTATTCGAATAAATTGGATCATGGAGATGCCGAAGCATTTCTTCAATCACATCTCCTCGATCCAAAAATAATCGGATATGGCCTTCTGGTTCTGCTCGAACCAATACTTCCTGTAACAACGTTAATGCAGTCTCTTCCTGCTCAAGGTTCCAATAAGCGATACATTCGAGTAGCTGTACGTCGAATTGCATCCAAGTGAGCGAAAGCAGACCACAGAGCGCATTCAGGCGATGCAGTATTTCAAGTGCCTCTTCAGTCTGATTTTCAGAGATGAGGACTTCGGCATGAGTGATGTATCGCCAGATCGCCGTGCTGTTTGGCTCAATCCGTTCCTCATTATTTTGCAACCGCAGTGTCCATTTTCGTGCCGAGTTAAAATCACCGCGGTTCATTTTTAAACGGATGCGATTAATCTCCAAAAGTTCCCGCATATGTGTCAAATGACCCGCTTGAATATGGCCTTCCATCTCGGAAAGGGCTTGTTCAGCTTCTTTATACCGTTGTCTTGTTTTTTCAACTCCGGCTAAGGTGAGATAAGCAGGCAATAGTCCGTTCAAATAGATCCAGGGTTGTCCAAGCAACAATCCTTCTCGAAGATGTTCCGCTGCTTGGTCTAGGTTATTCCAAGCGAACTCCAATACTCCGATCCCAAAGTGGGCAATGGCTGTAACGATTTGATACCTTCTAGGATCCTCTTGTGCAATGGCCAGTATATTTCTTAAGAGTTGTCCCGCTTCATGTAACTGACCCAGTAAAATAAGCATGTTCGCCTGATTACATTTGCGGATGAGACGGGTTACTTCGTCCACAGGATAGGGCGGTAATAGGTCACTTTCAATGGTAAGATGGCCTGCGACCGTATCCCCATCCAGCCACTGAGAATAGCCCAAGTTGCCGAGCGCACACCCCCGTATAAATGTCTGATCCTCAGGCAATAATTGGAGTGCTGCCTGAGCATGTTCAATGGCAGATTTAAGATCGCCACTAAGGTGAGCCAACAAAGAGTAAATCGTGTGGATCTCACCACTCAACATGTGATGATCATGTTTGGATAACAAATGCGCTTTGTCTGACAATCGTTGATCAGCCAACAAGAGATAATTTTCGACGCGATCAAATTGACCGCTTAAATACAACACCCACGCATAATAGACACACAGCCTTGGATTACTGTTGAGTCGCTCGGTCGGAAGACTTTCAATCCAAATCCGTACTGTCTCCCGCCTTCCTAGACTGATAACGTTCCAGGCGAAGTCGCTGATTAGAGTTTCCGCGTAAGACAGATCACCGGACGCGAGGGCGTGCTCAACCGCCATCTCCATCATGTTGTGCTGCTGAAAATAGGCTGCGGCTTGGCGGTGGGCAGACGCGAACCTCTCGGGATAATCGCGTTTCAAGCGGGTCTGTAGATATTCAACAAACAGACTGTGATAGCGATAATGGGTACCCGGAGTATCCATCCGCATCACAAATGACTGATTACGATTGAGCTGCTCAAGAAATTGAAGGCCATCTACTCCTGCGACTGCCCGGCAAAGTTCAGGCTGAATGTCCTTCAAGATCGATGTACGAAGCAAGAAATCTTGAACCTCTTGGGGAAGTGGGTTGAAAATCTCTTCATCAAAATAGTGCGTGATATGGGTATCAGGAAACACGAATTGTTCGGCATAAAAACGCCCTTGAGGCTGATGACGCAAGCGTAAGGCCATAAGATGCAAAGCCGCCGGCCACCCTTCACTGGCCTGTATGAGGCGATTGACAAGGTTATCATCAACATCCAGAGCCATTGTTGTTTTGAGAAATGACTTGACCTCATGGGGTGCAAAGCGTAAGGATCCGATATCAACAATCTCCAAATGATGTCGTACCTGTAAACGCGCGAGATGTAAGCGACTTTCATTCCGTGAAATCAAAATTAAGCGCAACGAGGGCAGTTCACGATTGATGAACCATTCCAACTGGCGATAGATAGCATCCGAAACAATATGATGGAAGTCGTCCAGTACTAATGCGAAAGGTTCCTTAACTTGTTCCAAATAGTTAGCAACCTTAATCAGTGTCTCATGACTATCTGGAGGCGACATGATTGACGGTGTGTAAGTCGGCAAATCGGCATGAATCATCTGCAACGCAGCAATAAAGTAAGTCCAAAATTGAACGGGATCATTGTCATCATGATCGAGTTGCAGCCAGGCTATCGGGTATCCCCATTGTTTCAACGATTGGCTGACAACAGTGGTCTTACCGAAACCAGCCGGTGCCGTCACCAAACACACGGAAATATAATCAAGTGCTTTAAGCAACCGTGTTTCAAGCTGGTCACGCCTAAACACACCTGGGATGCTCTGAGGAATACGAAATTTGCCTGTGAGTAAAAGAGGATGAGCTTCATT
This sequence comes from Aggregatilineales bacterium, assembly GCA_038251045.1. Taxonomy (GTDB): domain Bacteria; phylum Chloroflexota; class Anaerolineae; order Aggregatilineales; family Phototrophicaceae; genus CFX2. Next base: position 362 of record JBBSBS010000404.1, on the reverse strand, counting down.
CATGGTGTCAACAATGCCCTCCGTGAATACACGAATAATCGATACTAGCCTTCAATGCTGCATTGGTTCATAGATCTGTATCATGCAATAAAGCCATAATGATCTGATCCCAATCAATTGATAAATCGCGTGTATCACCCAATTGGTGGAGTTTGGCAAACATCTCAGTTTCAAACACAATTTCGCCATCCTCATACAAGCTATTCACCAATGTGCGCCAAGCCCTGTGTGCCATAATGGATGAAACAACTTCACCTTCAAAGTATAGTAAAGAAATGAAGGGCGGAGAACAGGGATAAAGTGCATGTTAGAAGAGCGCAAAGCGAACCCGGAAGTGGAGCCAAAAGTCGAGCGTCGGCGGT
>JBBSBS010000403.1:0-5998 GCA_038251045.1 Aggregatilineales bacterium | reverse complement strand
TGAGCTTTTCAATGGCACAGGGCGCAACGCCGGATTGGAAGTACAGGGTGATTTGGGTCTGAAATAAATCCTGCAATATGGTAATGATTAATAATTTTTTGTTAGAAAACTAATTTCCCTCTTGAACCAAATCAAGTTCCCTCTTATTGTTAAATTTATCACATAGTTTTGCACGCCAAATGTTCCATTCGGAGGATAGATTTTGACGAGTTATGCTGCTGCATCCGAGTCGGCCATGCCGGGATATGCTACCCGCTGGAAGGGTCTGATTTTTATCGGTATCTCGCTGCTGGTTATCAGCCTCGATAATACCATTCTGAATATCGCGCTGCCATCGCTTTCACGCGATCTGAGCGCCAACATTAGCGACCTACAGTGGATCATTGATGCTTATACACTGGTATTCGCGGCGCTGCTGCTGACGATGGGCGCGGTGAGTGATCGCTTTGGGCGCAAACGGGCGCTGCAAATCGGGCTGGTCATGTTCGGGGTCGGTTCGCTGGGGGCCGCCCTCTCGACGACCACCTTCGCGCTGATTCTTTCGCGCGGCTTTCTGGGCATCGCAGGGGCATTCATCATGCCGTCTACCCTGTCGCTGATTAACGTCAGCTTTCCACAGCGCGAGCGGGCGCAGGCTATCGCTATCTGGTCAGCCATTTTTGGGCTGGGTATCGCCATCGGGCCGGTGCTGGGTGGCTTGCTGCTGAAGCTGTATTCTTGGCACATTCTGTTCCTCATCAACCTGCCCATCATCGTGATTGCAATTATCGGTGGGCAGCGTTTTCTAGCGGAGTCAAAAGACGAGTCGACACCCAAGCTGGACATCCCCGGTGTGATTTTCTCAAGCACGGGTATATTCGCGCTGGTGTATGCCATTATCGAAGCGGGCGCGAAAGGCTGGGGCAACCCGGAAGTACTCATGTTATTCGCGATTGCCTTTGTGCTGCTGGGCATCTTCACTTTTATTGAATCGCGCACCGAAGAACCGATGATGCCTTTGTATCTGTTTAAGAATTTGTCGTTCAGCGGGGCAAGTATTGCGCTGGCGATGGTTATGTTCAGTCTGGCAGGGTCGATGTTTTTCGTCAGCCAGTACATGCAAACCATTCTGGGTTATGACACGCTGACCGCTGGTCTGGGTACGCTGCCGGTGGCGGCTGGTCTAATCGTCGCCGCACCTTTGTCCGCACCCGTCAGCAAGCGAATCGGCATTAAGTTCACGGTCGCGCTGGGCATCGGTCTTGCTGCTGTAGCTCTGCTTTTTATGGGATTGACCTATAAGATCGACACGCCGTACATCACGATTGCTGCGGGTCAACTGCTGCTGGCGGCTGGCATGGGTTTGGCGATGGCTCCGGCGACCAATTCGATTATGAGCGCTATCCCAGCCAACAAGTCGGGTATTGGTTCTGCCATGAACGATACCACGCGTGAATTGGGAACGGCGCTGGGTGTAGCGGTGCTGGGAACATTCATGAACGGCATTTACATCAGCGGCGTACAGGGTGGTTTGAAGCTGATTCCCGGTTTGCCGAAAGAATTAATCGATGCGGTTTCCAGCAGTATTCAGGCGGCACATGCAATTGCCAATACGCCGGAGATGCCGAGGATTATGGGAACGGTGATCTTGACGACTGCCAACCAGTCTTTCGTCAATGGCATGACTCATGCCATGATCGTTGGTGCGGTTATCATGGCAGCGTCGGTCGTATTCGTGCTGGTAACACTGCCTTCACGGATCAAACAGCCGGTTGAAGATGAACTGCAAATTGACTTGTCGGGCATTGCACCTGCTATAGGTGACTGAGCAAAGAACAGTTTTATAAACAAAAAGCGCGACCAGACGGTTAGGCCAGAGGCATCAGGTTAAAGAAAAAGCGCGACCCAAAAGCTGAAAAGCAGTGGGTTGCGTTTTTCGTTTCTGGACGAGGCAACGGTCGAGAGTCGGCAGCGTGTATTGAGATGGAATAAAGTGCTGAGAATATGAAAAGCTTGTTTGCTACCAAGACAAAAGGGAGGAAAAACGACAAAAAATGAGGTTGGCAGCATTTAGCCGAGTGAATGACGTGATAAACAGGCGAAAACAGGTAACAATTGCGGAGACTATTACGGGTTTTGAGGGATGAAGTACCTGCTTTGCAGGTGGAGCAGGTAAAAAAGTGCCCTTTTTTACACAGTTATGAAGATAACGCTTGAAAGTTCAAACCAATTTCTAACCTTCGAACCTCATGAATGAAGGCGCTTATACCCATTCGGGTGGTGTGATGCGGCCTCGCTGACCTGAGCAGCGACAATTTGTGTGAATAAGATCAGCGTTGACAGCAAGCGAGCCAATTTTTGTAGGGGGTGATGATCAATATCAAGTATCAGGCATGTAAAGCGGGGTTATCACGACTGATTTAGACATAAGGGTATAATCACAGTAACTAGTTGAACGGACGATAATAGATGAAACTTATCAGAACAATATTAGTACGTCTGATGTGAATTCAAATGGTAAAAAAGGGAAACATCCATCAAGATAGGAGGTACTCCTACAACCAAGCTTGAAAGGATGTTTCAATGACCAGTATAGACATGATTTCGCTGCTGACAACCATCTATGTTTTGGTAGATGACTGGTATCAAGCGGAAGGACAAGCGTTGTTGAAAGGCAAACCGGGAGTGAAACCGGTGTTTAGTGATAGTGAAATGATGACCTTGATGGTGGCTCAAGACTATATACCTTATCCGGGTGAGACCCAATTTTTGGCATTCATGCGGGCTAACTATGGCAGCCTGTTTCCTCGCCTGCCCGATCAAAGTCAGTACAATCGTCGAGCACGTAAGCTGTGTTGGATGCTGGAAATACTGCGTCGGGAGTGGTTATGCCTTTTGGGAGTGGACAGTCCTAAACAGCTTTTGCTGGACACCAAGCCTGTACCCGTCATGGGCTATACGCGCAGCAAACGCCATTCGGATTTCGCTGGACAGGCGGCGGCTGGCTACTGTGCCGCCCGCAAATTGTCGTATTTTGGCTACAAGTTGGTCATGCTCACCAACTTGAGTGGCTTACCACTGGTTTATGATCTGGTTCCCGCCAATCTGGATGAGCGTGAAGCGGCTGAATGCGTTTTGCATCGGGTAAGTGACTGTGACATCTTTGGGGATAAGGGCTTTATTGGCTCGGCTTGGCAAACTGAAATCTGTCAGACCACCACCAATCGTATCTGGACGAATAAACAGGGCAACCAAGCCCGGCAGAACCCGCCCGCTTTTGATCGGTTGCTACGCCATGTCCGTGAGCGTATTGAAAGCACCTTTCATTGTTTGCAGAACACCGGTCGCAATCTCGAACGCCTGCTGGCTAAGACCGTACCCGGTTTGTGTTCCCGGGTGATTGCCAAGGTTACCAGTCTCGTCTTGAAACATGTCTTGCGTTACCTTTTTGCCATTGATGTGCAGTCTTTTTCTCTTCAATCGAATTCACATTAGACGTATTAGTATTAATTTTGCTTTTGATTACTCGTTCTCTTTCTGCACAGGATACGCCCGATTACGAAACAATCACAGTAGATAATATTAGTGGCCTACAACTCAATGCAGTAGCAGGTCGTGATCGAATCACTGACTTAGCGTGGTCACCGGATAATGCCACTGTTGCAGTAACCAGTACTTCAGGGCTTTGGTTATATAACCCCTTTGATCTTACTCAAGTACCGAAACGGCTTGATAGCCATATCCTATCTTCTGTGGCCTATAGTGATGATGGAATGTATCTAGCAATAGGTGCATATTCATTTGCAAGCCAGTTTGGTGACTTCTATGGTGATAACATACTAAAAGTATGGAATTTGAGAACTGGTGAAATACACCTAGATACAGATGCTTCAATCATAAGCATGCTATTTTTCCCAAACAAAAATATGCTCCTTACCCTTAATAATACGGGGGGCATAGAATTATGGGATATTAAAACAAACGAGCGCATTATCTACAGCGAGTATTTAGTACCGGGCGGATCATCTGTTGGTTACGGAGATATAGTTCTCTCAATCAGCCCTGATGGAAAATATTTCTCAGCGGGATCACTTTATCCGAATAATAAGACTTACATTTGGGCCACACAAGCGGTTATTAATAAAAAGCTGATATCGCTAGATACTGCTGAACCATCTGTTTATGATTCTAGTACATGGCGAAAAACTCAGATTCCGCTCGATACAATCACTAGCCCTGATGGAAAACTCCTAGCTAGTGTTACCCAAAATTATGAAAAACTTACCGTTGTAGATGCAAAAACCCAGAGCATAGTTTCGACACTGGCCGCCCATGTCGAAATATCTTTTTACTATTATGATGACAATGTGAAAATCTGGTACGCCAGAAACATGGGGCTTCGTAACATCGTTATACCTAGCGAACAGTCGGATTCACAAATGCTCTACAGCCCTAACGGAAAATTGTTGGCATCTGTCACATCTAATCATGAAATTTTCATTTGGGATACATCAACTGGCTTAAAATCCGCAACATACAAGCTTAGAAGCGAATATGCAGATGTATCGCCACTAGCTTTCACTTCCGACAATCATTATTTGTTCGCTGTAGCATTTAACAATACTCGAACCAATTTCTTGACAGCTATTGACTTAATAACTAATGAAATCGTCGCACAGATTGCAATAGGCAAGAGCATTGTCAATATCGCCACTAGCCCCGATGATTTATCCTTAGCCATCAACCTTCGCAGCAATGAATCTGGTAGCAATGCAAGTGAAATACAAATATGGAGCCTGTCTAAAATTCAATCTGAAGATCGAGTTCAGAAGTCTTGGAAATTTGATTCTAAATTGAGCAAAATCGAATATGTGACTAATGATTTGCTGGTTTTTGAACGCGGCATTGGAAATCAAATGATGACCTTATCTACACTCGACATTGAAACCGGACATGAAACTTCTATCGATGGACAAGATGGAACCCTCTCAGATTCACTTTACTCTCTAACAGTAAACCCTGATCGAACACTTCTTGCGGTTGCAACGCAAACAGGGATTCGATTTTGGAATTTGAATACAATGCGTGAACTAAAGCGCGTTGATACGGATCGTACTATCTATGTCTCATTTAGCAATGATGGGAAAAGTCTTATTTCTGTTCATGGGACTGATCTAAACGGTGAAATTCGCGTTTGGAGAGTTCCATCTTCCAAGAAATAACAAAATGTCAGAATTGCAAAAGAAACGTTCGATTAATCCATTCAAAAATTGCAAGTGAATCGGTTGAATATCTTTGCAAACACATGTTAAAAATAGTCGTATATTACGCTTTCTTTTGCAAAAGGCGTTTATCACAACAAGTGGCTATATTCGTGCCAGCAGCGTGACAGGCCGATAAGAACATCGTACTCGAAAACGATGGCTTAAGGGTGACATTTTGGTAACTTTTAAGAGGTGAAGTTATTAACTGTAATGAGAGAGAAAGTGTGTTAAGATGGTTAGAAAATGGTAGAGGTGCAATAGTTGTCGCACCTCTATAAATGTTTAATCTGTTATTCGCTGGGGATGAGGACGTCATGCACAGCGGTGAGCAGGGCATGGTCGGGACTGTCTGCCGAAAGCTCCCAGATCATGATGCCACCGAAATTGTTTTCCTTGACATAATCCACCTTATATTTGAGCGATTCGGGATCGTCATAGCTAATCATCATGCCGGTTTTGGGATTGTAAAGCCACGGCACTTTAGCCGTATCATCCCAATGCCGTTCCATGAGCGCCAGCCACGTTTTGGCGAGATCGCCATATTCGTACACACCTTCGCCGTAGGTTCCGCCGGGGATGCCGCCGTAAGGTTGAAAGCGACCAGCATCATCTGCCTTCACTTCTTTCCAACCGCGCCCATAAAAGGGCACGCCCATCACTAACTTGTCGGGTTGTACACCGGCTGCCAGAAAGGCACGCAGGACGGTATCGGTATTGTTTTCCGGCTCAGAGTCGTTCTTGGCGGCGTACAATGG
>JBBSBS010000402.1:0-6000 GCA_038251045.1 Aggregatilineales bacterium | reverse complement strand
GTCCGTGACCCTGTTTGTAATGCGTTGATACAGCCTCATCAAGCTTACGGGCATATTCTACATGAAGGCGAACCCTACTATTTTTGTTGTCCAGTCTGCCAGGGAGCTTTCCAGAATAACCCTTCATTTTATGTCGCGAGTATCAAGCAACCCGTATCGCAGGATAACTAAATGCCTAACAAGTTGTCCATGCCATCCACAAAGGGCATAGGCACTCTTCTAAAACCGGTGGCGCGTAGCTGCTAAAGTTCAGACGCAGATGATAAGGCCAATTGGCATTGGGCGAAAAACTCGCTCCGATGGCAAAATCCACACCTAATTCAACCGCTTTCTTCAGCGGTTTCTACCTTGTCAGCTAAAAGCGCTCCGTTGCTTTTACTCATAATTTTCCTTTATCAGACACACAAAACGATTGGTGACCATATTGTAGGCACTAAACTTTGGGATGTAGGAAGGCCAGAAGATGCCAGACGCTGAGCATAATCGCAAATCTCGCGTACATTTTGCCCTAGGGCATTAAGTAGGATGAATGAAATCAATGAGGATACGTGTTCTGTTGGAATTGTGTTCAAAAATCCATCGACTCTTAGCGCTAATCTTCTGGCCAAGCAGCTGGAATAAATAAGGTGAAGCTCGCCCCTTTGCCAATTCCATCACTTGTTGCCTTGATGGTACCGCCATTTTGTCGTAGCAAAGCATCCACAATTGCCAGCCCCAATCCATTGCCCTGTATGGATTTGTTACGGTCGAGGTTGGCACGATAAAAGCGCTCGAACAGATGAGGAATATTTTCCGGTGTAAAACCCTCACCTGTATCGCTGATTTCAAGGCGAAGCTGATTGGGTTCAGCACGGGCGCGTAACCAGATATATCCGCCTGCCGATGTGTACTTTGCAGCATTAATGAGTAGATTGTCTAGAATGATACGCAAATCGGCTGCGCTCAATGCAATATCGGGAAGCGCATCAGGAATGTCTGACTCGACGATAATGCCATTCTGCGCAGATTGGATACGCCACGACCGCGCCGTATCATGCAGAAAAGCGGCAGTGTCAAATGGTTCAAGTTTGGTGGGATGTTTGCCTTCGTCCAACCTTGCTAGTGTCAGCAGGGCAGTCACTAGGTTTGCCATATGTTCGATTTCATCGGCAGATTCAGTGAGATACTTCTTGCGCTCGTCGGGCGGGATATCGTTCTCGGTTAGGGCTTCGATGCGCAGTTTCATACTCATTAGTGGCGCACGTAGTTCGTGGGCGGCATTGCTGACAAAGCTGCGTTGTGCAATCAGCAGCGCATTTAGACTATCCAACATAATGTTGAAAGCATCTGCCAGTTGCCCGATTTCGTCCTCACGTTTGATGACAATACGTTCATCGCGATTGCCTGCTGTAATACGTTGAGCTGCGATGTGCAGTTGTCGGATGGGACGCGTGAGCGTTTGACCAACCCACAAACTGGCGATCACAATCAACCCAATTACCGGTAGCAAAACGGCGGCCAATTGCGACCAACGGCGGTTCACTAAATCGTAGGCAGGTTGCATCGGTACCACCAACCACAATGCCGCACGAATGTTGTTGTCGCCAAAACGAATAGGAGCGGCAGAGTATAGATTGGCTTTGCCAGTAGGATCATTGCGAACAGCTTGAGCTTCTCTGCCTTTCAAGGCAGTTTGTATTTCACTGGTATTCGTATCGGTTGTTGTGGGTTGGTTGGAGGCGTGATCACGGGTAGGAAGGATTGTGCCTTGCTGATTGACGACATAAAATTGCCAATCCGGTTCCGATTGCAGACGGCGCAGGGCATATTGCCCGAGAGGGTTAGAAATCACGCTGTTATCGCCATCATGATCGCCACCGGAAAGCGTTCCGGCTAGTGTGACCGTTTCAGTGAGTACATCTCGTTTATAGTAATCAAATGTGGCGTTTTGCAGCAATTGTCCGGCAATAAAAAAGAGAGTCAGACCGCCTATAGTGGTAATGGTGGTGAAAGTTACCAATAATTGTCGGCTGATGCTCGGCCTAAACATTAAACATAATCCGTCTCGACCGGAGCTGCAAAATGATAGCCTACACCACGCAACGTTTGTAAATAAACCGGGTGTGCTGGATCATCTTCCAGTTTTGTGCGTAACCAACTCATATGCACATCCAGTGTTCGCGTGTCACCCAACCAATCTGTCCCCCAAATTCGGTCGAATAACTCGTCACGCTTAACCACCCGTTCGCTATTGGTCATCAAGAGTAGCAAAATGTCATACTCTTTTTGCCGCAATGTGACGAGGTTACCTGCTCGTTTAACTTCATGGGTTTGTACATTAACTTCAATCTGCCCGCTGCGAATTAAATGCGGTGTCATAGGCTGGGTTGTTAACTGCACCCGCCGCAGCATGGCTTTGACATGTGCATGAAGTTCCTGAAAACTAAAGGGCTTAACCAGATAATCATCCGCCCCTAAATCCAATCCTCGTATACGGTCAATGCTGTCGTCCAATGCTGTTAGCATGATAATTGGCACAGGACTATGTTCACGGATGGCTTTACAAACGGTCCAACCATCAATTCCGGGCATCATGACATCTAACACAATAACATCTGGATTCTCAACCAGTGCTTTGCTGAGACCGGTATGTCCATCGGGTGCGACTGAAACATCATAACCTGCCCGCTCAAAGGATGAGCGCAATGGTGCGGTCAGTTTTGCATCGTCATCAATGAGTAGAAGGTGCGGCATAAAAATTTCCAATACTTGAGACATAACAGCCCTCATACGCATGCGAGGGCTGGAATATCTGGATACGAGCGCACAAAGATTTAGCCCGTTGCTGGGATACGAGGCTCACTTTGTAGTGATAATTGGTTTTGTGAGAGAACTCTAATAGCGAGTACCACATATGCACCTTCGACCAGCAATGATAACACACCGATTGGCTCAAACCACGCCTCATCTACCCCTAAACCGGGCATGCCGATAGTACGACTGACGACATACATGACCAATGCACCGCCAGCCACGAGCAGCCCTAAACTCCAACCCCAGATTCTCGACCCCCGATAAATACCGGCAGCAGCAATTAATGCTGCAATGCCATTTGCCACGAACATAAGACCCTTATACGTGGCCTCTGTGAAATCGTCCGGTGCAGTCACCAGATGGATGAGACCTGTTACGATAATGAGTGCCATCGCCACACCAACAATAATTGACGACGGGGCAAAACGTTTATAAGAGTTCAATTGCATTCTCTGCTTTCATTACTTGAAGTTGATTTCTTGAGAATACAATTGGAAATGATTTAGCAGCTTAATCGGCGCTCAATTTCAGCTTAAATCCAGCTTAAATTTGCACTGCGCATTATTCATAGCGCAATACGTTCGTGACCCGTTCGCCGACCGCTGTACGCGCACTCAAAATCGTCGCCAGCCAGCCAATAAGTATAGCTGCTATAAGCAATGCAATTGCTACTGGAGTTGCGTCCGGCGGGATAATTTGTGTGATGCTTGATCCTAAAAGGGTCAGTATGCCGATTCCCAGTGCGCTCAAGCCGATTCCTAGCAAACTGCCAAGTAAACTGACTAATGTATTCTCTATGAGCATCACTACTAGCACACGTCTACCCTTTAGACCGACCGCTTTCAAGATACCGATTTGTCGCCTGCGTTCGAGCGTTGCCAGAGCGACTGTGTTTGCCATAATGACCGCTGCCGCGCCCAATGATAACAACCCAACCAGAATGGGAATCGCGCTGAGTTGGTTAATAAAACGGCTGATTACATTGTCAATAAAGGTGATGTCTATCGAATACACCAAGGGAATTGAGTTTAAGGCCAGCAAGACTTTGTTGAGCGATTCGGGTTTTACCTGAACCACAGTGAACGGGATTGATGACGTGCCACTTCCTACCACACCACTGGGGATTTGCATTTCGCCGCCTGTTACGCCACCCAAGCTAAAGGAGTTTTCAGTAGTAGGTTGAGTAATTCCCACGATCTCAAACTCGGTTACCCGGCCATTGATTTCAATACCAAGTTTTGTGCCGACTTGAATATTGAGTGCTTGCAACCGTGTGAGATTTTCCAATACGGCTACATGTTGACCTTGGTCAGCTGGCGTTAGCGCACGCCCCGCCAATATTGTTCCTGTGGAAACAGTCGGATCGGTGGTGTCTCGCGCCCCGATGCGCAGGCTGTACTCCCCAAATGTAACTACCTCCTGATTGTTGCGATTTGGACGAGTAGGCACTTGTACGGACTCAGGTGCAACTACGGCCTCACCGTTCACAGTCTTAATATTACCGAAGGCGCTCTGGTATCGAGTGCGCGAAACGACACCCTCTTGATTCGAAAGCACATTATCAATCAATGGATTGCCAATCGCGGCAGGCAGCACCGGGAACACCAGCACATTACCCCCTAATTGTTCGCTCAAAGTGAATTGGATCAACTGGCGAATGCCCGCACCGAAGAATGCGATACTGCTTAAGGCAAACATGCCAGCGCCAAGTGCTAGCAGGGTAGTGGCTGTACGGGTACGATGTGTTGTCAGATTACGCAGCGCGAGTCGCAAATCTATACTACCAAACGAGGGGAGTTTGCCAAGTATCCACACCACGATCCATAGCAAACCAATCAAAATACCAAGCACCAACAGCGTAACCGCCACACTGATGATACCCGTTATGAATGGGCTAGGTGCGCGCCCATTTGCCACATTAAATGCAGGTTGCAGCATTTGTCCGGCGATTAAACCGAGTGCTAGTACCACCAATATGATCATACCGAGGGATTGCAGACAACCGAGACGGGGCACACTGTTTTCGTTCGGTCGCAGGATAACTGCCGGACGCACCTTGACAGCGATTAACACAGGGATAATGCCAAATACGACGGTAATCAACATGCCCACGATCGTCCCGAATCCTATCGCCTGCGGATAAATGCGCCATGTCAGGGGTTGTTGTATCAATGCTTGCCCATAGGCGTTGGCAAGCCCGCTGAGCAGCACACCAAAGAACCCGCCTAATAAACTGCCTGCGATTCCCAATAACACGGCTTCAGCCATGAACATAGCTGCAATCTGTCGTCCTTTGAGGCCAAATGTTTTCAACGCCGCGATTTCGTCGGTGCGCCGTCGCATCAGTACAAGCATTGTATTCATGATACCCACGCCGCCAATCAACAGTGCCCCTAAACCTAGCACGACAATGAAACTACCGAGCACATCTGCGATTTGCTGGTTATTTTTGATTTCTTCGGTCACGGTGCGCGTTTGATAATAGCGAGTTGTCGTGACCAGTTTATCAAGTTCGATCTGAGCTTGTTCAATAGTCTCTGGCGACGGATTGCTTAAGGCAATTGCGATTGTTGTGACATCCTTTTGAACGGGCATCTGCTCTTTGAGGGTTTGGTCAAAATAGACGAAGCCAAAGAATGCGGCGAAGATATTGCGTAAACCGGCTTCTGCACTTGCCGGAACAATCCCGCGTACTACGAATTCTTCTTCCGTCCCGCTAACGCGCACTGTGTCGCCCAATTTTATGTTCTGGTTGGTCGCCATGTTGTCACTGATGACGATCTCATTTCCGCCACTAAATAAATCACCCAATGCTGCACCGGGTGGGTCAATAGCGCGGATGTCCGCTGTAGGCGGATAGGTTTGTGGATTAATAAAATAAGTTGTAATGAATTGTGGCCGCCCTACGGATTCAAAACTAAGGGCAGTCACCTGTAAGTTACCTGCCTGTGTTGAGGCGGAAACAGTCGCGTTATGTTCTTTTGCCCATGACTCAACTTTCGCCACATCTTCTGCGCTAAAGCCTGTTTCATCTGTGGCGTTAAAGTTAAATCCGCCGCCACCACCGATTTCCATCGCGATATCGCCATGAATACTTGACCGCACGTTACTTGTCAGCGAATCGCCAATTGCCAGCCCAAGGCTGCGTAGGGCAACGACGGTTGCTACCCCTGCCGCGACTGAGAATAAGGCGAAGGTTGACCAACG
>JBBSBS010000401.1:0-6055 GCA_038251045.1 Aggregatilineales bacterium | reverse complement strand
TGACGCATAACCCCGCCAACGACTTCCTGCCCGATTGGTCACCGGACGGTCAGCATATCGCGTTCGTCCGCGATGATGGTTATTACGCCATCTATGTGATGGATGCGCTGGGAAACAATACCCACCGGTTGACAACCGAAACCATCAATGAATTTAATCCGGTCTGGTCGCCGGATGGCAGCAGCATCGTCTTCGTCAATCAAGAGAATGCCTATCCACAATTGGCGCTGTATGATGTTGCCAGCACATCCACCAAGCAGTTGACGAACACCTTGCGTACGCACGTCAGCCCGATTTGGCTGCCGGATGGCAAGAGCATCACTTTTGTTTCTGATCTGGATGAACGCTGGAACACCAAAATTTACAGTCTGGATGTGGACAGCCGGATCATTAGCCCGATTCCCGTGGGGAGTGCAACCGATCCCATCTGGTCACCCGATGGGCGGTATTTACTGTACAGCGGCTGGCTGGAAAAGGTCAATTTATATCTGTGGGATAGCACGACTCAACAATCGACATTATTGTATCAAGGGGGTTTTGTCACCAACGATACGCCTGATTGGTCAGCCGATGGACGCTTCATAGTTTATTCGGCGTTTACCGTTGGCTATCAGACGGGCATCTTCCAAATAGAGGTCGCGGCCTGCTTGCAACAACCTGCATCATGCACACCTCAACTATTGACACCCATCCCTGCCGAATACCGCAATCCGCGCTGGAAGCCGAAGTAACCTTCACTTCCCGCGCATATCCACCAAGCCTTGCGCCTGCATCCAATCGCAAATCACCATCTCGCCGGAGGTATCCGGCAGCGGCACACCATCATCCTGCGGCAAAGCGTTATATCCGCGCAGGTAGCCGAATGTGCCGTCAATCTGCGCCCGCGCTGCTTCGGAAAGTTCGGCATCACCAATGGCAATCGCGTGAATATGGATGGGCGATCCTTTGTACAATTCGCCCGCGTCACGCAGCCATGCCGCGAAACCCGCCAAACGCAGCGCATGCAGCAGCGGCTTGATCTCCTGCGTCAACACCGTGCCAGTACCGATTTCGCGCACCGAAATATCCAGCGCACCGCCAGCATCATGTGTACCAAAACTGGCGGACACACCGCCGGGGTTATAACTACCCTGCATGATGCTGTCACGCAGGTGAATGATGCCGCTTTCCGCCCGATATAATTCCTGCGCATGGTCGAGCATCGCCAGCGTCCGCAAATTAAGCGTCCCAAATCCGATTTCGATGCGGTCATAAACCTCCGGCGGTTGCAAACAACCATCCGGCTCAGTGCTGTTGGCAGCCGGTTCGGCAATCTGCCCCACGCCTTCCAGCCAATAACTGGCCTGCTGTGCGTCACCTTCCGCTGTCCAGCCCATCATGCTGTCGTAGTTCAACAGCCACCACACATAACCATCGGCGCAGCGTGGGCCAGCCGCCACCCGCACAATATCACCATTCGGGATTTGTCCGGTACGGGTGCTTTGCAAATCCGGCTCGGCACGGCGGTTGATGGTGAAGCCCGCTATCGTTTTCGCCCACATGCCTGCTTTCAGGCGCGTCGGCAGATCACCCAGCGTCGGGCAAGCAGGAGCAACCGTCGCCTGTGCGCTGGCAACTGTCGTCAGACATAACAAGGCGACACCCATAAAAAACATCAAGAAGTAACGGTGCATTGAATCTCTACTTTGTTAAACGGCTGCGACGCGCGTTATCGATAAGTGGCTGTTCCGGTTCATTTTCCGTCATCATCATTCTGCTCGTACATCTGCAATTCATCTTCGTGCTGCTCCAACGCCAGCACCACCATCCGGTCTTTGGCTCCGGTCATCTGCATGATGGCATAGTGTCCGATGAGTACCAGCGTCAATATGCCCGACACGATCACCCGATCCGCGAAATAGTTTTGCGTAAACCCGCGACCATAGCGGGCGTAAGATGCATACCAATTGCCCCACATCGCCATTTGTAGCGCGATTGAAAGCACCGCATGTAACACAAATACTGACCGCCGCCGATGATACCGTTCAATGCTCTGGAATGTACTCAGCAAATCCCGTTTTTTCTTGGGTTTGTCTGCCATCACAGCCTCCTACGCTAACAATCTGCTTGCCACAACAAATGCATCATGAAATAGTATCGCGATTAACGACGATGAAGCCAGCATTTTCATAGACCGACAGTGCCACCTGCAAATCTTTTGCAGCCACCATCACATAATCGCGGTCATGGGTCGATACCAGAAAAATACTCAATCCAGCCTCGCTTAAGGGTCGAGAGACACGGGCGGCGACACCGACTTCATCAAATGCCAAATCGCCATCCACTCGCAGACACAGCCATCCGGCGCTGTGGGCTACATCTGCCGGAACAAAACGCTGCGGACACATGACCGAGAACTCATCTTCAGTGCGGGCGACAAAAAATACAGACGCATCAACCAACCAGCTAGGGAACGGCTGTGAAGGTGGCAGTTTAAGAATAGCGAACGATTCGCCCAGTAGTTTGAGCGTCAACGGCTGCTTATCCATTAATTCGGCACCACCTCAAGAAACGCCTGCCCATCTGCACCCTCTGCCGTCCAGCCCGTCACTTGACCGTATGTCACCTGTGCCCAGCGGATTCCGGTGCTGCACACGCCCTGCTGCCCATCCACGACGGTGAAGGTTGCCCCGTCAGGAATTTGTCCAATTTGTTCGGCCTCTGTGTTGGGGGCTTTGCGGATACGGTTTGAACCGCTGCCTACGATGACCTTACCGTGTCCACCAGCCACCAATCCTACCGAAGGCAGCGTCCCGCAGCGCTTCACGTTAAAGAAATCATCGGTTGGTTCTACAGGTGCGGATTGGTCACCATTTTCGCTGGCAACCGTGTACTGCTTGGTACTCCACAGGATAGCGTCGGCATCAAAATCGACAACGATCTCGTGCCCACTCGCGTCAATAATATTGATACTGGTACGAATGCGGATAAAGGCGAACTTTTGACCATCGGGCGAGAAGGTATAGTCCATTGCAAAAGGTGCTTTTTTAGGCGGAATGAAATTATCTCCGGTTTGCGGATTAATCACATACCACGGGCGTGTGTCGTTATCGTCCTTAACGAATACCAGTGAATTTTCCGGTGATACGGCGCTGATGCTGGAGCGTAGGCCTTTCACTACTCCATGAGCTCCGGTCTTCAGATTCATCACATACGTCCGACCATCATGCGGTGTCACATCAGGGCTGTCTACAATTGCATAATCCTGCCCCTGATAATGCGTCAAATAACGTCCGGACATGCCTTCGTTCACATAGAACTGTGACAAAAGCCTGCCACTCAGGTCATACCTGCCTCTACCAGCGATGATTTCACTGTTGCCCAACCAAGCCGATTTGCTGGCATAAGTTTCCAATACTAACAGTGTCCGGCTCGTATTGGTCGAGAGGTCATATAAAATCACTTCCGCATCAAAACTCGGTTCATCTGGTATACCGCGATACTGTTCGAACATCAATGTCCTGCCATCTGGCGACCACGATGGATGATTGCGATACCACAGGCGCGGCTGATCTTGATAGGTGATATTGGCCTGCTGTTTGGTAATCACTTTTTCATCACCATTCGAAATGTTGAGCAGCACAATATCCGTTGGTGATGCACCAATATTGCCGACCAAGTTATTCTTTAAGGCAAGGGCATAAAATCGGGGAGTTTGTAGATAGGCCAAGTATTGACCATCCGGCGAGATGGCGAGGTCACGCTGCCAAGCGGGACTCGCTTCGACTGACAGTGAAGGATGCTTTGTAAGTTGTTCGATGCTGCCGTCCTCAGGATTGATGGCGTAAAAATCACCTTTTGATAGGGCGATGATCGGCGCGGATGCGTCCTGTGCCCGTATACTCGATGCCAGCAAAAGTACCCCGAATACCACGATGAGCAGACAACGCTTGACCATTTACAAACCCCCTAATAGTGGATGACACACCCTCACTCTACTATAGCATTATCCGCTATACTCAACGCCAATCTGACGCTTACTCAGTGGGATTAAATGCACATGACATCAACCTTTATTGTGATCGCGGCTATCAACGGCTTTTTAGGGGTGGCGTTGGGGGCTTTCGCGGCGCACAGCCTTGCCGCCTACTTCAGTGATAAACCGCGTTTGGAAGCCAACTTCAAAACCGGTGTGCAATACCACTTCTATCATGCACTGGCGCTGCTGGGCGTGGCCTTCGCCGCCCGTGATTTCACCTCGTCCCTCATCCCACTATCAGGCTGGTTATTTCTGCTGGGCATCATCCTGTTTTCCGGCAGCCTATATGTCCTGAGCCTGACGGGTAAACGCTGGCTGGGTGCTATCACCCCGCTGGGCGGTCTGGCATTTCTGGCGGGATGGGTATGCCTCGCCCTCGGCGCATTGCAGGGCTGATATGACGGCTCTAACGCGGGACACACTGGCGGATTATTTACACTCATGGGTTTATTTCGAGTCGCTCTCGGCGGATAATCTACATTGGCTCACGAACCAATGCCAGCGCCACACCTATACTTTCGATGAAACCATTTTCATCGAAAGCGGTCCCGCCCGCGGCATGTGGATGATTGAAGAAGGCCGGGTCAAAATCTACAAGCTCAACCTCGACGGTGAAGAACTGATCTTGCACTTGCTTGGCCCCGGCAACAGTTTCAACGAAGTGGCTACGCTCGATGGTGGCACAAATCCAGCCAACGCCGGCACACTTACGGATGCAGCTATCTGGCTGTTACCCGCAGAAGCCCTACACCATCTGATGACCACGGATAACATGCTCGCTCTGAAAATCATCAAGCTTTTAGCAGCCCGTATCCGGATGCTAGTCGGGCAGCTTGAAGACCTCGCGCTGTACTCGGTCACCATTCGTTTAGCCCGTTTTTTGCTTAAACAACTCGATGATCCGGCACTCAGCGGCCCCGGAGTGACACGCGCAAATATCGCCGCCCACCTCGCCACCCAACCTGAAACCATCAGTCGTGCGCTACGTTCACTTGAACAGGCACAAGCCATCCGTTTTGACCGTCACCAGATCGTCATCGAAGACCAGAAGCTCCTCCGCGCACTCGCCGCCTTATAAAACCCCACTCAACGAAATCCAACCGACTTGATTTAGATCAAGGACAGGACTGTCCTAGAGCCTTACCCTATAGACAATTGATAGTGAAGAACAGGCTTCCGATATGGACAACAACCAGTGGCTTCCAATTATTAATCTGAATCAATGTATCGGCTGTGGCGCATGTATTACCCAATGCCCAACCCATGCACTTGGGCGGCGCGGGGGGAAAGCGGTACTGGTAAAGCCCGACCTTTGTATTTACTGCGCGGATTGTGAAACCCTGTGTCCCTCTAATGCTATTGAACTTCCCTATCTTGTTTGCTTGGCTTCCGAGTCCACACGAAAGGTAACTTCATGAATCGCAAATCGTTCAATCCCAATACATGGGCAGCCATCCTTCTTTTTGTGACAACCGTCACCGTCGCGCTGCTCCTCCCCATCACCATCCGCATCGTACCCAACGCCAGCAGTGCCCAATCCGGGACAACGGTTGAGTACACTCTCAAAACCGTCATCGGTCTAACCCCTCCCATGGCCTTTGTAGGTGTCGGCGGGGACATTGACGGGCTGATAAATCCCGAACTCACCGCCAATGTTGGGGATACGGTCAAGATCACGGTCATTAACGGCGATGCTATCGAACATGACCTGACCATTGATGAATTCAACGTCACCACCGGCCCAATGAAGGCCAAAGACGAAACAATCACCATCTCATTCTTGGCGGATAAACCGGGCAGTTTCAAATATTATTGCGCCACACCCGGTCACCGGCAGGTCGGCATGGAAGGCACACTCACAATTAAGGGTGATGCTCCTGCTACCACTGACCAAACAGCATCTAATCAGAGCATGGACATGGGACAGATGAATATGATGCAGGCGGCGGTTCCTACTGCTGGCCCTGCCAATCCGGACGCGGTCTCGATTGTCCACAGCCCGATTGATATACCCGCGCCGATTGGTGATCGCGGCCC
>JBBSBS010000400.1:0-6060 GCA_038251045.1 Aggregatilineales bacterium | reverse complement strand
GGATGCCATAATCGCAGACAGCTTTTTGGGCGGCAGCGTTTTCAGCCAACGATAAGCTGTCATCATCAATTAGAGGAGGAGTTGTGTTGGGCATCGCCAAAACGGTGGTGAATCCGCCGGCTAAAGCGGCTTTGGTGCCGGACTCAAAATCTTCTTTGTGGGTCGCACCCGGTTCACGCAGATGGACATGAGGATCAATCAAACCCGGTAGACGCAGGTTCGTCATGCAGTATAAGACCCCACTGGATTAGTCGGCGGAATGATAACGGTTCTTCATCAATTTTTCAACGGCGCTTAATAAGGTCTAGCAGATTGGTCGTGAATCGTGTATGCTTCCCTTCCGTAAGTGTACTGTCGACATCCACTACTTTCGTATACCAAAACAACATCTAGAAGAATGAGAACGCCTGATGTCACTTGCGACGGCTGCCAAACAGTCTTTTTTGGTTGAAGTGAGAACCATCAAGCCTAAATCCCATTCAGCGGCGGCTATTGTTAACGCCACATGGGAAACTGCACAGCTCTATTTTTTAGGCGGAGAGCTAACACCGGATGATCTCTCCAAACTAGCTACCCAACTCCTCACCGACCCCGTTACAGAAACTTTTTCCACCGATTTTTCAATCTTTTCCAGCATTCATAACTTTGTTGATGTTACCCTGTTACCGGGTGTGACCGATCCGGTAGCTGAAAACTTGCTGCAATCAGCGCGCTGGATTGGTATTGACTCGCTGCAACAAGTTGCCACGGGGCAGCGTTATTATGTGCATCAACCACTGGCAGACGATGAACTCGGTCAACTAGCGACCAATGTATTTTCCAACCCTGTCATCCAACGCTACTCGGTAAACCAACCGATTGATCCACCTTTTGTGCCCTATCAAGAACGGGATTCTACGGTTGAGCATGTCCGGCTGCGGGAGGCTGACGATAAACAACTGCTGGCAATTAGTTCAGAACGGCGGCTGTCGCTGAGTCTGGAAGAAATGCAAGCAATACGTGCTTACTTCCAGAGTGAACAGCGTGAACCAAGCGATGTCGAATTGGAAATGCTGGCGCAAACGTGGAGCGAACACTGCGTTCATAAGACATTCCGCGCGAAAATTGAATACACCAGCCCCGATGGTCAGAAAATAATTGACGGCCTGCTGAAAACGTATCTACGGGCGGCAACCGACCAACTGGCAAAGCCGTGGGTACGGTCAGCCTTTGTGGATAATGCGGGTATCATCGCTTTCACGGAACATTGGGATTTAGCGCTCAAAGCGGAAACTCATAATCACCCCTCTGCGCTCGAACCATTCGGAGGGGCAAATACCGGCGTGGGTGGTGTGGTGCGCGACATTCTTGGCGTAAGCGCACGCCCGATTGCAAACACAGACGTGCTGTGTTTCGGCTGGCCCGATACGCCGGCATCCGATGTACCGGACGGTGTGCTGCATCCACAACGGATTGCAGACGGCGTGACACGCGGAGTGGAAGATTACGGTAACAAGATGGGAATCCCGACGGTCAATGGCGCGATTGTCTACCACAGTGGTTATACCAGTAACCCGCTGGTATTCTGTGGTTGCCTCGGTTTGCTACCACACGGATCGCATGTCACAAATCCGCAAGCTGGGGATTTGATTGTAGTAGTAGGCGGGCGCACCGGACGCGATGGATTACGCGGCGCGACATTTTCCAGCATGGAGATGGACATCAGCACCAGCGAAATCGCAGGCAGTTCGGTACAAATCGGGCATCCGATTCACGAGAAGCAGGTACAAGAGGTTATCCTGCAAGCGCGGGATGCCAAGCTGTATAACGCAATCACCGACTGCGGTGCGGGAGGATTATCATCGGCTGTCGGCGAGATGGCAAAGGATATTGGCGCACGGGTACAGCTAGAAACTGTGCCGCTTAAATATCCGGGTTTACGCCCGTGGGAAATCTGGTTGAGCGAAGCACAGGAACGGATGGTGTTATCCGTACCGGCGAATAAATGGGCAGCATTCAAAGCGATCTGCGATGGGCAAGATGTCGAAGCCATAAGCATCGGGACGTTGGAAGCAGGCGGACAACTGCAATTGTTTTACGAAAGCAAGCTGGTTGCAGAACTGTCAATGGACTTTCTGCATGATGGTATTCCACAAATGCAGCTCAAAGCAGAGTGGAAACCGACAGCGGAAAAGCTTTCAAACGATCATGTCTCTTTCACGCCAGAAGAAAATCTACTCAAGCTGCTGGCACATCCAAATATACGCAGTAAAGAAGCTGTCATTCGCCGTTATGACCACGAGGTGCAGGGGGCAACTGCACTCAAACCATTGGTCGGCGTCGATAATCACGGGCCAGCCGACGCGTCGGTACTCGTGCCGATGGATACGCGAATTGACGATCCGCGCCGGGGAGTGGCACTATCCAACGGCATCGCTCCGTTATATGGCGAATCTGATCCCTATGCGATGGCATGGGCGAGTATTGACGAAGCGATGCGAAACTTAGTGGCGGTTGGGGTAGACCCAACAACGGTTTCAATCCTCGATAATTTCTGCTGGGGCAACCCTCGCCTGCCCGACCGATTGGGTTCACTGGTTCGGTGCGTAGAAGGTTGCTACGATGCAGCAATCGCTTATGGCACGCCGTTCATATCTGGCAAGGACAGCCTGAACAATGAATACATGGGTGCAGATGGGCAGCGCCACGCTATCCCCGGCACATTGATGATAACGGGCATGGGGATCGTGCCAGATGTGCGCTACACAGTATCGTCGGATTTTAAGCGTGCGGGCAGTATCGTTTATTTGCTGGGTCAGACACAAGATGAACGTGGCGGCAGTCACTATAACCTGATTAACAACTTACACAGCGGGAAAGTCCCGCAGCCTGTGCCGAATGCACTGGCAACCATGAAGGCGCTTTACTCAGCTATTCAAGGCGATTTGGTATTGGCCTGCCACGATTGTTGTGAAGGCGGGTTAGCGGTAACGTTGGCGGAGATGTGCATCGGTGGACGGTTGGGCATTGAGATAGATGTCACGGCAGTCGCAAATGGTAGTGCCACAGCCTTGTTTGCTGAGTCACTCACACGTTTTGTGGTGGAAGTCACACCGGAAAATCAGGTGGCATTCGAAGCAGCGCTCAACGAGCAAACATTGATCAAGTTGGGTAGTGTGAGTGCCACTCCGCACTTTAAGATACAGCATGGCAACAGCATGTTGGATATAGCAGTAGCAAGATTGGAACAGGCATGGCGGGGTAATACAGCGACCAGCGACAAACCTTTACCGTTACCCCCTGTCCCAGAAATCGAACCACCGATACGCACCGTCACAATGCGCATGGGAAAGCCGAAGGTGTTGATTTTGCATGCCAATGGTTCCAACCGTGACCGTGATGCAGCACTCGCCTGTACACTGGCAGGTGCAGAGCCGGAAATCGCCCACATGAACCAGATATTGTCCGGCGAACGGCGTATGCGGGATTATGACATACTGATTATTCCCGGCGGTTTCTCTTACGGGGATGATTTAGGTGCGGGCAAATTGTGGGCGCTCAATTTACAACACCGATTAAATGAAGACTTGCAAGCGTTTGTGCAGGATGGTCGTCCGGTGATGGGCATCTGTAACGGCTTCCAAACACTTGTAAAAGCCGGTGTTTTGCCGGGGCATGAGGGTGTTACGCTGACTTACAATGCATCCAGCCAATTCGAATGCAGTTGGGTGATGCTGCAAGCCCAAACGCAAAGTCCGTGTTTATTCACCGAAGGACTAGATGAACTGATCTATTGTCCCGTGGCTCACGGCGAAGGGCGAGTAGTTGCCCGCGATCCGTTGGCACTGTGGAACGAAGGGTTGGTAGCGCTGACTTATGTGAACAGCAGAGGTCAAGCAGCCGCCTACCCCGGCAATCCAAATGGCTCTGACCTGAGCATCGCCGGGCTAACAAATGCTGCTGGAAATGTATTGGGTTTGATGCCGCATCCAGAGAATCATGTTTTCCCGTGGCAGCATCCGAATTGGCGACGGGGCGAAACGGGAATGCTCGGACTGCGCCTGTTCCAGAATGCTGTTAAGTATGCATAAGGGCACAGTATGCTGACACAAAACGAAATCCTACAGGCTATACCTAGCGTTCTCACCGATGTCAATCTGGAAGGATTCGGCTCAAAAATCGCCGGTAAAGTCCGTGACATTTACTCGAACGGCGATGAACGCATTCTGATTACTACCGACCGTGTTTCAGCGTTTGACCGTGTATTGGGTGCAATTCCGTTCAAGGGTCAAGTGCTCAACCAATTGAGTGCGTGGTGGTTTGAACAGACAAAAGACATCATCCCTAATCATTTTCTAGCGGCGCCAGACCCGAATGTGACTATTGGGCGGGAAGCCGAACCGCTGCCCGTTGAGGTGGTTGTACGGGGTTTCATCACAGGCGTAACCAGTACGGCGCTGTGGACATTATATGCACAGGGCGAGCGTGAACCATATGGCATCCGGCTGCCAGACGGTTTACATAAAAACGATTCGCTACCCCGCCCCGTCATCACACCAACGACCAAAGCGACCGATGGCGCACATGATGAACGCCTGACACGCGACGAAATCATCAACACCGGTCTGGTTGAGGAAGGATTATGGCGGCAGGTCGAAGACGCGGCAATCGCTCTTTTCCAGCGCGGACAAGCAGTTGCTAAGAAGGCAGGATTGGTACTGGTCGATACCAAATACGAGTTCGGTCTGATTGATGGAAAACTAGCGTTGATTGACGAAATTCACACACCGGACTCCAGCCGCTACTGGGTCGCCGGTGTTTTTGGAACCGATGGTGAACCGGAAAGTTTTGACAAGGAATTTTTGCGGCGGTGGTTCATCCAACAGGGTTATAAAGGCGAGGGCACGCCACCAACTATGCCACCAGAATTTGTGGCACAAGTGGCATTACGTTACATTGCCGCATACGAAAAATTAACAGGTACATTGTTTGCAGCAGGTAACATGCCCTACAACGAACGGATTGCGCGTAATCTAGCAGAGTATCAATCGCATTCACTAGATGGAGCTTAGAGAATAGCAAAGTGACCAATACTTCTAATGTAGATGTCTGGGCGGAAGACCGGCCCCACGAGGAATGCGGTGTATTTGGTGTTTACGCACCGGGGCGCGATGTCGCTCGTTTGAGCTTTTTCGCGCTATATGCTCTGCAACACAGAGGGCAGGAAGCGGCGGGCATTGTTGTGGGCGATGGCACGCGTACCCATGCCCACAAAGGGATGGGGTTGGTGTCACAGGTCTTTAACGAAGGCAACCTTTCGCCACTTCAGGGTCATCTGGCAGTAGGGCATACCCGTTATTCGACCACTGGCGGTCAGCATATTCGTAATGTGCAACCCTATTTGATCGAAACTATGTACGGCTCGCTAGCACTAGCGCACAATGGCAACCTGACCAACGCCCTGACACTGCGCCAGAAATTACTAGAACGAGGCGTTGGATTATCCTCGACCAGCGACACCGAACTCATGACGCAAATCCTAGCATCGCCACCGGAAGTTTGGGGGGCGATTGGCCTGCAAGTCGAAGGTGGTGATACGGATGATAAATGGATTGTGCGTATTCGAGCGATGATGGCAGCTGTCGAAGGAGCCTATTCATTGACTATCCTAACACGGGATGCCATTTATGCTGTGCGTGACCCTTATGGGCTGCGCCCGTTGAGCCTCGGCAAGCTCCCAGAAGGTTATGTGGTTGCAAGTGAAACCTGCGCTTTAAGCACCATCGGGGCCGATTATGTGCGCTATGTCAAACCGGGCGAAATCGTGCGAATTGATGCCAACGGCGTGACCTCTTATCAAGGGGTTCCACCCGCGCCAAAGCGGGCGCTGTGCGTCTTTGAGTATGTCTATTTTGCGCGTCCTGATTCGATACTTGATGGTCAAGTCATCCACAAAGTACGGCAGAATATGGGTCGCCAATTGGCAAGAGAAGCACCGCAAGATGCGGATATTGTGATTGGTGTACCCGACTCAGCAACACCCGCCGCTATTGGTTACAGTCTCGAATCAGGCATTGCTTT
>JBBSBS010000399.1:0-6083 GCA_038251045.1 Aggregatilineales bacterium | reverse complement strand
CGACCATGCCGCGTTTTTCGGCAAAGGCGTTGAGCGTAATGTGGCTGTCCTCAATGAGGACTTCAAGCTGGTCGCGGTAGTGATCCCATCCTAGTTCATCAACGAACAGGTCTTCAAAGCGGAAGTTCTGGATATGCTGGCGTATACGTGTGATGTTGACGGTCATAAGCTAATCTTCACCCTGCGAAAGCCCTAAACTACAAATAATACGGGGTTCTTGAAACTCTGTTTCGCCATCATGGACAATGCACAGGCGGTCATCTTCGCGCAGGCTCATGACCAGTTCTGCCAGGGCTTCATCGTTGATCCCTGCTTTCAACTGGCGGTTGAGCGTATCCACCGCCGTCTGCCGCAGCGGATAGCGATAAATCTCATCAACGGCTTTGTACAGCCCGCGTGCCTCGTACTCGGCTTCAAACAGTGTCGCACGCTGCGTCGCGGCATAATGTTTCAGTCGCTCATAGGTGCGGAAACGTGCGCCGCTGGGTCGCCCAAGCTGACCGCCCGCCGGACTATTGCGCTGGCTCTCGATAATCTGTCGGATGCCTGTCTGTACCGCATCGTGGTGGTAATCGGCACGGAGCAAGGCGGGTGATTCAGGCGCACAGCGAGCGGCATTCAGGATTTCAAACTGTGATTCGCTGACAATCTCTCCCTGTGGATTGATCCATGCCAGCACATCATTGCCTTCGGTGGTGCGGAGATAGACTAACACACCCTCCGGCTCTTTGGGGTTGGGGATGTGATAGCGCGTCGAAAAGCTGACCGGAGCCATCTGCGTGATGATGCGTTCCAGTGCCGGGTCACGTTTGATGGCATTCTGCCAGATTTGATAGGCATAGGATGCCAGATCAACCTCATCGTCTTCTTCATCTTCGAAGATATCGGCGCGCTCATGATACAGGTTGAGCAGGGTTTGGGTATCCACGTCCTCTTCAAAGAAGGACTCGTCGGTCCCAACAACTTCGGCGTTCTGGGTAAGACGCTGGCGGATACGCTCCCGCAGGCGGATGATCCGTTCGACCCCATCCGCAGGCAGGAAGGTATAACACAGGATTTGCTCAGCTCGCTGCCCGATACGATCCACACGCCCCGCACGCTGGATCAGGCGGATAATCGCCCAGGGCAGATCGTAATTCACGACAATCGCGCCGTCTTGAAGGTTCTGACCTTCCGACAGGACATCAGTGGCAATGAGAATCCGCAGTTCCTGCTCAGGGCTAATCTGGTCGCGCCGGTTGTTGCTGACCGGGCTGAAACGGTGGGCAATGCTCGTTGGATCAGCCGCTTCGCCGGTTGCGCCAGCCACAGAACGTATACCGCGTCGCTTGAATTCACGTTCCAGATAACTGACCGTATCAGCAAACTGGGTGAATACAATCACTTTCTCTTTCGCGTGAGTCTTCGTAACCAGTTCTATCAGACGGTTGAGCTTCGCATCTTCGTCCGCATTCCAATCCCCACTTATTCGCATCACGTCTAGCAGTGCCCGTGCATCCTTCTGGAGATGAGTGGCCAATCGCTTCTGGAATAGGTCTGACCGCAGCCATTTGAAGCGGCGTTTGTACTGAGCAGCATACAGTTCATAGACCTCCTGCGCCCGATTTTTGAATTCTACCTCACTCAAATGCTCGACCAGTTCATCTACTGTTGGAATGCTGACTTCGCCGTTCTCATCTTCTATCTCGAACAGCCCCAGTGTGACACTGGTTTCATCTACATCGACATCGGTGGTGCGGGTATCGAGCATCGCTGCGTCCTGCGTCCCGATGGGCAGCGGCAGGTTGTTCTGGATGGCATACAGGAAGATGTAATTCCGCAAGATGTGGCGTTCCAGCGATTGCAGAAACACTTTGCCAGAACTTTCCAGACGTTTAAACAGGTTCGTACGGCTGAAGCCCATCAGTCGCTTACCAGCACGCGAAAGGTTGTCAATCAGTTCCCTCTCACTGCCTCGTGCAAGCTGGTCAGCATTTTTGACAGTATATTCTCCGAGTCCGTAGCGCGGCAGTTCAAGGTCGTTGATGACCTTTACCACCTCATCAGCGTACAGCTGGGCGTATTGATCGTGATCACCCCCGATTTGGAACTTCACGGTTTGCGGCACCCGGACAGGGAAATAGCTGCGGCTACCGTCCTGATAGACCAGGTATGGACGGTTATTGGTCGGGTCAATTTCGGCGTAGTTCTGCTTGATGAAACTGCGCGTGCGCCGGATCATGTAGAGGCGCATCAATTCGCGCCAGTCGTCGGGATATTCGCTTTTTTCGAAAGCCGCCAGTGTTCTTAATCCTGCCTGATGTCGCCGGATAAATTCGGTTTCACCGATCTCGCGGAGTAATTGCTCAGGGCGAATACCGAGATCTTTATCCTCTGGCACAAACAACCGAAGCTGGTTCGATAAATCGAGATAGGTTTTGTTGTAGGGTGTCGCCGACAGCAGAATGCACAGGCTGTCGTTCGTGGTCAGGTAGTCCTGAATGGCTTTGTAGCGTTTGCCCTCACGATTCCGCAGGTTATGCGACTCGTCAATGATGACCAGTCGGTAGCGTTTGAGGGTGGGCAAATCACGGATCGCCTGGGTGGTCGAAAGCACCCGCCCCCGCAGTCCATAGCGATAGACATAATCTTCCTCCCACATCCTCACCAAATTCTTTGGACAAATAATGAGCGATTCCAGCCCGAAGTCATCCTCGAAAATGCGAGCTAGAGTCGTCGCCATCAGCGTCTTACCCAATCCAACCACATCACCAATGAGCACACCGCCGCGCTTATTCAGATGATGAGCGGCAACCTTGACGGCGGCTTTCTGATAATCGAATAACATACCCTCTAAGTCACGGGGAATGTTGAATTCATTCAGCCCAGCACGGGCTTCCTGCGACAGGTGGAAAGCCATTTTCACGTAGATGTGATACGGCGGAATCAGGTCTTCACGCGCCCAACTGGTTTCGATGATTTCGATGAGTTCCTGCGAGATGTCGATACACCAGCGGTCTTCCCATCGGTCTTCAAACCACTGGGCGAGTTTTGTGGCGGCATCATTGTCAAGAACGTCAATATTGAGTTCACCCTGACCAGATAATCCAGAGAAGGTCAGATTACTGCTGCCCAGATAACCGATGATGGGATTGAACCGATCCTGACGGTAGGACAGATACAACTTGGCGTGTAATTTGTGGCGCACGTAGAGCTTGACCACCACTTTGCCTGTACGAAGTTGATCAGCAAGCTGGCGTAATGCCGCTTCATCTTCGTTGGTCGGTGTGCCAATGGTCAGTTGATCCCGAAACTCTTCCGCCAGTCGCTTGCGAAGGCGGTTGGCGGTGGCATTATCAATACGATCCGAATCTTTCAACTGCTGCATGGCTTCCCGGAACTCATCCTCCGGGCGGCGCTGCATCCCCACCAGCACGCGGCAGCGGTTGTCTTCCGCGCCGGACCAATTATCAATGTCATTGGCAATCGCACACCAGCCACGCAGGTTGAAATACCCTACGCAAAAATCAGCACGATAGGCGACCCGTAGGGTATCTTGTAGGGCAGGCAGCAGGATTTGATCCAGCTGAATATTATCAAATATACGCGGCACAGGTGTTCCTTTGCAGTTGCAACCTGAAATAGCTTTTTGAAGTGACTCTTCTCTAAGGATACTCGATTTATTACAGCTATGCTGATAAAGAACTGCTTCATGAGCGGGGAATTTGTGAGTGATCTCTGCCCGTTTGAATCATGGGCCATAGCAATGACTATTCCAGCACACAGCCCGTCAGATAGCACTGCTCTGTGGCTTGCAGACGGATTCTAAGGTTGGAACCTGTCATGCAAGACATCATACAAACACAACAGGTGTGACCGCTCGTTATTGGACAGCAAGCAAGGCATCCTTGTGTCCAACAAACACGAGCGAGTGCTGCCAGGTGTGTTTGGTCGGCATGGTTCACCGTGCCGACGCGCTGGACGACACCCGCAGGGTCGTTCAGCGGTGCTGCGCGTGAGCGCGGCACATCAAGCCCTCCGGCGCATGAGGAGCGAGCGTTTTAGCTCGCTGGCTAGGCTTGGGTCATGAGCGATGCTCAGTCCAAGCAAGTATTGGGTCACAGACGGTGCGCGATCCACGCGACCCTGTGACCCAAGCCTAGCCCGAACTCCCGCAACGCGGGAGCGCAGGCGACTGCAAGGTCGCCTGCAGGCATTCGCTCATCGTATGTGCCGGCTATGTAAGACAACTGGCATACTTGTCTCACATGCCACTCGCATTGGTAGAACCCTTAGCTTGCTGTTCCGCGAGAACTTGGGAGTGACTGTTCGCTAATGTGGGGCATCCCTACGCCATCCTAAACCTGTTGCGCCTCGAGCGCCCTAGCCTGCATATGGTCGTAGCGATGTGGCAGTAACCGTTATTGTGAATGCAAGGAGGGCTTGTCATGTACTTTCTGGGTGTTGACTGGGCAACTGAGAAGCACGATTTGTGCCTGCTCGATGAGGCGGGCAGCATCCTCCAGCAGATGGAGATTAATCAGACTAACTCAGGTTTCAAACAGTTCGAGAAGCTGGTTAAGCAATACGGGGCAGCGAACATTCGGATCAATATTGAGCGCTCGGATGGTCTGCTGGTCGATTGGATGCTGGCACAAAGTTGGTCTGTCTATGTAACCCCTTCGATAGTGGTTGCCCATCGCCGACCTCGCCGCTCAAAATCCGATCTGTCGGATGCCTATCTGCTGGCGTACCTGCTGCGCCTCAATGACCCGGATTGCCGTCGCTTGACGCGCTCCAGCGCAACGGTGCTACATCTGCGTGAGCTAGCACGGGCGCTTGACGCGACAGTAGCTGACCAACGCCGTTTGTCGAACCGGTTGAGTTACCTGCTTTATCAATATTTCCCCATCGCCAATCATCTCTTTGCCCATGTGGAGTGCCTGATCTGTTTGGCCTTTCTCGAAGCCTTCCCAACCCCTGAGCAGGCACGCAAACTCACGCTCTACAAACTCAAACAGTTCTTGAAAAAACACAATTACAAAAGCATGTACCGGGCTGATGCTATCCATGCGCTACTTCAGATGCCCATGCCGACTGCTGCAGTCTGCGAAGGATATGTGGCTCAGGTCAAAATCCTCATTCCTATGCTGCGCCAACTTCATCACACACGCAGCCACTTGGAACGCGAGCTGCCGAAGCTGTTCAAAACCCATCCTGAAGCTGAGTGGTGGAAAAGCCTTCCTGGTACACACGGACCACTGACCCCCGCACGGCTGCTGGCATGGATTGGCGATGACCGTAATCGCTTTCCGGATGCCGTAACGTTGCAAGCCGTTGCGGGCACAGCTCCCGTCACGCGACGGAGTGGCAAGGCTCTAAACGTTGAGTTTCGCCGGGCGTGTTCCCATCCGCTGCGCAAAGCGATGGACGATTTTGCTCGCCAGAGTGTGCGTTACAGTGCCTGGGCACGCGAATACCGCGACGAGCAGTTGAAGCGTGGACACAATAAAGCCCGCGCTTATCGAGCACTGGCGAATCGCTGGGTAAAGATCATCTGGACCTTATGGCAGCGCGGTGAGCAGTACGACGAAGCGAAACATGTGGCAAATCGCACGCATCAGGGGGTACGAGGCTAAAAACGATTTAACATGGGTTGGCACAATTGGAAACGTAGGGTTACGCTCAAGGCTATGGTATTGGGCAGATTATTTTGTGCTGCCTAGCAACATTTGTATCCAGTGGAGAAGCTATTTCAGAAGCAGTTTCCTGTTTCCCCTTGACAGATTAAACCTGTCGCTCCCCCTCAGCCGCGCCGATGTCTCCGAAATCGGGATACTCCGGCTGTAACGCAAGCATGTGTCCTACACATGTTTAGCGGCTGAGGGGGATCGGGTGTCCGCAGGATGCGGCGCTGCTGCGAGGCAGCGCCATTGCTGTGTCGAACATAAGCACAATACCGGCGACACAAGTAGGAGGAGGTTTACCCTCTATCTCCTGATGTAATGCTGCTCAC
This sequence comes from Aggregatilineales bacterium, assembly GCA_038251045.1. Taxonomy (GTDB): domain Bacteria; phylum Chloroflexota; class Anaerolineae; order Aggregatilineales; family Phototrophicaceae; genus CFX2. The sequence continues at coordinate 88 of JBBSBS010000399.1, read as the reverse complement.
AGTATAATCGACTAAAACGAGCAAGAATTACTGTATGAACACTTACCCTGAGATACCCAATTCAAGTGCTACTTCGCTATCGGAACCT
>JBBSBS010000398.1:0-6122 GCA_038251045.1 Aggregatilineales bacterium | reverse complement strand
GATCGCTACGCTTGATCCGACCTACGTGACTCTCACCCCCACCCTAGCCCTCCCCCGGAGAAGGGGAGGGGATTTGTAAGGCCGGAGGCCGTGGCGATCCAGAGGTTTTGTGAAGGGCGCTGTTGGATAAAGGCGCTGGATTGCCACGCCGCTATCGCGGCTCGCAATGACGGGGAGTTTTGTAGTTTTTGTGGCGGTCATGTTGTCGGATCGCTACGCTTGATCCGACCTACGCGACTTCACTGCGCTCGCAATGACGAGGTGTCTGGATTGCTTCCCGCCACAGCCCCAGCCCCGTGGCTATAAAGACATTGAATCAGTCGCGATCCTGTGCTAGCATTTTCTGGACACATAGACGTTTATAAGGATAAGCCATGACCGAAGCTGTTCGCTGGTCCATCAAGGTTTCCCCCGAAACCGACCTATCACTGCGCGGATTTCTGGGTGCGCAAGGCATGAAGAAAGGCGATCTCTCGAAGTTCGTCGAGGATGCGGTGCGCTGGCGTATGCTTGATCGCACTGCGCAAGTGGTTAAGGATCGCAACCAGGACATTTCCGCCGAGATGCTGGAAGCAATGATCGATGAAGCCGTTCGCGCCGTTCGCGCCGAGGCACACAGTACGGCTCGCTGATCCGGGCCATGCGCGTCGTCCTCGACACCAACATCCTGCTCTCTGCTCTGATGGTGCGTGGCACGCCACCCGACCGGCTGTATGAGGAATGGCGCCACGGGCGATTTGAACTCGCCTCCACTGAAACACAGATCGGGGAACTGAGAGCCGTCGTGCGCCGCCCCTTCTTCCAGGCGCGGCTCAAGGCCAGCGAAATCGGTCGCATGGTCAACGATATTCGCCGCCTTGCTGTAATGTACGACTCCCTGCCCGTTGTCAGCCGCTCCCCCGACCCATCCGATGATTATCTGCTGGCGCTATGCGAGGTTGCCAGCGCCGACTATCTGGTCAGCGGCGACAAGAGCCATCTCTTGGCCCTTGGTAACCACAAGTGCACGCGCATCCTCACTGCAAGGGAGCTCGCCGATCTGCTCGTGTGAAAGATAAAACTGGTACAGGGTTGGGGAGTGGGGTCTGTCATCGCGAGGCAGGAGACCGTGGCGATCCAGAGGATATTAAAGCAGGACTGAGTGCTGAGGATTGAGGACTGAGTGGCTGGGCTGGATTGCCGCGCTTCGCTCGCAATGACGGAGAGTTTTGTAGGTCGGATCAAGCGTAGCGATCCGACGTTTTTGTGGCGGTCATATTGTCGGATCGCTACGCTTGATCCGACCTACGCGACTTGGAGGTATCGGAAGGAAAGGTGGCAAGACTGGATTGTCGCGTCGGTTGCACCGCCTCACAGGTGCGATTGCGTTACGCTCATTCCAAGATTATACTTTAGTATAATTTATGCAAAGGAGACATTAAATGACGACAGTAACGTTACGTGCGTTAGGCGGTTCGGTGGTGATGTCGCTGCCTAAACAAGTTTTGACGATGATGCATATCGGCGCTGGCAGTCAGGTGGATGTGAATGTTGAAAATGGCAAGCTGGTGGTTGAACCCAAGGCTAAGCCAAAATACCAACTGGCAGATTTGCTGGCACTGTGCAATGCAAAGAATATGGCGTTGACTTCTGAAGATAGTGAGTGGCTCAATGCCAAGCCCTTTGGTAAGGAGGCTTTGTGAAGCGGGGGATTCCAGATCGGGGTGATGTCCTGCATCTTGACCTTGATCCGGCACTGGGTATAGAGCAACAGGGGCTGCGTTATGTTCTGGTGCTGACTGTGTCCGATTTTAATCGCTTCGGCTTGGCATTGGTCGCACCTATTACGCAAGGCGGGCAGTTTGCCCGTGAAAATGGTTTTACCGTCTCGATGATGGGGGCGGGTATGAATACTCAAGGTATTGTGCTTTGCAATCAAGTCCGAATGCTGGATTTCAAATATCGTGGCGGAAAAGTTGTCGAAAGCACGCCAGAAACGATTGTTGAAGAGGTACTGGCAAGAGTCAGGACGTTACTGGATTAGCCAAGCATGAAACCCGGCCCTTGTGAGACGTGGTGCCGGGGCTGGCCACGCTGATAAAATTTGCTGGTATTCCCCCCCTTTCTTTTTCCTCCATATTGCTTGGACTTGATGTCTAACGTTGCCAAGTCTTATGAAAATCCTGATTCACGGCATTAACTTTTCTCCCGAGCTGACCGGTATCGGCAAGTATTCCGGCGAGATGGCGAATGGCTGATCAAACAATTTATTTTTCCTTTACTTTGCCTTTTCCATGTGCTTAAATTTACTCATGTTATTGAGTAAATTGTAAATGACTTATCAACGCCCTAAATTTAAAGTACTTTTCGACCGACTGACAGAGCCGCGCCGCGACATTCAGGTGGTGGCAGGGTCGCGCCAAGTGGGTAAAACCACACTGGTGCAACAGGTGTGTGACAGCATCGGTTTGCCCGTGCAATTCGCCAGCGCTGATGAGCCGACTTTGCGCGGTCAGGAATGGATTGCGCAGCAGTGGGAAATTGCGAGACTGAAGTGTAATGATCAAGGCGGCATTCTGGTGTTGGATGAAGTGCAGAAAATTGGCGGTTGGTCGGAAACGGTCAAGCGTTTGTGGGATGAAGATACGCGTAAGCAATGTTTGCTGAAGGTGGTGGTGCTCGGCTCGGCCCCGTTGTTGATCCAGCGCAGCCTTTCGGAAAGTCTGGCTGGGCGCTTTGAGGTGTTGCATCTGCCGCATTGGTCTGCGGCAGAAATGAGTGAGGCATTCGGCTGGTCGATCAATCAGTGCATTTTCTATGGTGGCTATCCCGGCGCAGCCTCTTTGATCGGCGATCACGATCGCTGGGTGCGCTATGTGCGGGATTCGCTGATCGAGACGACGTTGTCACGCGATGTGTTGTTGATGTCGCGGGTCGATAAGCCGGCTTTGCTACGCCGCATGTTCGAGTTGGGATGCCGTTATTCCGGGCAGATCCTTTCTTACACCAAGATGATCGGGCAGTTGCAGGATGCAGGTAACACAACCACGCTGGCGCATTATCTGGATTTGTTGAGTGCTGCAGGGATGGTGACTGGCCTCCCTAAATATGCGGGTGAGGTGGTGCGCAGCCGTGGTTCTAGCCCCAAATTGCAAGTGTTGGATACGGCTCTTTTCTCCGCCATGTCGGGCTATTCTTTTGAAGAGGCGCAGGCAGATCGTGAACATTGGGGAAGACTGACAGAGTCGGCTGTAGGTGCGCATCTAGCCAACGCTGCTGCATGTGGGCAATGCGAGGTTTTCTATTGGAGGGAACGCAACCGCGAGGTGGACTTCGTGGTTCGCTCCAGGCGTAAGCTAGTAGCGATTGAGGTGAAAAGTGGACGCGCCAGCGATGTGCTGCCGGGAATGCAAGCATTCAACAAAGCCTTTAAACCTGATCGGATGCTGCTAGTCGGAGGTGATGGCATTGCGGTGGAGGAATTCCTCCTTTCTCCCCTTGAGCAATGGCTTGAATAGCCTGTAGGGCATGCCTCTAAAAATGCCGTCGTCCCCGCGAAGGCGGGGAACCAGATGCTTGATTAGACTGGATTCCCGCCCCCCGCCTTCGCGAGGGCAGGCATGCGGGAATGACAAGTGGGGTAAGCAGGCAATCCGCGAAGCGGATGCTCGCAAAATATGAATTTTTAGAGGCCCTGTAAATCACCAGATGTCACAGTTGCAATGAAAATCCTGATCCACGGTATCAATTTTTCCCCCGAGCTAACCGGTATCGGTAAGTATTCCGGCGAGATGGCGCAATGGCTGGCTGCGCGCGGGCATGAGATTCGGGTGGTGACGGCACCGCCTTATTATCCGGAGTGGCGGGTGGGGGCGGGGTATTCGGCGTTCAAATACAGGACAGAAGATACAAGGTACAAGGTACAAGGTTCAAGAGGCAAGAAGAAAGGGGCAAGAGGCAAGGTTCAAGAGGCAAGGGACAATGTTAAAGACTCAAGACAAAAGGGACGAACGGAAAAACATAGCGGGAGTTTGGTGGTTTACCGCTGCCCGCTATGGGTTCCCGCAAAGCCGTCTGGATTCAAGCGCCTGGTTCATCTCGCCAGCTTTGCGTTGAGTAGTTTGCCGGTGATGTTGCGGCATATTTTCTGGAAGCCGGATGTGGTGCTGGTGATCGAGCCACCGTTGATGTGTGCACCTGCAGCGCTTCTGGTTGCACGTTTGTGCGGTGCGCGTGCGTGGCTGCATGTGCAGGACTTCGAGGTGGATGCAGCATTCGATCTGGGTATTTTGCCGCCCGGTCGGATGCGTTCCGTGGTCTTGGTTATTGAGCGAAGATTGATGCGGGCTTTCAGTCGTGTTTCCACGATCTCTGTCAATATGCTGCGTACCCTACATGCAAAAGGGGTGGATGCTGAGAAGGCGGTGTTGTTTCCGAACTGGGTGGATTTGGACACCATCTACCCACTGGAGAATGCCAGTTCGTTGCGAGCAGAATTAGAGATTTCTATGGACAAAATAGTCGCGCTGTATTCCGGCAACATGGGGGAAAAGCAGGGTCTTGAGGTGGTGCTTGATGCAGCAGTATTACAGGCGCAAGGTACAAGGTGCAAGATTCAAGACGCAAGTGGCAAGGGACAAGGTTCAAGAGGCAAGGGACAAGGTACAAGAAGCAAGGGACAAGGTACAAGAAGCAAGGGACAAGAGGCAAGAGGCAAGGTAAAAGACAAAAGTCGAATGGAACATGGGGAGCTTGAACCTTGTGACTTGAACCTTGAACCTGATGTCTTATTCGTGTTGTGCGGTGATGGTGCTGCCAGGCAGCGTCTGAGGCAGACGTATGGCGAGTTGGACAATGTGATGTGGCTGCCGTTGCAACCGCTGGCGCGACTGAATGATCTGCTCAATCTGGCCGACATCCATCTGTTGCCGCAGCGTGCGGATGCGGCTGATCTGGTGATGCCTTCCAAGCTGACCGGAATGCTGGCCAGTGGCCGACCGGTGGTGGCGACCGTCCATCCCGGAACGCAGGTGGCCAGTGTGTTGGCCGGATGTGGTTTGGTTACGGCGCCGGGTGATGCTGGTGAGTTTTTGCAAGCCGTGTTGCGTTTGGCGCTAGATGCGAGTTTGCGCGCCGAATATGGAAAAATGGCGCGCATGTATGCTGTTGAATATTTGGATAAGCAGGGCATTATGGAACGCTTTGAAAAAGATCTGGTTGCATTGGCATCTGTTTGAATTATCTGTAAATAATAATTTACACTTTCACTTTTATCCTTTTAAAGCTATGACGAACACACAAGAGCCTACAGAAGCCTTTCCTTACAAGCCGCCCAGCGAAGAGATCAAGCAGAAATATCGCCATATTTTTGAGTTGACCGAGCCTTTGCCGGGGCGATTTTTAAAGGTGTTGTTCGACAAGGTGGTTGCGTTCTTGCTGTTGTTGGCCGCAGCACCGGTATTGTTGCTGCTGAAAATAGCCTATCTGATCGAAGGTTGGCTGATTCCAGAGAATGCCGGCCCGATGTTTTTTTATTACAACGGGGTGAGTGCCGGCAAGATTATTCCCAAATACAAGATTCGCCTGATCAAGATGAAATACATCGACCCAGAGGGGGCCAAGCGCCATGACTGGATTGCTTATTCGGCAGAGTGGACGCCGGACAGCCGGACTCATGTGGGACAGTTTGTGAAGAAGTTTTACCTGGATGAGTTGCCGCAGTTTTACAGTGTGCTCATAGGGGATATGAGCATCGTTGGGCCGCGCCCGTTGTCGGTGTTGCATTACGAGCGCGACCGCGCGCAGGGTAATGTGACGCGGTTTTTATTGCGTGGTGGTCTGTTGGGCTTGGGGCATGTGAACAAGGGGACATCGGAGATGGGGAAACCGATTTACGAATATGAGTACGTTGATCAGTATATGAAGCGTTCCTCTTTCGGTTTGCTGATGCTGGACATGTGGATCATCTGGCGCGGGATAAGGGTGATTGTGAAGGGCGGGGGGCATTAGAGGCAAGGACAAGGCGGTGCCTGATAGCGCCTTAAGCGACCGCCACCCTATCTTGCTGCGAGCAGATGTCCATGTCCACTGTCAGATGGCGGATTGCGAGTTCTGGTATCTTGGATTTGCCTGCGCCTTGCTTT
>JBBSBS010000397.1:0-6125 GCA_038251045.1 Aggregatilineales bacterium | reverse complement strand
GAGGCGTTGCGCGATCGATTATTTCTGTGGGTAATCGGACTATTCGCATTGTTAAGTATAGAAATTATTTACCCTACTGCGATTGGAGGATTGGGAAAGTTAGTAATAGCAGGTGGAGAATTTGATCCACGTGCATTGCCACTCCCAGCATTACTGACATGCTCTTGGGTCTTGACAGTCGCTATCAGCTTGCGATACTGCCAAACTGCTATTTCAGTTAATCGACAATATCCCTATCTTCATTCGCTTGAAGAAATAATCTCGCCACAATTGGGAGGAGGAGATATTTATCAACGCGAAGGCAAAGTCTACTTAAGAGGGTATCCACTCCTTCTTGATGTAGCTTGGTTTGCCTATGGTTTTCTCTTTCCATTCGTCTTAATGTTTGCAACCTGTAGTTTGTTATGTTGGGAAGTTTTTGAGTTGTCGTACCCGTTAGCTAATAAAGTAATTGATACGATTTTTGCTTTCGCACTCATTTTTTTCATTCTCGTTTATCGCGTGCATCCGGCTTTGGTTTCTGGTTGGGAAAAATATGGTAAGTGGCGTGAAAGAAGAAGACAGAGGCCATCCTCGACTACTACACATCAAAAAAATTAACAAGTTAAGAGAGCATTGTGCTTTATATCTGTCCTTAAAGAATAAGCATTAGATATTTATTGGATGAAACAATATATAGAATTAGGTGCATGGATGAAGGGAGGGTCTGAGACCCTCCCCTACGGCATACATAGATCAAATGTAAGATTCATGCTAAGTGGAAATGCAGCCTAAACGATGATGGAACGTCCTGCACGCAAACCAACGCGTTTGAAAAACTATGACTATTCACAGAATGGTGCAAATTTTGTGACCATTTGTACCGAGAACCGTGAGCTGCTTTTCGGTGAGGTTCGGGATGGTGCTATGCACTTAAATGACGTGGGTGAGATTGTATCGGCATGTTGGAATGATCTGGGCAAGCATTATCCAGAAGCCGAGTATGATGCGTTTGTTATCATGCCGAATCATATCCACGCGGTTATTGTATTGGTCGGGGGCGATCAACGACAATCTTTTGTAGGGGAGGGTCTGAGACCCTCCCGTGTAAGACCACACTGTTTACCGCAAATCATAGCCTCGCTCAAGTCGTATTCTGCGCGGCGTATTAATGAACGACGCAGTGTAGCGGGTGCAGCGGTATGGCAGCGCAGTTACCATGACCATATCATACGCGATGAGGAAGATTTGAATATACGCCGACTGTACATTTTGAATAATCCGTCTCGCTGGCAGGAAGATTCTGAAAATCCAACGCGGCGATGATGATGGTGGTGGAGAGGCGGCACGCAGAAGAGGCAGAAAAAATGGGAGGGTCTCAGACCCTCCCCTACGAAGACGAGGCTGCGTTATCCCAAACAGGTTAAGAGCGGAACTTGAAATTCAGGGGGATGAATTTGTAAGTAATACTACTCATTTTTGGGACGGATGCTCGTGTTTGAGGGAAAAATAGTGCTATATTGTCGATAACAAGCAGCTTTTGCTTTGGTAAACGTGACGACTACTCAAAGGAGGTCCTATCATGTTGACCGTGTTATCCAAGAATTGGTGGTTGGTGGCGCTGCGTGGGGTTGTCGCTGTCCTTTTCGGAATTTTGACGCTGATGAATCCGGGTATCGCCCTCAGTTCACTGGTGCTGTTGTTCGGCGCATATGCGATTGTGGATGGGGTGGCGGCGGTGTGGTCGTCTGTTACCCACCGCGACCAACAAGGCTGGTGGATCCATTTGCTGGAAGGCGTGGTGAGCGTGGCGGCGGGCGTGGTCACCTTTGTGTATCCGGCGATAACGGCGCTGATCTTGCTGTATGTGGTTGCCATCTGGGCGATTATGACCGGCATCTTAGAAATTTGGGCGGCGATCCAACTGCGCAAAGAAATCACCGGCGAGTTGTGGATGGGGCTGAGTGGGTTACTGTCGGTGATCTTCGGCATCATCCTGATCGTGAACCCCGGCCCCGGTTTGCTGACACTGCTGTGGATTGTGAGCATCTACGCCATCGCTTTCGGTGTGTCGTTGATTTTGCTGTCGCTGCGGGTGCGTGGGACGACCCATAAAACGCCAACGCATACGATGGCCTAGTTGGGGTTATCGGTACAATTGAATATGGGCAGAGGGACATCGCGAGGTGTCCCTTTTTTGTTATCGTGCGGGTGATTGCATACCTCTTATTGCCCTACGGTGTCACTATATGCGCAACTTAACCTGAGTTAATGCGTTATTTCATATGAGCAAATGTCATGATTGGGTGGTGAGGGATATGCGAAGATGTATAATACTCACCAGTTTACCTTTCAAAACTGAGGTTTGTGTGCAATTGCGTCCTCACTTTTGTATCGGTGTTTGTCCACGCAGTCACAATGGAGAATAATGTAATGGAATCGGTTGCCCCTCGTTCGTCCTCACAGCTTGATCCTAATGATTGGAAAAAAGATGTAGCGCCTTATCAGAAGGCGAATTTACGCGAGAGCCTGTGGCAGTGCGCCACCAGCATCGTGCCTTTCTTTGTCCTGTGGTATCTGATGTACCGCAGTTTGGAAGTGTCGTATGTGCTGACGCTGCTGTTGGCCTTTCCGGCTGCCGGTTTTACGATGCGCATGTTCATCATCTTCCATGATGCGGGACACGGCTCATTTTTCCCGGAAAAGAAATGGAATGATTTTATCGGGAACTTCACCGGCGTTTTGCTGATGACCCCCTACTGGGCGTGGCGGCACAGCCATGCTGTTCACCACGCAACCGCCGGTAATCTTGACCGTCGCGGTACAGGCGACATCTGGACTCTGACCAAAGAAGAGTACTACGAGATGCCGCGCTGGAAGCGTTTCGGTTACTGGTTGTACCGCAATCCCTTTGTGATTTTTGTGATCGGCCCGACGCTTGATTTTGTGGTGCTCCAACGCTTTAACCCGATGAACGCCGCGACTGACCCGCGTGAAAAACGCAGTGTCACCATGACCAATATCGCGCTGGCGATTATCCTCGTATTGGCTCATTTCACGATTGGTCTGGGCGCATTCATTCTGGTGGAACTGCCGATTATCGCGATTGCGTCGACAGCCGGTGTGTGGCTGTTTTACTGGCAGCATCAGTTTGAGGATGTGTATTGGGAACGTCACGATAACTGGGACTTTGCCGAAGCTGGCCTACACGGCAGTTCGTATTATAAGATGCCCAAGCTGTTCCAGTGGTTCAGCGGTAACATCGGTTTCCACCACATTCATCACCTCAGCCCACGCGTCCCGAATTATGAGCTGGAAGAATGCTATAACCACAGCGAATTGTTCCAGTCGGTTGAGCCGATGACGTTCTGGAAGAGCGTTCGGTCGTTGAACATCCGCCTGTGGGACGAAGATCATCACAAGATGGTGGGGTACGCCAAGCCGGAAGAAGTCGATTCGGATGTCGAACTTTCATCGGTACAACCGACTACCGGATTGGCTGAGTCTTAAGCACGCATCAGGTTAGGTTCAATTCATTGTCGATAATCAAGGGGCTGTAATAAGCCCCTTTGTGTTTAAAGATCACTATGTCAGAAATTTTGCATCGTATCGAGTCTGTTATGCCGGCGCAGTTACGCCCTTATTTTACACTGCGCATCATCGCTGGTCTGGTGGTGTGTATCGTCAGCCTACTGGTTTTTGGCAAGCTGGTGGACGGGGTTTCGGAAAATGAATCGATTGTTCTGTTCGATGTAGCGCTTGCGAATGCCCTCCACAGTGTGGCTACAGCCGGTAGTACGTCCTTTTTCTTATTCATCAGCCTGTTCGGGGGAACCATCCTTTTTGGGTGGAGTGTGTTGGTCGGGCTGCTGTTTGCTGTGAAGAAACAATGGCTGGGGTTGGTCATGTGGTTGATTGCCATCGGCGGCGGTCAAGTGTTAAACCTGCTGCTCAAATCATTTTTCGCACGTCCGCGTCCGACGTTCGCTGCACCGCTGGTCATCGAGCAGTTTTACAGCTTCCCCAGTGGTCATGCTATGATGTCGTTCATCGCCTACGGGATGCTGGCGTATATTCTGTTTGTGATGATACGCAATAATTATGCGCGGATTATTGTGATACTGGCGGCACTTGTCATCATCGGCTTGATTGGCATCAGCCGGATAGCGCTGGGTGTCCATTATTTTAGCGATGTGATTGCCGGTTACGCGGTGGGTTCGTTGTGGATCATAAGCTGCGTGAGTGCGTGGCGCTACGTCCAGCAGCGGCGAGAAGGTGACTCGCATACCGCCTGAAAACCGGAATGCAGCAAAAAGCCGCAACCCGGTGAAGGCTGCGGCTGGTCATTTTTTTCAGCGCAATGAATTTTATTTTTGTAAGAAGTTAGGCGTGATCCCCTAAGCGGCGTTCGGTTCCAGAGGCCAAGCGTTGGATATTTTCACGAAAGCGGTAAACGATCATGACGGCGACGACCGTGATGTAGAATATGTATTCGATGGGCATGGTCTTCTGAGTGATGAGGACGAATATCCAGACGGTTGCCAGCGCACACATGCTGAGTACAGCCAGTGATACGTAGCGGGTGATGGCGATGATGGCGACACCCAACACTGAGATGGCAACCAGCAGTTGCAGCGGGGCGATGGCGAACATGGTGCCGAACCAGATAGCCGCACCCTTGCCGCCTTGAATGGTTCCTGTGAGGAGTGTGGCAAAGACTGACCAGTTATGACCGATAACCGCGGCTGTGGCGGCGATGGCAGTAACGGCTGCCCAATGGTCGGGCATGATGAGGGTGGCGATGGCAATGGCGATGATCCCTTTGGCGCTATCACAAACCCAGACGAGAATGCCCCACCAGAAGCCAAGCGAACGCCCAACATTGGTCGCGCCCATGTTCTTGCTGCCGACCTCAAAAATGTTGATACCTTTTGTTTTGGCGACCAGATAGGCCGTTGGGATGGAGCCGAATAAGTAACCTACAGCAATCACCAATATCAGTTGCACAAAATTACTATCACCCATGTTACAGTCTCCTCGAAAAACCGCTTCGTTATTTTAAGGTACCATGAAGTTACGGTTTGTAATTTAAGAAACCCTTAACGACTTGGCGGGTTATGATTCTGATGTAAATACTCATTTAAGTCTTATCAACACTTTTCGAGGCACAGTCAACATCCGACGATAAAAATGCCTGCCAGTACCTCAAGGTTGATTGTAGTCCTTATTGCCTACCTTTAGATCATACGCCGAACATGCTAGAATATACCATTATGAAACGAATTAGCGTCATTTTGTTCATGATGGTATGGGCTACAGGTATTGCCTTTGCACAGGATGCAGCGGGCGATATTGTGGGGCGTATTAATGCACTGCGCGCCGGCAAGGGATTGCCAGCGTACAGTGTTAATGGGGCGTTGGTATCCGCAGCGCAGAGCCAAGCCCAATGGCTGGTTGATAACGGCTGTGCGATTGCACATACGCACCCCGATGGGTCTAACCCGCGCAGTCGTGCGATTGCGGCGGGTTACAGCACCGATAATGTGGGCGAAAATATATACTGCGGTGGGATAGCCAGACCGGATAACGCATGGGTGTTCTGGATTAATTCGGGCATCCACTATGCAGGTTTGGTCAACACGCGATATAAGGAAGTTGGTGTGGCTTCGGCAACAGGCGAGGCGGGAACTAGCTTTGTGATTGTGTTTGGTAATCCCGGCGGGCCGGATTATGTGCCTCCAGCGGCAGGTGGCGGTGGTGGCGGCGCAGCCAGCGGCCCGCAAGCACCGCCTTCATATGTGGTGGGGGTTGATGCACACGGTAACATTGAGCATCAGATTCAAGGTGGTGATACGCTGGGGCAAATCGCGCTGATATACGGTTATACGTGGAATGATATTCCGGGGATGCTGGCGCTCAACGGCATGACAGAAGCCGATTATCGCAAGTTAAAGGAAGGGGAAATCTTCCTTGTGCCACCGAAAGCGGGTACATATACACCGACTCCCGCTGATGAAGTGGTGGCTACAGCGACCAGCATCTACCCAACACCCTATCCCGAAGAAAATTTGGTTTTACAGCCTGACCCGACCCACGAGCCAACGGTGACGGCGACCGCCGTGATGATGGTAGCAACTGCCAACAGT
>JBBSBS010000396.1:0-6166 GCA_038251045.1 Aggregatilineales bacterium | reverse complement strand
TCCCGGTCAGCCTGTTAAGCGCTTGCGCATCGGTGATTTCTTGGAAGGTGGCGACGTGTTGCCCGGTTTCCGGTTAGCAATTGCTGATATTTTCGAGGATCAATAGATACTCAAGTAACAAACCATGCCGCCGAAATATTCCTGACCTACTAAGCAAAGCAGCTGTTGACACAATGGAATTACTACTCATCGTTACCGATTCACCCAAAGTCGAAGAATTTTGAGACGCGATAGGGATTAATATTGTTGTGCCTGCCACTCGGATCGCCATCTGCGGCATCTTTGTCTGGGGTCAACGCAATGCCGATCTCCGAATTTATGAGACATCTCTATTGAGAGTGAACACGAGGATTTATATCGAAGTCCTTCAAACGGCGGCTGACCTCGCTGATTTATTATATGAAAACGATGTACGCACCATCCATGACGTAAAAAAGGTGCTGCAAAATGCAAGCAAGACATTTGAGAAGGTTAAATTGCAATTAGTTTGAGCGAAATCAGTGAATCACGGCTCACATTTCAAAAATGAATACAGCAGGGTAGGGCAATTTTGATTTTGAGTCGGGGATTCAGTTGCGCGAGTCTTATAATTAGCGATATACTCACATTTAACAGTCCTATAAAACAAAAAGACGAGCGACTAACTCGTCCTTTTGCCGAAGCCCGCCAAGGGTTTCAATGGGATTGCCGAACTCAAGCACCGAGTCCGACGATGTACCGATTATAACACAAAATCTGGTACAGCCACCTGAGTTTTTTAAACAAAGGAGCGTCACATTCGGTCACACGAGTTGGCGCTTTTTTATTTGCCTGTATGTGGGAGAAATATGAACTAAATGGAATCGTGTCCCGAATGAGTAGGGGACACTACAGGTGCGAGAACACCATAACTTACCCTATAAAAGCAAATGCCTTCCGCAACCCTGAGAAGTTTAGAAGGCATTCAAGCAACCGCCGGGGCGGCTGAAGAATGCGCCCACGGACATATCCATCTTCATTTCATATGATAGCGAATATGGTCTATGAACGCAAGTCATTTCCGGCAGGATCGGATTTGATTTGCAATTTTCTAATTATTTTCAAACCTTATTAACCGCATCCGAGGCTTATTTCTACCTTGGATGGTCTGTGATTCCGCTTTTAGGCGACCGCGATTCCCTCCGTCCGAAAGTTCCAGCGACTCATTGGCTGGCCTACCAACAATATCGTTCCACCTTAAATGAGCATCAGCAGTGGTTTACAGAAAATAAATTTGCGGGATTAGGCATTGTTACGGGTCGTGTCAGCCAGCTCGTCGTTTTGGATTTCGATACAGAATCGGTTTTCAGCGACTTCAAAGCCCACTATCCCGATTTACTCGAAACCCGCACCGTTCGATCCGCTGGTCGTCAACTGCCACATCTCTATTTCAAACTACCCGCACATCTCCACATGACGAGTCAAAGAGGGCAGGGGGTCGATTTACTCTCGGACGGTCGTTATGTGGTCGCTCCTCCTACAACAATCAACAATCAAGCCTACAAAATGAGTCGTGGCGGCATGCCCAAAACGCTAACAGATCGCGACATTCGCCGAATTCAGCACTTCTTGGCTGCTCACCGGGTCAAACCCGCACCTATATTTACAGAATCGCGACCGCCATCATCATTGAAACCAACGGATAAAGCCGTTGTTGTGTGGAGGCTGACATCAGCCGACTTGCAGGCACTCTATTGCCATCATCTGAACCAAAAAGGACGCAACGAATCACTTTTTCTCACCAGCTTATACGCGCGTGATGCCGGTTGGACGCTCGAACAAACCCAAAACAGTCTGCTAGAGCTGCATAGCCATCAACCAACAGCACCATCCCATGCCAGAGAAACGCCAGACCAGCGCAAAGATGAGGCTGTCCGCACAATTCATAGTGCATTCTCTCGTCCAGCACGCCCCATGAAACCCCAATACCAGCGCAGCCATCATCAACTCTTTAACAGTGTTCGTGAAAAGTTGATGCAGCAGAAGATGACATACGTAGTCCGCACCTATGAAGCACTTTTACAAGTCGGAATACATCCGGGGCAGCTTATTACTGCTCAAGAAGCCATAAAACATCTTAAAGGATTGGTCGGGCGTGATTCGGTCTTAAATGCACTTAGGGCACGGCAGGGCGACCAATCCTTCTTTTCGCCCCCCGTAAACCCCCCTTTAACAGCAAAAGCTGTTGCTACTGACAATCCTTTAGAAGAATCAAAAAAATGCTATTTGATTGAGAGAAAAAACCAGTATAAACCTCAAGGCGGTCGACCCAACCAGACGTTTAGAATGCCATACAACCATGAACTCTGTGCCATCCTTGGGGTAAAACAATCTGGGAGCGACCCATTGGAACGCGCTGATCTTGTCAGCGCCCGTCAAACCCGCATGGCACTGCATCGCGAACTCATTAAGCGTCGTCCGGGGCAGTATCCACGCGGCTGGCTGGCACGACGACTGGGCATCAGCAAACGCACGATTGATACCTATAACCAGATTATTCCCATCCACAGCCGGGCAATGTTCATTGAAACGCCTATTTATTGGAGCAATATTGAACGTCTGCCGTCCGATGAGGCACTCTGCGGAGCCTATCTGGTCACCGTCCAAGGCAAGAAATACCCGGCATTACGCACCATTGCCTCCCGATTATTAGCAACCGGGGAAGGGCTGCGTCTTAAACAGCAAACAGTGAATTTCTACTGGTATAGGGACACCCAACCGCCTATTGTGGAGCTAACACAAGTTCACGAAAAACAGACTCGCAAACAAGAAGTGTTTGAAGCTTTTATGGCTCAAAACGCTAATATTCAGCCGCCAGAATCGTTCTTGAAAGATCAGCGACCGCTTCAGCTAGCACCACAGCAGCGAAGAACAGTCAAAACACCATCTAGCAACTGCCGTAAGCCGTTGGCCGATACCAGACAAGAGGCCCTCGCAAATTTCATCTACAAAACCATCAATTGTGAAGACAAGAAAACCATAAGCATGACTAACGCCCGCCGCATTACACTGATGCAGCCGGAAGATCAGGTTCGAGCAGCTTTAAATCGCCTTCAGCACCGAAAAACGGTGATCAACCCGACCGGATACTTGACCACAATTCTGCGATCAAATAAGGCTCAAGGTATAGACGTTGAGTGACATAGGGGTTTTCTGCATATTCCCCCGAAAAGATATGTAGTGAACGCTGAGATCAAACCCAACACGAGTAGCGTGACATCGTGACCCAGCTGGCGAAGAGTTAATATTTGTGCATCGCCAATAGGACATTGGAGGCAAATACTACCTCGCTGGAACATTTTACCCCGATTGTTGTTGGGGTGAATTTACCTCATGCCAGTCATCTTTGAGCGCGTCATTGGTCGCCTGAAGGTCGAACGCATCTGCATCCCAATAGTTGCCAATGCGATGTTGCCACTTACGAGATACGCGTCCTTTGGGTGACTTCCGCGAGTGTAGAAATTCATCATAAAGCCACGGGCCACCACTGTCTTCGGGTGGACAAGCGCGATTTCCAGCTATGCAGAGTGGTTCGGACAGCTCTCGAACAAGGAATTTCTCCAGTGTGATAACATGCTCCCAACGATCCCCAAAATCATATTCATAGAAAAGTTGGTAGCCAGACTCGGCGAGGTAAGTGTCAATGAGTTCGTCTGGATAGTGATCTTCGCCCGACATTGGTTCGGTAGTGAAACTCATTTCGCCGACATCAAAGCGATAGAGATGGTAATTCTCCCAACCCATCACGACTTGAACGATGTTATGGAGTGTGTGAAAGGAAATGCCCGAAGGCACTTTGAAGCGTCGCCAGATTTGGGGGCGAATGCCTTGGAGAACGATTTTGAAGATATAGCCCCCATGTTCAAGCTGAGGTTTTGGCTGCTCATCAAAATCATCCTGTGTATCTTGTGCTTGCATTTCAATCTGCCATTCAATGGGGACAGAAAGAACTTCCCATAAGGATTTGAGCCAGGTTGTCCCATAAGCATCATCGGGTACTCGTTGTTGAACATCGAGTGTGCCAATATAGCCGAGTGTAATATCCTGACCCTCATGTCCCATATTCTGTTGAATGGCCGTTAAATCAGTGCCTGTGAGGTAAAGTTGTCGCGCATAGGTACGGCGCAAATCGTGAGGTGTAACGGTTCGTAGTTCCCCATCAATCGAAATTAGATAGGCTTGCAATGTGTACTCCAGTGACCGCTCAGAAAGGCGAATGCGATGTCCTTTTTTGTTAAGGTAGAAATTATCACCTTTTCGCATTCCTACAAAAACCGTGCCGGACGAGATACCTGCACGGTCGAGCCATTGTTGGGTGAGCGTCAGACCCCAGTCCTGTGCGCCATAGGGAATGAGGCGTTGTTTCGAGCCTTTGCCAGATTTAATTCGTAATGCCAGTGTGCTACCAAACATAACCTGCAAATCATCCACATCCAGCGCCAATAATTCTGCGGCACGGACACCGGTGCAGAGCATGAGTGCCATCATCGCAGTATCACGCAAGCCTTTAAGTGTATCGACACCCGGTGTAAGAATGAGCGAGGCGACCTGAGATGGGGTTAACCAGAGATGATCGGTATCCCCCTCATCCTGGACTTCGATGATGGTGATAGGTGCATTATTGGGGTCAATCCCATTTCTCAGACGCGTTTCAAATTCAGTCACGAGAGCAAGCTTACGTTCAGGTGATGAATCGGTTGGCATCAGGTCATAGAGCCACTGACGTGCATCATTGGATCGCAAGAAGTGGCGATAAGCTGAGCGTACTGTTGAAAGATAATCACCAACCGTTTTCGCCTTCAATCCTTCGATGTCGAGGAGGTGATCGCGCCACGCTGCGAGGTCAGGTAAATGCCATGAATTACCGGTTGTGAGTTGCCAGTCACAAAATCGATTCAGGCGTGAGCGGCGAACTTTGCTTCCACCCCCCGCATAAATCTGGATTGGATGTGCTTCAATGTTATGAAGCTGGATGTCCCATGTCATATATCACCTCTTAAAATAGGTTCGTATATCTCAAGAAAGTCTGTAAAATAATTGTGATTTTCCGTATTTAATTTCGTATATTTACCTCTATACGAAGGTATAATAATCACTAAAAAATGTTGATGCAAAGGATATTACAATGGCACGCAACATAGTTTTGACCCAACACCAACGTGAACAACGGATGGCGTTCCCACGTCCTGATGAGACACGTTTGATTGCACGCTCGTATTTATTCTCCGAACAAGACATAAATATTATCCGTCAGCAAGATTCTGAAAGTAACCAGTTTGCCTTCGCACTCCACCTGTGTGTCTTGCGTTATCCAGGACGAGTATGGCAAATCAATGAACAACTCCCAGACTATCTCATCAATCTTGTCGCCGAGCAACTTGCCCTATCCACATCTGTTCTGGACGACTATCAACACGATTATGGCACACGTCGTTCACAACACTATCGCTTGCGTCAGCAATTTGGATTCCATATTTTCAATAATACCACAAAGCAACTCTTGCGAGATTGGATGTTTCCGAATGTGCTAAGTACAGACAAAGCAATAGTCCTAATGAATTTACTGATCTCCAAGATGCGTCAAGAGCAAATGGTCATTCCTGCGCTTGTGCTCCTTGAAGATTTCCTGCATGGTATCATTCAAGAGGCAAATCAGCAAACGTTCGAGGTGCTCACCAAAAATCTCACAAATCAACAACAGCAAGCATTGGAGATGTTGTTAGCAAATCGCGATGAGACTCAACAATCTTATGCCACATGGCTAAGACAACCTGCTGGAACAAGTAATGCAAACAATTTTCTAGCCTTGCTCGACCGCCTCACCTTTTTGAAGAAGATCGATTTAGGTGTGCCTGAAGATTATTCAGTCAATGCTAACCGCTTGAGTCAACTAGCGCGACGTTGCGAGCGCCTCAGTGCCACGCGCTTACGTAAGTTACGCAATCTGAGTGAACGTTATGCCTTACTTGTTGCCCTATCATTACAGCTCCAGAGTTCATTGATTGATCAAATCCTGAATATGTTCATTCAGTTGTATCACAGCACTTTCAAGCGTGCCAAAACAGTGTACTCAGAGCGTTTCTTCGTCGATGGTAAAACCATCAACCAGCATCTTCATCAATATGTTGCTCTCGGCAAATTGCTGGCT
>JBBSBS010000395.1:0-6185 GCA_038251045.1 Aggregatilineales bacterium | reverse complement strand
TTGATGAGTCGATGATGGATAGAGCAACTATCGACCCCGCAAAATGCGCATTCTTGGGTGCTGGATGGATAGGGAAAAGATGTGTACTGAAATCCTGTACCGCGATTCGCGATCAACGCATATAATAGACATTAACTAATTGGACTGGGATGGGAGATAGGCGCATGAAGCGGAATCGCAGCGCATTGATCATAATGCTTTTTGTGGTGATGATTATTTTGGCAGCCGTACCAATGTTGACGGTGCGAGCCGATTACGGTGTAAATTGGCAAGGGACATTTTTTGCTGATAATAACTTGGGCGGAAACGGTGGTATCCAAACAGTTGTGACCGGTATCAACGGCCTAAATTTCAACTGGGGGACAGGCGTACCAATTGTTAATGGACAACCTGTAACCGGAATGCCCGTTGATAATTTTTCGGCACGGTTTACATCCACACAAAATCTTACACCGGGTACCTATAACTTTGCTGTCTCGTCTGATGATGGCGTCCGTTTGTATGTGAATGGTGGGCTGGTGCTGGATAAATTCATCGGTCGTGTTTTAACGACCGATACCATAAGTGTGAACATTACCACGTCGCCAGTCAATCTAACGGTAGAATACTTTGAAGGGATCGACCAGGCCGTTTTACAGGTACAGTGGTTCCTCGTATCCGGCGGGGCAACCGCGTACCCCGGTCAGACATTGGTTTATGGTACACCGGCTGCGGTGACGACGGCTGTGCCACCGTTTACCATTCAGGTGGCAGGGGTAAAGGCCGAGGCCCTGCGTACCGGACCGTATCTGGGTGCATCGCTGATCGGTGAAGTTGGGGCAGGAACACCGGTTACACCGCTGGCACGCAATAAGGACGAAGGTATCTATAACTGGTATCTGGTGAACACCGGCACGAAAACCGGTTGGATTTCGGGGCGTTATGTGAGTATCGAAGGCGACCTGAACAGCGTACCGCTGCAAAGTACCATCTTCGAGCAGATTGATGGTGCGCCGGATGTGGGGGTGCAGGGTATCCCGCGTGCGGTGATGAACCTGCGGAAACGACCGAGCATCCGTTCGGCACGACTCTCCCAAATTCCTTGGGGTGCGGAAACGGTGATTATCGGGCGCACGATTCAGGGCGGGCGTAATTTCTGGTTGCAGGTTCGATACGGTGACCAGGTGGGTTGGATATTCGCGGCGTATGTCACCATTCACGGTGATATTAACGGTGTGCCCATCCGCTAGTATATAGTCAGTGAAATACGGAAATAAAACAGGGGTGAACGACATATGCGTTCACCCCTGTTTGTTTTATGCGGGAGATTGGGCGGGGAAATTAGTCCCCGGCTTGAGCTTCTGGCACGGCTTCGAGTTCCAGCGGCTGAAGGGTATCTTCACGCTCATCAAGCCACTTGATGGCTGACAGTGCGGCCTTGCAACCGTCGCCGGCAGCGGTGATGGCCTGACGGAAGACACTGTCATGAATTTCGCCGGCAGCGAACACACCCTCGATGCTGGTTTGCATCTGCGAGTCAATTTTCATGTATTCGTCATCACTGAGAGCCAGCTTATCTTTGAACAGCCAACTATTGGGATCATAGCCGACGAAGATAAACACACCGTCGGTTGGCTTTTCATAGGTAACGCCGGTATTAACATCGCGCAGCGTGACCGATTGGACGATAGCTGGGCCACCGCCGCTCACCGCGCCCTTCACTTCATCGACAACGGTGTTGTAGGTGAAGCTGATCTTGGGATTGGCCTTGGCACGGGTTTGGAGGGCGATGCTGGCACGCAGCTCGTCACGACGATGGATGATGTTAACCGACTTACCGAACTTGGTCAGGAAGAGCGCTTCCTGCAAAGCTGAGTCGCCACCACCGACCACCGTAATATCCTTACCACGGAAGAAGAAGCCATCGCAAGTCGCGCAATAGCTTACGCCGCGTCCTACAAATTCCCGTTCGCCGGGGATGTTGAGTTCGCGGGGGTTGGCACCGATGGTCACAAGGACGGTATCGGCGCTGTATTCGTCGCCGTTATCAGTCTTGAGCAGGAAAGGCGATCCTTTGCTGAAATCGACTTCGGTAACACTTTCAAAGACAAACTTCGCACCGAATTTTTCGGCCTGAAGTTTCATGTTCTCGACCAACTCCGGGCCGGTCGTCCCGTTGGGGAAGCCGGGGAAGTTTTCGACTTCATGGGTCGTTGAAATCTGCCCACCGAGCAGCTTGCCTACAAATACCACAGTGCTGAGTTGAGCACGGGCGGTATAAAGAGCAGCCGTCAAACCGGCGGGACCCGAACCAATAATAGCAACACGTTCACGTTTCATGGGTTATTGACCTCGTTCTGGCGAATGAACCTTCGCGATTAATTAGTAAATGGAATGGACTTTTGGGTGCGATATTCAGGGTGCAGGGTGTCTAATTGAGCGGTGCAGTCAGGCTGCCATCCTGTTCGGCGCGGACGATACAGAGGAGTGCCTGCCATTCTTCCCTGCAATCCGCACAACAGCGCAGGTGGGCTTCGACCGCGGGCAGAATGTCGCTCAAGCTGGCTCCTGCGGCTACCTGCTCTGCCAGACACTCTAGCTGGCAACTGCACGAGTCACAATCCATATCGCCATCTTGATGATTGACAAATATATGATCAATCAATTTTCGTAATTGTTCTTCTGGCAGTCCCATGATACCCGGCCTTGTTTTATACTCTACACTTATTGGACGATAGCATAAGCGCCGTTCTTACATGCATGTTCATGAGAATTAATCCTGAAATAAGTCTAGCATGTAATTTGTAGAAAGCCCCTCGGTTTCGAGGTAGGCGCGTAGTTTACGACGGGCATCATGCAGCAGCTTATAGAGGGCGTTACGATTCGTGCCCATGCGTTCCGCCACGACTTCCAGCGGAATATCCTGTAAAGCGACAGCGACCAATGCCTGATATTGACGCTCGGTAAGGGCATCTTTTAAGGCGGCACCGATTTTTTGCATGACATCGTCGCGCTCGGTTTGGTTTTCGGGTGTATGTTCGGGTGTTCCGCTGATGGCATTGGTGATACCGGGCATGAGGTCGCCATCTGCGGTGAGATCATCGAGGCTGAAGTCGCGATAGCGGGCACGACGTAAATCGCTAATAGCGACACGGACGGCGATTTTGGTTGCCCATGTGGTAAAGCGGCTGTCACCGCGGAAGCTGTTGAGGTTTTCCATGACGCGGAGGGTTGCGTCTTGAGCCAGATCTTCGGCCATCTGGGTGATTTCAGAACTCGAACGTCCCGAAAGATCGCTGCGTTCGCGACTCAGGTAATAGTAAATACCGCGCTGGAGACGTTCTCGTAAATCTTCCAGCGCGGGGGATTGTTTATCGGGCGGGCCAGTCAAATCGGACAGCCATTGTTCGTTCGTACGATCAAGCATTATTATTGGGCTTACGATGGAGGTCGCTAGGGAGTCACTGAGATTTTAACAAATTTTACGCGTAATACCAGAAAGCCCAGACGAATGTCATCGCCATCGCGCAGTACACGCGGTTGATGGGCGATAAGCCGCTGTCCATTTAAGAAGGTTCCGTTGTGGCTGCCGGAATCAACCAAGTTCAATGATCCATCTTTGCGGATGATGGTGGCATGACGGCGGGAAACACCTTTTTCCATACCACTATAATTTTCAAGGTCAACGTGGGGCGATTCTTGGGTATCGGGATCAATACGCCCGATAACGATTTCCTCGACCGCAGCCGCGTCAAACACAAAGGGTTCGGGCGCACCACGCACAAACAACATTAAGGTCGTGCGCTCATTGAAGCGGGCAGTCCCCCAGCGCGGTTCCGATTCTTCAAAATCTGGATTATCTAAGCCGCGTGTAGCGGTACGGCGTAGTATGTCCGCCATTTCTTCTTGGCTGGGCATTGGTAACTTGGGCTCCATGTCATCGTCGTGCTGTTGGTCGTCGTTTTGTTCTGGCCTATTATTCACTTTAGTTTCCAGCCTCAACAGATTGCCAGTTTCTACACTCGTTTTATTTTACCATCATTTGGCGGATAGAAAGCCAAGTGGAATTAATCATTTACGCTTTGGGATTGTGAAATATATTGAGTAGTAACAAGCGTAACCTTACTATACCCTATAATCGCAACTATACCCCATAACCATTCAGTTTCTAACATGAGATTTATGTGGGTGATATTGACCAGTGAGGATTTGCCGATTATCATCAGTATAAGAAAGGTAACTTGCAGAAGTATGTATTGTCCTCTAAACACTCAAATTGCAGTGTGATATAGTCGTTAATTTCTCTATCGTAAGGTTAAGCGTAGAAAGGAAAGAGGCGCATCCGGCTGCTTTCATACAGCATTTGTCGCGCCGTCCTCGTGAATAACCGACCAAACGAACCGCAACCTGAAAACAACGCCAATTCCCCTTTTGGCGGTCGTAATGCACAGCGATTTTGGCTCATTATCGCTGGTGTAGTCATCCTTCTTTTTATACTTGTCTTTGCCGCGCCGGGCACTGGAAACAGTGGGAATAACATCTCGCTGGATAAATTTGCCCAATTCGTGAAAGACAACCAAGTCAAGACCGTTATTGTGCAGGGTGGGCAAGATGTCCACATCGAGCTACGGAGCGGCGAGCGCGTTTCTTACTATAAGGAACGTGAGACCGATCTCTTCTCGGCGCTGAAGACATTTGGCGTAACCGAAGCTCAGTTTTCTAATCTGACTTTCACTGAACAACCGGGAGACAATACATCGAATGTGTTATTCCAGTTGTTGATCTCGGTTGTGCCGATTCTGCTGATTGTCTGGCTGTTATGGCGGATGATGCGCTCGGTACGAACGGGACAAGATCAAGCGATGAGCTTTGGTCGCAGCCGTGCCCGTGTGACGCGTGATATGGAACGTCCACAGGTGACATTCTCCGACGTGGCAGGGTGTGAAGAAGCCAAAGAAGAACTGAAAGAAATCGTCGAATTCCTGAAAGAACCGGAAAAGTTTATTCGCCTCGGTGCACGTATTCCTAAAGGTGTGCTGATGGTTGGCCCTCCCGGTACTGGTAAGACCTTGATGGCGCGGGCGGTGGCGGGTGAAGCTGGCGTACCTTTCTTCAGCATTTCTGGCTCGGAATTTGTTGAAATGTTCGTAGGCGTGGGCGCAAGCCGCGTGCGCGATTTGTTTGAGCGTGCTAAATCCGAAGCGCCGTCGATCATCTTCGTTGATGAAATTGATGCCGTTGGTCGTCATCGTGGTGCCGGATTAGGCGGCGGTCATGATGAGCGTGAACAAACCCTTAACCAGATTCTGGTCGAGATGGATGGTTTCGAAACCGGCACGAATGTTATCGTGTGTGCGGCGACCAACCGTCCAGATATCCTTGATCCGGCGCTGCTGCGTCCCGGTCGCTTTGACCGCAAGGTGATTATGGACAATCCGGACATCAAGGGACGTAATGACATTCTGAAGGTTCATTCAAAGGGTAAGCCGCTGGCTCCTGATGTTGATCTGGAACAGATTGCGCGTATGACGGTTGGTTTCTCTGGCGCTGACCTCGAAAATCTGGTCAACGAAGCGGCAATCCTCACTGCACGCCGCAACAAGAAGGCCATCGGCATGAGCGAGATGAGCGAAAGTATGGATCGGGTGACGATGGGGCCAGAACGTAAGTCCCGCGTTATTTCCGAGAAAGAAAAACTCAAGATTGCTTACCACGAAGGTGGTCATGCGGTGCTGGGTTTCTTGCTGGCGAACAGCGACTCGGTCAACAAAGTGACGATTGTGCCGCGTGGTCGGGCAGGTGGATATGTGCTCTCGATGCCGGACGAAGATTTCTCGATGCGCTCGAAAGAGTATTTCGAGGATACGATTACGATGGCATTGGGCGGTCGTGCGGCAGAAGAAATTATCTTCAGCCAGTTTACGACCGGCGCGAGCAGTGATCTGGAGCAGGTGACGCATTTCGCACGGTCGATGGTGACACGCTTCGGCATGAGCGAAACGTTGGGGCCACGTACCTTCGGCAGCAGTAACGGGGCGGTGTTCCTCGGTCGCGAGATCGGTGAACAGCGCGATTACAGCGAACAGTCCGCCGAGGAAATTGACAACGAAGTCCGGCGTATTCTGCAAACGGCTTATGGTCGTGCTAAGAATTTACTGATCGAAAACCGTGATAAGCTGGATCGCCTGATTAAGGTTCTGCTTGAG
>JBBSBS010000394.1:0-6190 GCA_038251045.1 Aggregatilineales bacterium | reverse complement strand
CTTCGGGTCGTTGAAATCGTTTAGTAAATTCTTGAGTCGCTCATTCCGTTGGGCTGTTCTCCCCAACGCCGCCTCACTGTTGAAGTCGATATTTCTAAAAACGCTGTCCAGCTTTTCCTTGTTCTCCTCTTCGATCTTCTCTAACACCATGTTAATTAGTTCGCCCAAATTCGGGGCGTTTCGGTTCTCATAGAGCGTATAGAAGTCACTGCCCTTTCCCAGCTTAAAAGGCTCCCGGCTCATGCGCCGTTCCACCCGCTCCGTATCCCCACTAAAATCCCGCTCGTACTGTTCTCGGTGGTCAAACCACACGTCACTCACATACTTCACGAATAACATCACGAGAATGTAGTTCTTGTACTCGCTGGGATCAATCGTCCCTCGGAAGGTATCACACGCCTTCCACACAATCCCATTAATTTCGTCCTGATTTACAGTCGTTACGGTCATAGCTATAAAACTCATTTTATAAGGATAAATAGTTCTGTCGGGTCGCTCATTATAAGTGTATTGTATCGCTACTCGCTAATACCAATACTTAAGTTCATCTCCGTCAAAATTCCTCACGCCCAACCGTAAAATTCCCACCCTCCGTTATGTAGGCTGTGCCAAAATGAATCAGGTGCTCATTGATCTAGGGAATATCCATGTCCAAGAAAACCGTCCGTCGGAGTATCACCATGACTCCCGAAATGCGTGACCGTCTGATGCTTCTGGTCAGTAAACACCCCCGTGACACCACCGAATCCGATCTCATCCGTGAAGCCGTTCGCCTCTATCTGGATACTCAAGAAGACATCATTGGAAGTCGTAGACACTTTCAAAAATCGCTTCAAGAACGCCTCGATAAACTCGAATCCACTTTAGCTTTCCATCTGAATGTCCTCATCTATCTCCTCGCCTCACTTGAATCCAATATTGATCCCCAACTCATCGCTCAGGCTATCATCGCCTCCAAGCGTGATGGGGAAACGTTGCTTGCCCAGATCAAAGCCGTCCGCGAGATGAAGTGAAGGCCATTATCGTCACCGACTTCGCCTACAAAGGCCCAAAGCGCAAAGGTCGTGGAACCGGTCATCAGGGCTTACGCGCTACCCTCAAATATCTCCAGTATCGAGATACTCGGGATGATCCCTTTCAACAATCTGATAATCCTGAACGCTGGGTCGATCATGGCCTCGGTCAACATTATCGCGCCATCTTCGAAACCTGTGATCAGCTCCAAAGTAAACACGTTCTCGCATGGACATGGGTCATTTCACCCGCACCCGACCTCATGGCCTTAGTTCCTGAAGAACATCGACGTGAGCTAGTGCTCGACCTTACCGAACGCATCGTTGAAGATTTTTATACGGAACGGGGTTTTGAAGTTCCTGAATACAGTTACGTTTTACATGATCGTTTGACCGAACCTGAGGATGGCTCTGACCCACTCCAACAGTTACACACCCACGTCGTCCTACCGGGAACAGCTCCTCTGGCCGGTTCAGACCGTCAGGCTGTCTATAATAATAAGGAAAAAGGTCACGATGCGCTGTTCCGTGAGATCGCCAGTCAGCACTTTACCAATGCACTGGATGATCTGGTTGGTCCTGAATGGCATCGTCTCCGCGAGGAAGAACCCGAAGTCGTATCCGAATCCCTCGATCCAAATGATCTGGATGCGTGGTTTCCGGATCGATGAGGGTTATTGACACTTGAGGCGCTGCTTCAGACGCTTGCTGGCTCGTAAGGTCAAACGCTTGATGTAGCGGGGTGTCACGCGTCCATTGAGTGTGCCGGTAGATGTTCCCCGGTCAATGAGCTGTGTTTCAATGACGAAGAGGTGTTCCAGCTCAATCCGATCACCCCGCGCCAGACTTTCAGTCCAGACCTCCATCAGGCTTTCCAAGACCACCCGCACCTCGCGATTTTTCAAGCGGGTGCGCCGTCCAATCTCATATATCATCAGGTTCTTGGTCAATGTCATAGCTTTACCTGTTCTCCATTCATAACTGGTTTCCGACGCTGCGCACGAAGCTCATTCATGCTCACCATTTTCACCTGCCCGCCCGCTTGTTCCTGTGTCTGTGAGGCAATCTTTGCCATAAGGATCGAGGCAGCCTTATCCAAAACTTCATTGGTCGTTGCAGTCACCTCTTTGGCTATCGTTTCTACTGATGGAAGCACTGTGACTGGCGCTGCCGGTGATATCCAATCCAGCGAAATCCCCCGTTCGAGGAGCAGGGGTTGTACCTCACGCGCCGCATAGAGCCGCTGCTTCCAATCTTCGCGCTCATAGAAACGGGTCAATCGCGCATTCAAGACAATCTGTGTAGCAAACCCAGCTTCTACATAACGGGCGAAAATCGTACAGTTACCCACCTGTGGGGTAACCACTTCATCGTCCGTCAATAAAGGACGCTGTCGGAGATGGCTGTTGGGATCGTCTTGATTCGCATCAGTTGTGGCGGTTCCACTGGCTTTGCTATAAAACTCCGCCGTATCCGCATCGCATCCGCCGTAGATCACCTGAGTCGCTAAACCGGTGAACAAGGCTTGCGTCCCTTCATTGCCGTAGATCATATGGAACTGCCCCTTGGTTTGAGCACCAATCATGATCGAAATACGACGCTTGCGGACAAGGTTCACATCGGCTACCAAACTGTCGAGCTTGCCGAGGGTCGGAAACTCATCGAGGATCACGCCCACAGGAACGGGCAGCGGCCCTTTGTTGCGCTCACCAATCGTATCGAGATCGAGCATCAGCTTACGTAGCGTCGCACCCAAGTAAGAGGCGTAAACCGCCCGCATCCGTCCCGGACAGGTCAACACCACCACCGTCGGCTGCTCGACAACCAGTTCGGTATCGAAGTCGGAAGCTGAAGTATTATTGCGTACATCGGTGGAAGCCCAACCGGTGAGGGCGGTTGCCAAGGTCGCGACCACATTGGATGCGACTTTGCCGTCGGACCCGACTGAAGCAATGAAGCTGTTCGCCAATAATGCTGCATCGTCTTTCTTGGAAGCGAGCTTCTGCGCCAAACCTTTGAGGTCATTCATGGCGTTGTAGATTTCACCGAGGTTGGGGAAACGAATCAGGCAAGCAGCCAGCAGAGCCGCCGCGCTATCCGTCCAGAAACGGTTGTCACCCGCTGCAGAAGGTACCAAAACGTCAGCGATGGCGCGAGCATCGGAAACATTATCAATCCCTTCGGCTAAATTGTAGCGAGGGCCAACGGCGCTGGTCGGATCATGAACCACGACCAGATGGCGCGTCACAGCCGCATACTTGAGGATGTGACCCGTAATTTCACCCTGCGGATCAGCCACAATGAGGGAGTGTCCTGCCAGCATCCGGTCAGCAATGGCAGGCAGGATAATGCCTTGTGTTTTACCCGAACCGGGTCCACCGAGTGTCAGGATACCCCGCGCCACATCTTCACCGCTGAAAGAAAATCGTCCCATGCCGAGATCAAGGCGGCGTTTATCCTCGCCCCAGAATGCACCTAGCAGCGTCAAACCCTCCTTATCTTCACGGCGGAAGCGTTTGTACTCGCGCATCGTGCAAAAATGCGATGAACCCAATGCGCCACGTTTGACCTGTGGAGTGCGGAGGCGATCCACCCGTTCGCGCAGCCAGCCGCCATTCTTGATGCCGCTGTGCAGCCCGATGATCACGAAAAACCAGAGCATAATCAGGATTATGCCAAACAAGAACAGGCGCATGGCATTGACATTGGGTGGTGCGCCGTTGAGGAGCTGCACAAAACCGCTGCTCGTCTGCCTTCCACGCATGGGCTGTACCGCCATAGTCCCCAACAGCATCAGATAGAGTGCGGAAATACCCAGCAAAACAACGCTATACGCCAGTAATTGTGCGCCGCGTTTCCAGTTCATCCCGCTCGGTGCGTCGCTGCTGCGCTGGATACCGGCTCCGAGCAGTGCGCTCACGACAATCGGTGTGAGCGGAGTCAAACATAACAAAGGGGCGAGGCAGCCGCCCAGCAGGGTACGCCCCTCCGTGAACAACCAATAGAACATGAACAATACCTTCTATTCAGCGATTCAGATTCATCCACCCATCCACCGTCGCGACTCAATCAGCGCAGTCGCGTTCGGCTAGAAATCCAATTCCGGTGTAGTGGGGGCAATCCCTGCTTCGTCCGGCTTGTCAAGTTGTTGAACTGGGTTCGAAGGGAGTCCCTCGGCCTCGATGCGGGCATCGTGCTCGGCATTCGGGTTATAGGGATGCCAATCTGACGGGTTCCGGATGAGCGTCAATTCATCGTTCTGGTAGGCTTTCAGGTCATCGCCTTGCAGAGTCTTCCATTCCACCGGTAGCCCTTCTAGTCGTGCTACTTCCTCCGACAATTCCGCTCCATCCAATATCCCCGGCATGAGATAGCCGTTGAATTCCTTGCCAAACTTATCCGCAGCAGTGGTGGTTTCAAAGTGCGCCATCTCCAATATTCGAAACGGCTCCTCTTGTGGTATCGCTGGATCGCCAACTGAATTCGGTTCTTTTTCAAAGTTTGGATACACTACCATATGTAAGGCATGTCCCAAGGGATCGCCCTCCGGGTCGTTTACCGGCAGAGTGTCTAATCGCCAATAGGGATTTTCCGCTTCGGATTGTATCTGGGGTTCTTCAATGCGCTCGCCATCAGTATTCCAATAAGGGCTAATCTCACCTTCTAACTGCTGCGCCAGCGTCTCGAAGCGGTCAGGAGGTCCCTGCGTGAACAGACGTGGGTCGGCCCGATTTCCGTCCAGCCAACCGTTCTGCATGGCTGTGAGTTCGGCCTTATGCATCATGGCTTCCAGTCCGCGCTCATCATAGACTTCGAGCAACCCATCTCTTGCTTGCTGTGCCTGTTCATGTCCATGATCATCATCCGAATCGTAAGTGTTGAGCGTGACGGACTGCATCCCTAAATAGCCACCGGGTTCTTTCCAGTACTTCTCGACGGCCAGTTCTTCCGTCCACGGATCGGCTCCCTGTACCACCACCGCATAGTTCACGTCTTCATTGACGGGCTGGAGTAGTTCGGTTGGCGTTTGCTCAAAAGTTACTTCAAACCACGCCACGCCTTCTAGTGCCGCATTTGCCTCACGGTCGTTGGCCGATCCATTAGCCTGTTCGCGAACCATCATCGGGGTATCCGGTTCGGTATCCATCTCAGAGATACCCAGTTCATAGTCGCGGATGGTGGTAAATGGATCAGGTGGTCCCTGAGTGAACAGGCGTGGATCATCCCGATCCGGATTGATGACCCGTGCTTCCACACCCGCCAACTCCACCAGCATCATGGCTGCTTGCAAATCACCTTTGTCCAGCAGGTCATGGGCCGTCTCAGCATTGGCTCGTGCGGTTTCCCAATCCGGTTGAGGAATGAGCAACCGTTCATACTCATGGTCTTCTTCGCCCCATGACTTCGTTACATCCAGACGCGATGCGCCATTGGCCGCAATCGCATCTACGGCATAGTCCACAGCTTGTTGTTCCTCTTGTGGCATGATTCGCTCCATCGCTCGTTCACGTTCGGTAGTGAAGGGATCAGACGGTGCATCAACCTCAAAGAACACGCGCGGGTCGTCGCGATTAGGGTCAAGATAGCCACCCGCTACTGCCGTGCGTTCAGCTTGATTGAGCGACACTTCTAGTCCCTGTGTTTTTAGGACATTCTGTAATTCGTATTCATCTGTCTGGGCTTCGTCCCACATGCCATATTCAGCAATGGTGAAGGTATCGAAGTGCCGTTCGCTGCCATCCAGCCATGTTTTCACGGCTTCCAGTGATGGCAGGTTATTGGGGCCAACGCCATAGCCAAAGTAGTAATCGACTGGCGTGGATGGGGCGTTCTGCTCCGCTGAATTGTTTTCATCCCGCAATACAGATCGAGCAGGTGTATTCAAATAATCCGGATTTTGAGCAACCGCGTCTAAGTGCTGCATCAAGCGGTCGGAGCGCTGACGACTCGATAGCGGTTCAGGGGCGTTCATGATCGCCTCCAATCACCATTGGCTGAAGTTGTTGAACACCTACAGGCGTGAAGACACCCACTGGTCTAAAGGCAGTGGACGACTGAATGGTGCGTTGGATCAGGAGTCGCACCGCCATCGAACGCTTGACCTGCCATTCATCCGCCAACTGCTGTAAACGCTGATCTTCATCCGGGCTGAGGCGGACACTGAAGCGGGACGATTT
>JBBSBS010000393.1:0-6207 GCA_038251045.1 Aggregatilineales bacterium | reverse complement strand
GAATTCCATCGCTTCATCAGGGTGCTTCGTGCCAGCCGTGATAACGATGTTCTCGCCGCCAACGACCGATACATGACCACCATCACCGGCAGGCATTAATGCTGCACCAATTTCAAAGTCAGGATACTGGCTATCTGCCGTTGGATACAACCACGGCCCTTCCAACATCGATGCAATAGTACCGCCAAAGTAACCACCCCATCCATCGATACCGCTGCCAATAAAGCCATCAGAGAAGCAGCCGCTATCAATCATTTCGTGCAAGAATTCAATTGCTGCGACCGTCTTTTCGCCGTTGATATAACCCGTAGAAGTTGTGATCGCCTCGTCGGTAATATCACCACCAAAGCTCCAAATCCACGGGAGCAGATTCCAACCGGATGTACCACCATCGCTGAATAAGTAGTTACCTTCACCCAATCCTGTAACCGCTTCACATTGGGCGCGTAAGTCGTCGATGGTTTCCGCAGGTGTTTCAATTCCGGCCTTGGCAAGTAGCGCGGGGTTATAGATGAAGACACGGGTATTGGTATCCAGAGGTAGCCCATAGTATGCCCCGTCGTATGCGTTGGTGGACAGTGGCCCCGGGAATACTGCCGAAGATAAATCTGCAAAATCCGGCATTTTCTCACTGAGGTTCATCAATAGACCCAATTTGGCAAATTCAGGCGACCAAATGATGTCCAAGCGCACCAGATCAGCACCTTCACCTCCGGCTGCCGATGTAAGCAGTGCTTGGCGGAAACCATCATAGGGATACGGCACCGATGCTACTTTGATATTGGGATGTTCAGCTTCAAATTTTGGAATCAATGTTTCCGTTAGTGTTTGATGCTCAGGTGAAACCTCATTGTACGTGTGCCAGAAAGTGATAGTGACTGGTTCTTGTGCGAAACCTATCTGTACCATGCCTAGCATAAGTAAACTGATAAGAAGAACTTTCGTTTTCATAGTGAACTCCTAAATTTATTCGAATTCGTTGACATATGATTGCGACAAAACCTGAATATACTTCCAGAAGCATACCTCCTAATTGAACCGCTTCAATTCACTGCCAAAATTTTAAGGTGGTGAACCGGTTGACTGTCGTATGTGTAATTCCGGCTCAAACAATTTGGCTCCCAGATCATCGATATTTTCGCGATTAATGATTGCCAACAGTAAATTAAATAGTGCCTTGCCGATGGTTTGAATAGGTTGACTCAGGGTAGTTAACGGAGGATGGCTGTATCGTGCCAGCGGAATATCATCAAACCCAACAACCGATATGTCTCGTCCGACTACCAGTCCACGTGCTTCTATCGCGCGAATCGCGCCAAATGCCATCCGGTCATTGTTACAAATAATCGCTGACGGTGGCTTTGATTGATCAAGCAAAAAATGGGTGCCGAGTTGTCCGGATTTTTCACTGAAGTCGCCTTCATAAGTGAGCAAGGGATCAATCGACAAGTTTGCCGCACTCATCCCGCGTTCAAACCCTTCCCACCGTTGCCGCGCAAGATACTGTTCGTGCGGGGGAGAAATGTAGCCGATCCGGCGATGACCAAGTTCAATCAGGTGACGCACAGAGAGTTCAATTCCATACGCGCTGTCCAAATCAATCCAATTCACCCCTTCTTGCGGATCAAGCCGGCCAAAAGTGACGAATGGAAAAGATTGCTCCTGTAGAAAGGCAATACGCGGATCATTCTCGCGCAGCGCAAATAAAATTAGGCCATCAATCTGTCGGCTGTTCACCAACCGCTTGTATAGATCGGTTTCGTTGCGCCCGACCGGAATAGTCCAAAACGTGAGGCCGATACTGCTCTCCATAGCCGCGCTGGTGATACCATCAATCAGATCCAGCACAATTGGGTCAGTCTCAAACCGATTCTGCTCCGGTCGTAATTCGCTGCGAATCATGCCAATCGTATTGGTTCGTTGCGTGCTCAGGCTGCGCGCTGCTGCCGTCGGATGAAACTTCATGACCTCAATAGCCGCCAACACCCGTTGGCGCGTCTCTTCTTTGACCAACGAGCTTCCATTGAGGACGTTAGAAACTGTCCCTACAGAAACGTTTGCATACTGAGCCACATCACGGATTGTTGGCATTGCATCATCCTAATTGAACCGGTTCAATTAGAGTAAAACATAAAAATCTTCAATTGTCAATAAAATGCTTTAGGATTTCGCTGTCAAATAGCAGGCTAAATAATCCTCATAATATTATGTGAAATAGACGAGACTTAATCTGCCAAATCGCCAAATTGCAGCGAATTCTGCTTAAGCGTGAACTTCATATTTGTCCGCAGATCATAAATCCACAATTGCTTCGTATTCGCCGTCGGCCCATCACTCCGATTGTCGAAGAACAGCACATTCGCCTTCACACCCTGAGCATAGAAAATCCCCGTCGGCAAACACCGCATCCAGCCCTCTGACAAATACCCCTGCCCTGCCCGATTATGTCGGGATGCTCGAAGTAATTGCTGGGCGGCATGTCCACGGCCTCGGGGATGTGAAGGTAATCGCCCGCCACGCCGCCGAAAAAACGACGCTGCACTATGCCAAGGCGCACAATACTAAAGTGATTAAATCGCAGGCAAAACTAGGATAATGACTCGTCACTCGCATCGGCACAGACAAACCAATTGCCTCTGAAACCATATACGATATGCCACGCCCTATGATGCGCTGTACTTCACCCAGAAGATTACCACGTCATAAACGTGGGGAAACGCTCATCGGCTATGCCCACGCGATGGAAACTGAACAATTGGCGAAGAGTGTGCCGAATCCTTACGGATAACCGCCCTGCCCCTAAGCATAGCCAGCAGAATTGAAGACAATTTTAATGCTATAATCGACCCAAATCAGGAAATATCGCAAGGTGTTCCTAACTCGATATATAACCATTGAGGGTTTTCCACTACAACACGAAAATCGAGATGAAGCGCAAGATTGGCAATTATCTTACTACTGGAACGGTAGTCTAGGTCGCTGACCCTGAATTCAAAGTGTGAACGACTCAAATCACGTTAAAGCCTTACATACTATATCCACACCGATTAAGGGAGGAATGTGGAAAGGATTCGTACATTTGCCATGCACGCTCTGGCTTTGTTGGCAATTGCCCGGAAAGATGGACACTGATGGGAAAGATTGATAAGTCTACATTAGGTATCGGCATAATTGGTGCAGGATCGTATGGTGAAGCACATGCACAGGCTTTGACGGATTTATCCATTGTTAAACTGGTTGCCGCATCCCGCACCAACTCGAACGCTTTGAACATATTTGTGAATAGATATGGTGGTCAAGGTTACACTGACTATCACGACTTGCTGGCAGATCATTCAGTATCTGCAGTGGTGATTGCCACCCCACATCATTTGCATACTGAGATTGCAATCGCTGCTGCCTGCGCGGGGAAGCACATTCTATTGGAAAAACCGATGGCGCCCACTCTAGCAGAATGTGATGCCATCATAGGGGCGGCACATCAGGCTGGGGTCAAACTGATGGTTGGGCACGTCAACCGCTTTGCACGTCCCTACCAAATCGCGAAGGATTTGATTGAGAGCGGCGAAATGGGAAACGTCGTTCAGGGGACAGCGGCAATGCAAAAATTCTGGTTTGAGCCGAATCGCCGCGAATGGCATCTAGACCGCGAACATGGGGGTGGCGTTTGGATGACAGTTGGTATCCACCCACTCGATCGACTGACATGGCTGATTGACAGCCCGATAAGTACCGTTAGTGCACAGTTTGGTACGTATTTTCATACGATGGCGGCGGATGATACTGGCATGGTTTTCTTACGTTACGAGAGCGGGGCAGCAGGACATATTATAAGTACGGGCTACTCGGTAGGTGCGCCGAAACATTCAACTGAACTCACCTGTACAAAGGGGATGCTGACCGTAGATTATGTTACCGGTGTACAAATTGGCCGCAACGACGAGTGGCAAGTGGTGCCAACCTCGGTACCAAGTGGCAGCTGGATGAGGGAGGCACTTGCCAACGAGTGGCATGCCTTTGTGAATGCTATTCACTCTGATACCGAACCAGTGGTTTCCGGTACTGTGGCTCGTTCGATTATGAAGGCAGTATTCGCGGCCGAGGCCTCATCCGCGATGGGGCGTGAAATTCAGCTTAGCGAGTTCAGTTAATGGAAGATTATGTGGCACGCTGGGGGCTTGAAGAATTCGACTGTCTGAAACAGTATTCCAGTGTGATTGAGCTGCCAATAGATGAACAGAGTCAGAGCTTTACGCTGTGTTTCTGGTTCTGGGCGGAGGACTATCAGCAACGGCAAGAGATAATGTGTAATTTGGACGCGCAACAGGTCTGGGTAGTCGTCATTCAGGATGGCAGGCTGGTGATTGAGACGGCACATGCTAAACATAAATCGTTCCATTTCCAGATAGTTGGTGCTGGATGGCAGCATTTTACACTCAGTGTAGATGGTCAGGGCAACGCGCGGGCAGCACTGAACCGTGTACACTCAACCAGCGTTTCAGGCAGCAAATTTCCATGTGGTCACCTGCGGATTGGTGGCAGTACTGATCCTGCAGGCGGCCACTATGATCATACCTTTGGACGTAAAGGCGCAGGTTTAATTGACGATTTAAGGCTATATGGGCGGGCGCTAGCTGTTGACGAGGTAAACGCCTTTGTTGATGATTCCAATCAACCGGTGCAGGCTACTTTTCGGGCGTCTCTTACGTCAAAGACTGCTCCAACGAGCGTTAATTTCGATGCCACAGCTTCAAGTCATAGTGGCGAGCAAATCGAGGCGTTTCTGTGGGAATTTGGCGATGGTACATACGGAACGGGACAGAGAGTTTCTCACGACTATGAGTTTGCTGGGACTTATGCGGTGCGGCTGCGGGTGATCAACAGTAATCACGAACATGGGCAGGTTCATCAGGTGCTACAGCTTGTCGGGCGTGAAAACCCGCTGCGCTTTGTGTCTGTGTTCGTCAATAGGAGTGAGGGTTATGCCTGTTACCGCATTCCTAGTATCGTTCGGGCGATGAATGGTGACCTAGTGGCTTTTGCGGAAGCCCGTGTGGAATCTTGCAGCGACTCGACCGGAACGATCCATATCGTCTGCAAGCGCAGCACTGATGGCGGAGCACATTGGTCACCGCTGATACGGGTGGCGGCGGTGGAAGGCTTCGTGAGTATGAATGCTTCGCCGGTGGTGGATGAAGTTTGGGGAACGGGTAAGATCATCATTGTGTTTCGCGCGGCTGATCATTCAGAATGGGATATTGCGCGAGGCATCGGCTTGAGCCGTGCACTATGTGTCAGCAGTGACGATCATGGTGTTTCATGGAGTGCACCGCGCGATATTACGGCTCAAGTGCACAAACCCTATCAACCATCCTATGCTATTGTCTGTCCCGCTGCCGCGCTGCCGGAAAACCAGCAGCATGATTGGCGCATTCAGATTCCGACACAGGGACATGCTATTCAACTCTGGCGCATGCCACATACGCGCGGTCGCCTATTTTTCTCCGGCAGTATAACGCGCGGCGACCGCAGTATTTTCGAGTCAGAGAATTACGTATTTTGGAGTGATGATCTGGGTGAGACGTGGCGCATCGGTTGGATCATTCCTCATGTAGGCTTGAACGAAGCAATTGCGGCAGAACTGGAAAACGGTGATGTGCTGATTAACACGCGCAGTTACACAGACCAGAAATCGGATGGGCGGCGGGCGGTAACGCGCATACACTTTGACGCAGCGGGGGTTCCCCACTTCGACCAAACGACGCATGATGAAGTTCTTATTGACCCGGCGGTTCAGGGTACGCTCATACGGTACTCATGGGGCGATGAAACGCAGTACGAGGGAAGAAGCCGGCTATTATTTGCCAACCCGGCTCATGCTCAGGCGCGTGTTAATCTCACTGTGCGTCTGAGCTATGATGAGGGGGTGAGCTGGGCATGCAGCAAGGTCATTGATCGTGGTGCCGCCGCTTACAGTGATCTCGTAATCACACAAGATCACCGGATTGGTTTGCTATATGAGCGTGGGAACACCGGCGGGATTACATATGTTCACTTCACACTAGTAGTCTGACCGCCGTGAATTGACAGGTAGAAGAAAGTAGGGTCTCCTCTACGCAGAGCACGAGCGTAAAGGAAACCGAGGATGAAGAAGTATCGGGTGACATTGACGAGCGAAGAGCGCCATGCATTGAACCAACTCATCAG
>JBBSBS010000392.1:0-6210 GCA_038251045.1 Aggregatilineales bacterium | reverse complement strand
GTTTCTGTATGAGTAGTCAAGCGAATATTTCGCTTCCGCAGCCGACAACCACCAAAGCGAATGTCCGGCGAGATCCACGCATGTTGTTCTTACAACTGCGCACACTGATCGCCCTCTTTATTCTGGTCATTATATTCTCGTTCACAGCTCCATCCTTTTTGACCACAGGCAATATTGTCATCATGGTCAAACAGGTCGCCATCAACGCCATCCTCGGCGTGGGTATGACTTTCGTGATTTTGACGGGCGGCATTGATCTGTCCGTCGGATCCATTGTCGGTTTGGCAGGTATGGTCGCGGGAGGCCTCATACATGAAGGGCTGCTGCTGCCAATTTTCGGTGTTTCGATCTTCTTCAATATCCCAATTGTCATCCTCATGACATTGGTAGTCGGCGCGCTCATCGGTATGTTGAACGGCTTAGTCATTACCAAGTTCAATGTCACGCCCTTTATTGCCACCCTCGGCATGTTGTATCTGGCGCGTGGCGCGGCTCTTCTTCGTTCTAACGGCGCGACCTATCCTAACCTCGTGGGTAATGAAATGCTTGGGAACACAGGCTTCCCAATTCTCGGTACTGGTACACTCTTAGGCCTTCCCTATCCCATCTGGATCATGGTGGCCTTCGCCATCATTGCTACTTTCATTGCCACCAAAACTCCGTTTGGCAGGCAGGTTTATGCCGTGGGCGGCAACGAAAAAGCCGCTGAACTTTCTGGTGTCCGTACCAACTGGATCAAAATCATCGTTTACATGATTTCTGGCTTCTGCGCGGCAGTCGTCGGTTTGATTATCACCTCCCAACTCGTTGCAGCTCACCCTGCCACTGGAACAAGCTATGAACTCAACGCCATCGCAGTCGTCGTACTCGGAGGAACATCTCTAAGTGGTGGACGCGGTTCAATCTTCGGCACCATTATCGGCGCGTTCGTTATCGGTGTTCTCAATAACGGCATGGTGCTCATTGGTCTTTCCGATTTCGTTCAAACCGCGATTACCGGCTTCGTCATTGTCGCCGCAGTCGTGATTGATCAGTTCCAACAGCGTGTACAGCGTCAACTCGTCTTGCAGCAAGCAGCCTCACAGGTTGTTGAGCAAGCCCAACCAAAGGGAGGTGATGCCTAACTTAGAAAAGTGTCCGATTTGAACCTGTAAAAGTCAGCTATTACTGAATAAAGTGGAGACAACATGTTACACAAAATGAATTTAAGGCGAATCCTGCTTCCATTGTTCCTAATCGTCGGTATGGGCTTGTTAGCCATAGTACCTGCCATGGCTCAAAGTGCTGATGTCCCAATGGGCAACGGCGAACTGATCGTGATCATCACCCCGGCACATGACAATCCGTTCTTCAAAGCAGAAGCCGATGCTGCCGATGCTCGTGCCAAAGAATTGGGCTATGAGACCCTGCTCCTCGAACACAACGACGACGCAGCTCTGCAAGACCAACATTTTGACACCGCGATTGCCCGTAAAGCAGCCGCCATCATCCTCGACAACGCTGGCGCAGATGCCAGTATCGCCGCCATCCAGAAGGCTAAGGATGCAGGTATCCCCTCCTTCTTGATTGACCGTGAAATCAACACGACCGGTGTAGCGCTGGCACAAATCGTCTCTGATAACTATCAGGGTGCGACGCTTGGTGCAGAAGAATTTGTCCGCCTCATGGGCGAAAAAGGTACATATGTCGAGTTGTTAGGCAAGGAAACCGACACCAACGCCCACATTCGCTCACAGGGTTACAACGACATCATCAGCCAGTACCCCGACATGACTCAGGTGGCACAACAATCTGCCAACTGGTCGCAGACCGAAGCCTTTGATGTCATGCAAACCATCATTCAGGCTCATCCTGACATCACCGGCGTAATCTCCGGTAACGACACCATGGCACTCGGTGCGTCAGCCGCTCTCGTCGCAGCTGGCAAGGGTGATGTCATCGTCGTCGGGTTTGACGGCAGCCCCGATGTGGTTCAGTCCATCAAGCAGGGTGCGATCAAGGCCACAGTCCTACAGCCCGCCGCTTTGTTAGCGACCACCGCTGTCGATCAGGCCAGCGTCTACATCCAGACCGGCGTTGCTCCTACAGAAGAGAAGCAGTCGATCCCCTGCGAACTCGTCAACCCTGACAATGCGGCTGACTACGGCGTTTTCGCCCGTCTGCCCTAGTAATTCCGGTTCAATGATCTAAACCAAAAGAGAGGTGCTCACATGAGCACCTCTCTTTTATTTCTAACTCAGCTGCTTGAAAGCGTACCTAAACACACTTCAATATAATGCTAGTTATAGATAAAGGTGATGAATTTGCAAAAACGATTCACAAATTTTGCATATTTTGCATATTTCCCGCTGAATTGTCGGCGGGAACACGGGAGTTTGGCGCTGAGCGGTGATTTTATGCTGGCGGGAAGTGCACCCAATGCCACCGAAATGACACAAATTCGGCGGATAGTCCGGCTCTTGTCACCGCTGTGCATAGAGTAGCGATGCCGCCAATTTAACGTCTCTATAGATTTGTTCCTCATTAAATGATGGTGGACATATGGTACGTCATGGCAATTCAGGGGGCGCACTGCAATGCACCCCTACAATCTCGATTTTGAAATTTGAGTATCACGTACTTTGCAACCACTATCGCTTCTATTTTAGAACATAGGTTCGTGATCTGTCAATGCCAAGCGGTTAGAGTTTTCAAACCGTTGTGCCGATTGAGAATCGACTTATCCATATGTGGTGTCATCTGTGCTTCTGAAGCACCTGCGCGTTTGTGAAGTGCATGGGGATTCAATAAGTCAATTTTCAGTCATATCAGTTTGCCTGTTGAGTGGTGTTGACCTGTTTTGCCTATACCGACCGCAATTTTCTCGCGCGTTTGCCCCTAATCACGCGCAAGGAGAATAGGTTGAATAGAAGTATGTTGTGGTATGGTCTTGCCGTCCACAACGGACCGCGCTAGTTCAAGCATCTCTTGACAGTAGTGTTTTAGATTGAAGTATGGAGAAACGATCAGGCGACTGGAGGGGTCTTTCAACTCATTGCGTGCCCAAGCTGTACCGTCGAAGCTCATGATAGCGATATCTTCCTCTCGTCCCATTGACCGGGTGACATCTAAAACCCCTTGGGAAACGACGTCACCCATCGTTATGACGGCGATCTGGTGTTGTCCCTCCCAGCTTCGCAGCAGCTCGGCAAATCGCTGTGCGCCCAGATGTGCCTCGGTGCTGCTATCCACCCAAAGCGGTTCGGGATTCTTAAGGGATGTCTCGCTCTCAATCGCTGCCATTGCTGCCATGAAGCGATCCCGATGCGAAGAAATTACACGTTGGTCAGTAAACACCACAAGCTTTTCCAGCTTGCCCGACCAATTCTCACATATCCACTTTCCGCCTGCACGCCCGGACATTTCTCCCGCCACGCCGTTATCAATGCCAATAGACACAGCCAATGGTAATTGAAATTCAACGGCGATGATAGGAATTCGCTTCAGGCGCAGCGGCATTGTCAAATTGATTCCTGCGCGCTCGTCAATATGATAAATGATGGCAATATCAACCCCTAAGCTAACAAACTCCATGACATTGGCGACTGCCTGTTCAGTATCATGGCGGTTGTCTCGCCAAACCAGTTGTATATCATCATGTGTGGATACTACCTGCTCAAGTTGTTCCCGCATTTCACGCGCAAAAACATTCTGCTCGTCCAAATTGGAAAAGCCAATCTTGATGCTCATGATGATTTGTGCTCCATTAATGGTTCACCTTTGTCGGTGAATACTATGAAAAATAATATTAACTTAGAGATAATACATCTCCATATTGTCAGTGAGTGATACTCGGTGGTAAATTCCCTCCCAAGATAAGCTGGTTGTTAAATCCCAAACCTTCATTGTCAATTTCACACGCATATCTCAGCTGATATGGTGGTATGTTTCCCAGCCAAAATAAGTGGTAAAGGCTTCA
Organism: Aggregatilineales bacterium; assembly: GCA_038251045.1. Classification (GTDB taxonomy): domain Bacteria; phylum Chloroflexota; class Anaerolineae; order Aggregatilineales; family Phototrophicaceae; genus CFX2. The sequence goes on along the minus strand of JBBSBS010000392.1, from coordinate 2,252 downwards.
TTCAGAATGGGCGCGGTGTAGCTGTTGGTCATCGCCGCATGATGCTCAAAGCCATTCTTGCAGATGTGATGCATCAGACGCTGTAATTCAGGTACTTGTACAACGGCGCGGCTGCCAAATGTTTCCACCGGATCATCCAAGAATGCGCCATCGCCCACATACGCTTTGATGCAGCCATTTCGGTCATCGGTGGTCACGCGGGCATAGCTGAATGGACCAGCCGGAGTCTTGCCCTCAACCGTACCGTAAGTGTTCTCGACACCAACCGTCGTACCCAAAATCGGTGCGTTGTACATGCGGGCTTCGCTGCCAAGGAAACTCTTTGCCCAGTTGCCGCAGTGGAACAACACGCACTTATTCGGGTCATCGCCGTAATTATTGTTCCAATCCACCAATGCGCTCGGCGTGAGGTTTGCCAGTTGCAGCGCGAACATCGAGGTCACACCGGTAACATCGACTTCGCAAGCGCTCGGCATCATCGCTTCACTCATCATACTCATGATGGTACACACGTTCACACCGTAATTCGCTTGCAGTGATGTCCAACACTGAATAGCCGAGGCTGTAATATCGTATTCTTTCATCCATGCGTCGATCACCACCGCCAGCTTAGCCTGTTTAACAACGGCTGCTGCTGGTACAGCATCCGTGCGGATATAGGCACCAATCCGCTCCAAGCTTTCATGTACAAGCTTGTTGTTATCCTCCAGTTTGTTAGCTCGCCCAAATATCTCCGAAAGGTCAACCGTGCTGACGCTGATCCCAAAGGCTTGCAGCAGTTTTTCACTGTAACGGGTCGTATTGAAAGCGTTAGGACGCGCACCAATCGCGCCCAAACGTGCGCTGCGGAGATACTTAACCACCCGGCACGCACCCATAAACTGTCGCAAATCAGTTTTGAATTCGTTTGTTTTGGGATGAACGGTATGCAGTGTCGTTAAGGTATAAGGAATGCCGTATTGGTACAAGTTATTGCACACCGAAATCTTACCGCAGAACGAATCACGCCGCCGTTCCACAAACAGCTTGTCCAACTCGTCAGGGTAGGCTTGGATCAGCACCGGCACATTCAAACCGGAGAGTTTGATTGCGTCCGCAATCCCCTTTTCATCACCGAAGTTGGGTAAAGTAACCAAAATTCCATCAATGGCATTGGCGTGTTTCTTAAATAACTCCGCGCAAAGTTTGGCGTGCTGCCATGTTTCAACCGCGCCCAGTTTGGTTGTATCCTCATCCAAAATAACGGCTTCAATGCCCAACTCGCTGAGGACACTGATGATGTCTTGCCGCCCCTCAGAAATGAGCCGGTCGGGGAAAAAATCACGGTTGCCAACGATTACACCTAAAGTCATTTTTTCAAACATCACTCAAGACCTTTCAAATGTTTTCACTAAAATACACGTTTGACGGCAGTTTGCCATTCTTCATATAAACGATCTATCGACTCTAAATCAGCAGCAGGTTTGTAATCAACATAATCTTGTGCTAAGGCTTCTAGCTCGTCTAATGTCTGGTAAATCTTCATGCCAAGTGCGCCGGAAAGAACTGCCCCTAATGCCGAAAGTTCCGGTAAGCGTGAAGCACGTACCACAAACCGTGTCATATCCGCGCAGAACTGCATCAGAAACAGATTATTAACCATGCCGCCATCGGCTTGGATTTTCTGCATACCAATCCCTGCCTCATGGCACATCAAGTCCAGCACATCTTTTACCTGATAGGCAATCGACTCAAGCGCCGCACGGATAACATGATTCTTGCTGGCTGCCGGTGTTAGGCCGACAATGGCAGCTTTGGCGTTAGGTCGCCAATAAGGAGCGCTCAACCCGACAAATGCCGGAACCAGATATACGCCGCCGTTATCGGGAACGGCTTCAGCGAGTGCTTGTGTTTCACGCGGGTCATTAATCAGTTGGAGTTGGTCCACTAGCCATGCGATGGTCGCGCCTGTGAAGTTTATGATACCTTCAAAGGCATAGGTCGTAACGCCTTTGTAGCGCCAGCCAATCGTGGTGACGATACCATTGTTAGAAAGACGCATCTCGTGTCCGATATTGAGGAGTACGGATGACCCTGTACCAAATGTCACCTTCGCCATGCCGGGTTGGAAGCAGAGTTCCGCGAACAATGCCGCCTGAGAATCACCCATTACTCCACAAATCGGAATTGGGTTATCGAGCTGCCCATTCAAATCAGTTGTACCAAATTTAGCGCTGCTCTCACGCACTTCCGCTAATGCAGAGTGGGGCACG
>JBBSBS010000391.1:0-6227 GCA_038251045.1 Aggregatilineales bacterium | reverse complement strand
CGGGAGTGTTAGGTATAAACCAAGGTTCAGGACCAAAAGCACTAAATTGCTGATCAACTATTTGGCTTAACAACTTAATTGCTTCTAGAGCGTAAATGCGATCATTTTGATCGGTATCTGGATTGAAATGTATAGCCTTTCGGTTTCTTACTTCTGCCAACGACTTGAAGTTAACAACAACTGACGGAAGTTGTCAAGTACCCAAAATGTGACGACCTATGTCTACGACAGCTTGGGCAGCAAAAACAGCCGGTGGCATCCTGAGTGCAGTGTGGATGCGCCGATGATTGTAGTAGTGGAGGTGCTGGTAAACCGCCGCCAGCATCTCGCCAGCCGTCTCAAAGCGATTGATGTCCCCCAGTTCCTGCTTGAAACGACCAAAGAAAGATTCAATATAGCCGTTCTGCCAGGGCGAGGCGACATCACTGACTGAAATGTGAACGCCACGCTGCTCCAGATAATCGGTACACACCTGCGCCATGAACTCCGTCCCCTGGTCAGAATGAAAGATTGCCGGGGTGTGTCCGGTTGTCAAAGCCTGTTTCAAGGTCGCCAGCACGAGAGAACTGTCATGGCGCTTGCCAATGCGGGCAGCGATCACCTGACGGGTGGCGCGATCCTCAATGGTCGCCAGATACCAAAGGGTTCCCCGATAGACCAGACGGCTCAGATCGCTGCACCAGACCTGATGGGGCTGGGTGACGGTCAGCGCCTTGAGTAAATTGTGATAGGTGTGATACGGGGTGGAAACGGTGCTGTAATGCGGGATGTGGCGGCGGGGTGGACGCAGGTTGAAGTGCGCCATCACGCGTTGGGCACGCTTGTGATTGATGCCCAGGTGCAACGCCACCCGCCGATGTCCATAGGCAGGATGCTCCCGGTGGACGGCTTCGATCTGCTGCTTGAGGGCTTGGTCTTTGGCGGGTTGCTTCAACTGACGGTAGATGTTCTTGCGATTAAGCCCCAGTGCTGCCGCACACACGGACTTGATCCGGGCGCGACGGACTATTTCGACTTTTTTTGCAGGTGCATATCCAGTGTCAACTCACCGACAAGCCGCTTGAGTTCTTCGTTCTCCCGCTTCAATTTGTTGTAGTCCAGCACCGACACCACCCCTTCGCCACTGTCTTGCCGCAGCCAAGCATAGATCGTCTTCGTGCTAACCGCATATTGCTCGGCCAGGTCAACTACCCGCTCACCTGCCTGCACCTTCCTAATGATTTCTTCCTTGATCGGTTTGACTATTCGTCGGCTCATTGCTTGTCCCCATTTTTCCATTCATTTTCGCAGACTTTGGTCTTATTTTATGGGGTACCGATCAAACTTCTCAAACGAAATCTGTCGGAGTTTATTGACCGCAGCACCCAGGATACCTATCACTTCTTCTATCAGGCACTGCGCAGCACCCAAGAGCCAGAGCAGTGTGAAATTATCTTACTGCTATCAAACCAGCAGCCGCTGATGGTCAGGTTGGACGGGACTGTTGTGATAGAGGCCGGCGCTGCCATATCCTATCGCATCGCGGTCAGTGATATCACGCTCCAGAAGCAAGCGGAATCTCAGCGTGTGGAACTTGCCGCAGAACGGCAGCGTACCAGGGTGCTGGCAGATTTTGTGCGGGATATTTCACACGATTTGCGTACTCCGATTACGATGATTTCCACAGGCTTGTATTTGATTGGTAAGATTGTAGATAAGGAGAAACAACTAGAAAAGATCAAGGCTGTTCAGGAACAGCTTTTTTATCTGGTACGAGTTCTGGATCAACTTCAGCAAATGGCTGTCCTCGACAGCACCACGGAGTTAGCGCTGCAATTGGGAAATATTAACCATCGTGTGGCAGAGGTATTACGTATGATCAAGCCTCAGGCAGAACTCAAGCAGGTGAAATTGATCGAACAGTTGCAGAGCGGCTTGCCTTCTCTTTACTTTCATGCCGATACACTGGATCAAGTGCTAAACATCCTGCTCAATAATGCCCTCCAGTTTACCAGGCAGGAGGGAGTCATAACAGTCACCACCTACCAGGAAAATACCAGTATTGTGGTCGAAGTCAGTGATAACGGCATAGGCATAAGTGCGGACAGGTTGCCTCATATTTTTGAACGATTCTTCAAAGCAGATGAATCCAGGCATCTGAGAAGCGGAGCAGGTCTGGGGTTACCTATGGCAAAGCGGATTATTGAACTGCATCATGGTTCTATCGAAGTCAGCAGCATATTTGGGGTGAAAACCGCGTTCAGAGTCAAACTTCCTTTACCGAGAACAACAGAAATTACTTAGAGCGAGGGGAGTTAGGATAGTATAAAAAAGGGGCATCCAGTCAGTGGTCAAGTCATCAAGGATGCACGGAACGCCGTTGCCAGTAAGTAGTCAAATTCCTTGAAGATCTAAAACACAGAAACTCTTCACCCATCTTTTCACCGCTTAAAGAAACTTTATTTCCTCGCACAACCGTCGGCGCGGCGATTTTACAGCACAGGCATCCTCCCTATCAAACACCAGCAGGCGAATACGCTAGTCGCATCCCTTCAGGACGGGACTACCGAACTACCTGCCTAAAAAGCCACTCCAAAATACGCGGGTGGCTTTTTTGTTTGACAGGTTCCCTCCTCGTCCTGTCCCGGCATGTCCGAGCCGGTTGTGGCTCGACGTGCTGGCGTATTCCAGCAGTTTGACGAGGGAGTATTCGTCATGACTTCTGATTTTCGTTCTCATATTCGCAGCCAGATCAAGCCGTTCCCGCGTGTGGCGACTTACCCAACTTCATGGGCTGGTTCGCTAACCTTTCAGCAAATTTACGACGACCTGGCGCATTACGTCACCAACGTCATGAAAGGCAAGGGCATCCATCGCACCGACTACCTGCCTGACTGCAAGCAGCACGGGTACATGGCGCTCTGGCTTGAACTCTCAGAAAACAATACCTTTCTCACCGACAAAACCCGCCAGCAGGCGGTATTTTTTATTTTGGCGCGGTGCAAGATTTCCACATTGCGCTACTATGACGATAAATTCGATAGCCTTGAAGAACTGATGAGCTATGACTGGCGCAATACCTGGGATGAACACACCATCACCGGATTTTCAGCGCCGAGCGGCTGGTGGAACTCCATAGAGCAGTGGGCGACCTGGGCAACTGACATCGACATCCGCATGGATGTTGAGCAAATCATGCGGAAGCTGGCGGAGAAGTATGCCGACTCGTTCAAGCACTTGGTTGCGCTGTACTCGGTAACGACACAGGTGGCGCGCAAAGATGCGGCAGCGTTAGCAGGTGTTACACCCTGGAACTGGCACAAAACGTATGAAGAGCCGATGCTGCAAGAGGTGCGCTACGAATTCGCGCAGGTGTTTCTGGAACGTCACAGCTATACACTGCCAGAGCAGCAGCCAGCCGAGAACCGGAACAATGGACAATTCACTTCGCCATACCAGAACTGGCGTGAGCAGTATCAGCAGGGGCATACTGAACCAGCCGAGGAGCTGTTAGAGCAGTACCGGCATACCGTCTGCATCGCCGGAGCAATCCGGGCGCAGATCAATGGCAAGACCTACCGCCAGGCAGCACTGGACATCGGACGTAATCCGAATACCTTCCCGAAGTACATGAAACGTGCTGCGCGGATTCTGTCAGCAGCTTATGCGTGACCACAATCGTCCTGGCTGAGACGTTAAACCAGCCAGCTTTTATTTTGCGAGGCAGCTTTCAGGATAAATCTTTCGGGCGGACTTCAAATATGCTGCGTGCCCGCAAGAAGCACACGTCGAACTCAGCGAAGAAATTGACCTGACCGAACAGCAGAGGCACGTTCTCTGCCTGTGTCCAGGCAAAAGCAAGCTGCACCGGAGGACCGTACACGAGAGGAGAATACCCCGTGCCTCATAGCGAGCAAGATTGCCGGAAAGCTGCAATCCGGTACGAGCCGTCTCCCAATTCCCACTGAGTGTAATACCCAGATGATAGGGCAATACGTTTACATCGGCACCTGTATCGAGCAGCCCATTGGTCTCAAGCGTAGTGCCGCCGTAAGACAGGGTTACAGGTAACAGCGGACGCAGCGCTATTTCGCCACGCGCATTTTTGACCGTGACATATGGAAACTGGGCAACATCACTCATTCCGCCGCCGGTCTTCTTCGAGCATATCCATTAGAATCGCGGCAGCACCGGGAGCATCGTAGGGCGACCATACTTCGTACTCGGTGCCTGTCAGAATTTCTTCCTCCTGGGTGATCTGGTTCACAAGCATCTGGATAACCCGTAATTTTTCCACACGGTTTAGCTGCCGCAGTTCTTCAATCAGGTGTTCTGAAATCATCTAACCCGCTCCATAATTGAGTTCAATCTATTTTACTCTGTTTCGGCACAAATCTCTCGCCTGCGCTAAAATTATTAGCATTCATTGAAATCGACTCGTATCTGTACTGCTGACAGAATTGAGACACCCGCATGTCTGTACTTTAGGACTTTCGCTTTAAGCGGTTAAAAAGGCAGGGATGCGCGGTGAACGCAACTCTGCCCGCAAATAGTCGCTGAATAAATCGCGCTGAACAGCATACAGGCTTTTTGCCAACTCGTGAGCCTTCACCTTCAACGACAACCAAGCATGATAACAGCAGGCAATATGGTTACGCTGGGAGCGGGCTTTACGACATTCACATTTTTCACTGCCAGTCAAGTCAGTTGCTTGAGTTCCCGATGCAGTTGCTCGATCTGCCAGCGCACGGCATTCGCGTGTTGAATGTCGGACGTGGTGAACGTGCCTGGGGGATGGTTGGTAATCACCCATTCAATGTCGCCGTTTGTGGCGACCAGCTTGAATAACTGCACATAAAACGGCATTTCCTTGAGTTTGACCGGCACACCCTGGTCTAAACGCTCGGCAGTCCAGTCAAGGGTATCCAGGTGGACATATCCTTTGTCCTTGCTCAGGCTGACCATCCGATTAGCTTTGAGTGTGGTCACGAAGAACATGCCCAATCGCTCGATCAGTTTGAGATTATCGACGGACGCATACCAGCTATCGAACAGCACCGTTTGTGCCTGGATGTGTTTAGCGGCTCTGGCATTGACCAGCATGTCGCGGAAGTGATCGTTTTTGGTCTTACCATCCGCTTCAGGGGCATAAATACGGTAATCTATCGGGTAGAACTCGCTGCCAGTGCTATGCACCAAGTTCACCACCCCAATCCCCCGTACCAGTCCATGCACCGCACCGCTGTATTGCTTTTTCACGAGTTCAATTTTGCGCGAATATTGCTTGTTTTGAACGCTATCATCGACAATCAGATAGCTAGATTGGCTATCGTTCAGCAATGGGCCAACTAGCGCCCACAAACTCCCTGCCGTCAATTTATCTCGCTGTAAATAATCACTGACCGTATCATGGCTCATGCCCTCCAGATGTTCGGCCAGATGACTGCACGTATAATTGATCGCTGTACTGATCAGATATTCAATGTATTGGCGTTTGCTTATCATGCTTCTACAATAGCACTCAATTCACCTGCAAGCGAAAGTCCTATACTTGAAACTTATCTCAACACACTGGCGACCTTACGGCACGCAACCGTCCCGGAAACCTCGTACTATGCTGCACTGCAAACACTGCTGAATGAGGTTGGTGCAGGGTTACGTCCCCGTGTTCAGGCGGTGATCCATCCGAAGAACACCGGTGCTGGCATCCCTGACCTCGGCTTGTTCGATGAGAACCAGCCCGCTGACCAGAAACCGGCACGTGGCATCATCGAAGCCAAGCCAGTGAGCGATGATCTGATGCAAATCGCGCAGGGCGAACAGGTGGCACGTTATGTCGCTCACTATGGGCAGGCGCTGGTGACGAACTACTATCAGTTTGTGCTGGTGACGCGGGACGCGCAAACCGGACAGCCTGTCATCGAAGAACGCTACGATATCGCAGCGAACGCCAGCATGTTCTGGGAGTCAGCAAAACAGCCGCGTGTGCTGGCACAGCAGCATGAAACCGCCCTGCGCGAATATCTGATGCGCGTGATGCGCCGAAACGCGCCGCTGTCCACCCCGCAGGATGTCGCGTGGATACTTGCCAGTTATGCCCGCGAAGCCCGAGCACGTATCGCGGTGAGCGGAACCGATTTGACCGCCCTCGATACCATTCGGGAACAGTTGGAAGCAGCGCTGGGTGTGCGTTTTGAAGATGAAACCGCTGAAGAGTTCTTTCGCTCTACGCTGGTGCAAACCCTGTT
>JBBSBS010000390.1:0-6290 GCA_038251045.1 Aggregatilineales bacterium | reverse complement strand
CGAACCATCCCTTACACTGACTTGCAGCCCTGCCCAAAAACAAACGGAACGCTGTCACCCAGAAGAAACGCGCCCTCTCAACATTCGAGAATATGCTCGAATTCAAACTTTCCCTGACGATTGGGAATTTGTGGGTTCGGTTGCCTCTCAATATAAGCAGATCGGAAATGCAGTTCCCGTAAATTTGGCTTATCATGTTGGACGCTGCTTAGTGACGATTTTGGAAGGGCGTTCGATTTCGTCCGAAAATGATTTCGAGGTCGAGACTGAGAATACGTCCTTACAATTGACTCTGTTTTGAGTCCCAATCTTATCGCTTTTTAGGATAAAACAAATCATTGAACTGCTTTGCAAACTCACTATTTGCAAGCTCATCAACAACTTGAAGAATACTCTGCCATGTTTTTGGAGTTCCTGTTATGAAATCCCAAAATTCATCTTGAACCCAAATATCTTTCTGCGGCAACAAAGGATATGCTATTCCTCGCATCTTTTTCCACCAAGATTCAACTGTGTGCGGTGGAAAGGGAGAATAGGGAATGATAATGCGCGATTCTAATTGGATATCCGGATTTTTGTAGAGCCTATAAGCGTACCAATTCATCAAAGTAGAATTAAACTTGTTTCCGTCACCGGCATTCATTTGTACTGTTTTGATGTCAAAAGCATATTCTATTTCATCCCGCAAAATCCATAAATCCACACCTTTTCCTTTAGTAAGTTTCTTATACTTGATGCCGTTTGGCGAAACCGTGGGAATATGTGCCCTTAAGTCATTTATATAATCGTTTAAGTCAATGTTTGAACCAGCTATTTCTCTAAGGTTAGTCCAGTTACTCATGATTGCGGCAAGTGCTGGAGAAATTGGATGAGGCATTTCGAAAGTTTTTGGACTCAGTATTTGGAAGCCATTTTGTTCTGCCAATCTTATAGCAAGTTTTTGCCAAAAAGTTGTCCCTAAACTCGTCTCTAGTCCTCCAACAATTGACCTTATTCGTCTTTCGACTGGAAAGATTCGATCCAGAACTAGATGTGACGATTTTGGTTCCTTTTTTTTGGAAAGATAGGTTTCAATTGAGCCTTTTAAGATTTCATGTGCACTTTCCTTGATATTGTCTGCATTCATATCGGCAATCTCCAAATATCTAATGAGTAAACACATAATTTGTGTATGCTATGTTGATGTTAATTTAACATACTAATATCTCTTGAAGCATTGAGGTAGTATTTGAATAATATCAGTCAACTGTTGGATTCCCTCAACACAACTTCATATCGTGGGATTTATGCGTTTGAGTCTTAATTTTATCAGCTAGTGTGTGTTTTTGTTGGTGGACGTGAGGCGATCACATATCAACATGAAAATAAAAAGGCGGCTCTTCGAGGGTCGCCTTTTTGGGTTGGTGTGAGTGGTGGGTTTAGGCAGAGGTTTGTTGATAGAGTTCGCCGAGTTTTTCGGGAGTGGTTTCGGCCTCACCAGATTTAGCGGCCTGTTCGGCGACTTTCATGAGGCGGTTGATGGTGGTTTTGGCGATGATGCCCTGCTTCATGGGGCGATCCAGATAGAGTGCGCCGATACCGGCAACTGGAATTACAACTACACCGCGGAGGTTGTCGAAGTTGGTTTTGGTCACCGGTGCGTTGGCTACATCCTTAACGGCGTTATTGGTGATTACCGGCTGCCCGCTGGTGATGGCCTTCTGGACAACATCCGTCAGGTGTTCGGAGAGAATTGCGGCCTGCTCCAAATTGACACTGCTGATAACGGCGAGGTGAGTATCACAAACCATAGCACGATCAGCACCGGTTTGTTGAATTGCAATTTGCATCAAGCTAGTGAGAAGCGTTGTGTTCATTGAAATTACTGCCCTCATGACGTGGTGATCTCCCTATATATTATGTGTGGAACGGCTGGTCGTCTATAGTCAATAGGTGCAATAAACTTTGCAGTAAGATGTGACACATGAGCACCTACCCAATTGATTAATGTCGGCAGCAGGTGAAATTTAGACAATTTACTGTATTGTGCCACGGTGATTATTGGGTGAATGAAAGGTGAGGACTGGTAAACTAGCGGTCAATTGGGCGCAAATTAGATTGATAGAGGGAAAATGATGAAAGAGACACCAATACTGATTATTTTGGCGGGTGGGGCATCATCACGAATGTGGCCGCTGCGGGAAAAATCGTTGATGAAGTTTGGAGAGCAGCCGCTGCTTTTGACGCAGTTGAAGCGTTATGCGGCGCTAGGTTTCCGCGAGGCGGTGATCGTCGGCAATCTGGAAAATAGGATGGACATCGCGGGGTTGGTCGAAGGCATCAGCGATATGAAGGTCGAGATCGTGGTGCAGCCGGAGCCGAAGGGCATGGGTGACGCGATTTTGAAGGTCGAACCGGTGCTGGCAAGCAGACCGAACACGGCAGTTTATGTCAACCAGATTCATGACGTGGTGGAGGATAAGCTGCATCTGGATATGCTGGCGGCACATGCGGCGAACGCGGCGGCGACGTATCTGGCAGGGTACGAGATGGAAGATTATTTCCCCGGCGGTTATCTGGTGGTGGATGATGTGGGACGAATCAGCGGTATGGTGGAGAAGCCGGGGGCGGATAAACGTCCGAGTAATCTGGTGACGTTTGTGGCTCATATGCACAGCAGCGCCGGATTGTTATTTGAGGCGATCAAGACCGAGTACACAAAAGAGATTGCCAGTGATGATCATTATGAACGGGCGATGGACGCGCTGATGAAACAGCAGGTGTATCAGGTGGTGCGTTACAGCGGTGAATGGAAAGCGTTGAAGTTCCCGTGGCATGTGCTGGAAATTATGAATGTGTTCCTTGACCAATTGAAGGGTAAGGGGCAGCAGGTGGCAGAAAGTGCGTTCATCGCCAAGACGGCGACATTGGTGGGGGATGTGTATATTGGCGAAGGGGCTAAGGTGTTCCCCGGTGCGGCAGTGGTTGGGCCAGCGTATATTGGCGCGGGGGTGATTGTGGGCAACAATGCACTGGTGCGGAACTCGATGGTGCTGGATCACAGCAACGTGGGGTTTACGACGGAAGTGGCGCGGAGTTATGTGGCGGAGCATGTGGATATGCATGCCTGCCGTGTCCTGGACTCGGTGCTGGCATCCGGTGTGAATTTCGCGGCGGGGTGTACGACGGCGAACTTGCGAATTGATCGGGGAATGGTCAGCAGTTACATCAAGGGCAATAAGGTCGATACCGGACGCGATAAGCTGGGGGCGATCATCGGGCAAGGGGCGTTCGTATCGGTTGATGCGATGACGATGCCGGGGGTGAAGATCGGCGAAGGGGCGCAGATCGGGCCGGGGACGCATGTGCATCACGATGTGGGGAATGGTAAGCGGGTGTATGTGAAGCAGGAGATCGTGGTAAGTGATTAAGGAACACTCCGAACTGATTTGAGCAAATCATATATGATGTAATCCGGCGTTTTTTCTAATATCGCAAAGTGTGACATTAAGTACTGCATTAAATCATTCTGGCGTTCATATTCATCAAAATCGGTAATGATAAAGTAATGGGGATTACCGTAATTTGTGATTTCCTCTAAACGCTGCTCAACACTTTGTGACGATTTATTGGAGGCTCGTTCGGCGTTAAAGTCCCATGTCATTGGCCAGTTAGCACCAGCGATTTCGCCATAGAATTTCAAGTAAGATCCATAGTCTTTTGCGAGAAATACAGTGTGACTAGAATGTTGAAGCTTATTGCCAATTTCTTGCGCTATCGGAATCTCTTTTGCCAACTCACTGCTGACACTTGTTGTGGGTAAATAAGTTGCTAACCCATAGATACACAGGACTGCAACTACACCTAATGCAATGACTGGAATCAACTTTTGCTGACGGGTGGTTTTCAAATGAATAATTATGAAATCCAGTACGCTGCCAATTGAAAGGGCCGCCACAGGGATTAGTGGCATACTGTAATAACTATGGCTCATTATCGGCCAATTGAAGATAATCCCGAATATGATGTACCCTAGCCACAAACTGCGGATTGTTGCGGATTGTAATGGCATGCGAGTAGTTACTACTGCTTGGAGAGACAAAATAATTCCGGCGATCCCGATTACTTCTACTATGATGGCAGCCCAATTAATCCAAAATATAGCCGTAAGCCACAAGTGGGGCTTAAAAAGGGATCCAGTCTGCGATAATAAGTACCCTGATATAAAAAGACCGTCGAAATAATAAAGTCCCACCGGGAGCAATGAGAAAAACACAAATAACCAAGTATCACGCTTGGAGAAAACATGACGGAAACCATGCCTCTGTATTGATAGCCAAGCGAATAACGGCAAGATGGAGAAAGCCGCATAAATCATTACCCAGTTAGCGCTTGCTGCGCTGATGATTGCCCAGAACAATCGCCGTGGGGAAGGTTGTTCGAAATACCGGAGAACTGCGAAATATGTGATAACTGATAGCGCGATCATGGTCGGATTCGCTTGAAAAGTGCGTGAAGAGACAATGCCAAAGGGGATGAACATATAAAAGACGACAGTGACCAGAGCCGCTTCTTCACGCATGATTATTTTGGCTGCAAGAAATAGAAAGTAGCCAGAAATCATCCACATTAGTGCTGAAAATGCACGAGGAATCCAAATTTGCTCACTGCCTGTAAGCTTATAACCTATGAGTGCAACAGTTTGAATGAATGGCGGTTCTAATGAGGGTGGTTGGTTGGCGCGGGAAATGGCACGTCGCCATTCGGGTACGTCGATAGAGGCAAAATAATCACCACGAACCATTTGAGCTGTATAGAACTGGCGGGTGACGTGAAATTGATTTGAAACGCTCTCAATTTGATAGATGCGTATCAAAAAGCCAGTTAGTAGAACTATGATTAATGTGAGTTTGATCCAGCCCAAACGTTTCATACGATCTCCTAATTATCCACTCAAAAATTGTACAGCGAATAACATTGGAAGGATGCGAAAGAAACTTCTCAATAGGGATTTGTGATTGTTTACAGAAAGAAGGTTTTGAATGTCTTGGTTTGCCTTAGTTTTTTAGAGGCAGGAGGTAAACAGTGTCAACTGAACAACTATCAAGACTACTCGTTCGGTAGAGGATGATTACAAGAGGAAGTTTTGGAACAGTGTGAAACAACGGGTTACATAGAAAATAGTCCAAGATCATTGCGCCTGAATTGGGCTGTGTGATGCTTCAGCCAAGCCGAGCTGCGCCAGATGGTTGAGGGTGGCGACGAGTATTTGATTGTCCTCGATAAGATGGTCTTCGACCACCATGCCCCAGCGGATGCGTAAGATTTGTATGCCCTTGTTGTTATAGGGTTGACCATCGGGCAGGGTATCACTGACTGACCATTGGGTGGTGACGACCATATCCCACGGTGGGCCGCTGACGAAGATGCGGTTGGGTATCAGTTGCAGGCCGGGGAAAATGCAGTGAATACGGTTGAACCACTGACGTACGGTGTCGCGGTCATGGAATTCCCCAGCGAGGGCATGATTGCCAGCGAAGGTAAAGTGAATGTCCGGCGCGAACTGCTTGAGCAGTGTGTCAAAATTCCCGGTGCTGATGTCTTTGAAACCCTGACGAACTTTTTGTTTAGCAATCAATTGATACATGATGTTCCTCTTATAGTGGGATGCCCGTACATTAGACTGCTTCATAACCAGAGAGATATTTGATTACGGGTGTGACGATTCAAATTGCTGAATGGTTTCTTCCAACCAGCGGATATACATTTCTTCATAGAGTTCACCATGCCGGCGGGTTGCCTCCCACATGGGCATATTGACGAGCAGGTCGGGATGGACGACGGCGAATTGTAGGATTTCGCTGGGGGACTGCTGGCGGTAATGCTCAAGTTTTTGCTGGTGCAAACGCAGTTGAATCCGCAGTTGGGTGAGTATAGCGGTGCGTTCGGTGGGTGATGAAAAGAAAAGTTTAAGCAGCAGCGGGTCTTTCTTATCCACTTCTTCTAGGATGGGGGTGGATAACCACTGCTGAAGGCTTGATCTGCCAGAGTCGGTGATGGTGTAGACACGTTTATCTGGACGGCCTGCCTGCGGTTCGACCCGGGAGGAGACTTCACCATCTTTTTCTAGTTGTTTGAGGGTTTTGTATATCTGGCTGAGTTCAGCGTGCCAGAAGTTGCCAGTGGAGGCGTTGATCCACCCTTCAAGTTCGTAACCGGTCATGGGTATGTAATTAAGGAAGCCAAGTAGGGCGAATTTGAGCATTTGGATGTTTCATATATAACTTTGCATATATGATAGTGTATGTATG
>JBBSBS010000389.1:0-6345 GCA_038251045.1 Aggregatilineales bacterium | reverse complement strand
CGATGAAAATGTTGTACTCATGCTGGCGTGTCCTCACGATTGTGTGCAAAATCAACCCCTCATAAATCGAGGGGACGAAGATGCAGCATAAATCGTGGCACCGCAGTTTGGGTTTCCTCCGCGTAGCGGCTTCGTCCAACCATGCATTCGAGCGGGACTGCGCAAAAGCACGCAGCCCCTTACTTTTGTGTTAGCCATTATTTGGGAGCCTAAAATGATCGCTGTTATTTTTGAAGTTTGGCCAGCCACTGGTCAGAAACAGGAATACCTGGATTTGGCAGCCAGTCTGAGGCCGCTTTTGGAAAAGATTGACGGCTTTGTCTCGATAGAGCGATTTGAGAGTCTGTCAGAGCCGGGAAAAATACTATCTCTTTCATTCTTTCGTGACGAGCAAGCCGTATCTCAGTGGCGTTCACTCGAAGCACATCGGGATGCACAGAGGCTGGGACGCGGCGGAGTATTTAAAGACTATCGCCTGCGCATCGCTGGTGTGATTCGTGACTACGGGATGCAAAGTCGTGAGCAAGCTCCAAACGACAGCCGTACAGTACATGGCTAACAATGCACTCCAAGGGTTGCAGCTCGCGCGGCCCACCGGGGTTGAGTCAGTGAACATCAGCCTGCGAAGATCACCGGGAGCCGTGGCTCGTTCCCGAGCGATGAGGCATTGCTGACACTGTTCCATCTGGCGCTGAATAACATCAGCAAGAAATAGACGCCGTCGATAATCGGCAAGAATGTGCTGGAAGGGTTTTGATAATCCTTGCTGTCGTTCATGGCTAAATCAATCTACAAGAGAGAACAATGCGGTGCAGACGACGGTGCTCTGCACCGCGCCTGACCTTTGACTTGGTGGTTCAAATCCAACATAGCAAGATTCGGGTCGCGGATGCGTGCTTATACGTGCATATTGATGCTCGTACTGGAGATAATCCTTGCCAGTACGCAAATCAGATTATGAGAGGTATCATGCATAAGTCCGTCGAACCATCGATCCTGTATTTCGGAACGTCCGTTGCGCTGGTGAGCAGGTGAGCACCTTAAATGAAGATGGGACATACAATCTCGCACCCATGTCTTCGGCATTCTGGCTTGGATGGCGTTGCGTGCCCGGATTCGCAGCATTATCCAAAACACCGCAAAATATGATTCGCACTGGCGAATGTGTCCTCAATCTGCCGTCGGAAAAGCAGGTTGTATCGGTCAATCGTCTTGCGCTAACGACAGGTTCGCTTCCTGTTCCCGAATTCAAACTGTGCAAGGGTTACAGGCATCAACGCTCGCGAAAATACCGGAGTCTCTATACCAAAACCCCGACATTGAACGGGCATGCAAAATTAATAGTTAAACGACATGACCGATTATGACCGCATCGCCCAGGCGATTTCTTTCATTACTGACCGGGTGAACAGTCAGCCAACCCTGGATGAAATTGCGGAGCACATCCATCTTAGCCCCTTTCACTTCCAGCGCCTGTTCTGTCGCTGGGCAGGCGTGACGCCGAAAAGATTCCTGCAAACGCTGACGTTGGAGCGCGCGAAACAATTGTTGAGTGAATCCAAATCATTGCTTGAGGTTTCAGATTCTCTGGGTTTGAGTAGCGGCTCTCGTTTGTATGACCACTTCGTTCATCTGGAAGCTGTCACACCCGGCGAATTTAAAACGGGCGGCCTTGGTTTACAGATCGAATATGGCAAACATGACACTCCTTTTGGGAAGGTATTTATAGCCATTACGCCCAGGGGTATATGCAGTCTGACCTTTCTGGAGCACGATCAAATCGATGAATGCCTGGCCGGTTTATATAAAAAGTGGCCTCGTGCAGAAATGCATGAAAACCACGACAGTACACGTGTGGTTATTGAGGCCATGTTTGGCAAAACAATAAGATTGGATCGCCCTTTATCTTTGCATGTGTCCGGCACGAACTTTCAGACCAGTGTATGGAAAGCCTTGTTGGAGATCCCTCCTGGAACAGTGGCAAGCTACTCCCAAGTGGCAACCTCAATCGGTCACCCGCACTCTGCGAGGGCTGTGGGCCTTGCCGTAGGTGCAAATCCAGTCGCTTTCCTTATCCCTTGTCACCGCGTCATTCAACAAAGCGGTAAGCGTGGCGGGTATCGTTGGGGTGAAACCCGGAAACACGCACTTCATGCGTGGGAGGCGGCACGGTATGGATAGAGCGCGACGCGCAATAAGCATCGCGCCGCTCGACTTTACGTTAGCTACTCAACAACACGGGGAACCCAATGGGTCAGCGATTCAACGAACCATCCGAAAAATATATTCACTTCATTACCGAACAAAAGATTCTCTTTGTCGGGGCAGCCAGCACAAATAGCCGTGTGAACATTTCCTACAAATGAAATGAACTCATTGGAAATTCCAGGCAACAACCATGGTACCTGGCTAAATGCTAATCGTTGTTTGCCTAATGGCGTATGTTGTAAAGCCTCGCTATACAACACTGATTCAGCGATGGCTATTTGGATGAATCAAGACATTCAGCAACAGTATACAGATGTTGGCGCTATGCGCCGATCCTGATGCCGGGCATTAGCCCTCTTGATGCCATAAAGCACACAGGTGTAGTATTCGTCGCATGAAGCTTGTGGGCTGGAGCACCGAAAAAATATCCGCCTCAAAGCCTGGCGGGGCGTGTCTTTTCAGGAGATGTTGTCGGCCGTGTCGAATGGTGGCCTTATTGGTGCGCTGGATCATTCGAACACAGGTCAATACCCGAACCAACGCATGTTTGTGGTTCGTATTCGTGGTTACGCCTTTTTGGTGTCGTTTGTGGAAACGAAGCAGGAAGTTTTCCTGAAAACGATCAACCCGAGCCGGAATGACACTCGCATTTATCTTGATGAGGAGCATTGAAATGGACAAGGAAAGCAAACTTGAAGAAGCAATCCCTTACCAGATATTAATGTCGAGTGTTCTTTACAAGTGCGTCACTGGGTGCCTTGTAGAATCATCGCCCAGCCTAGCCTCTCGTTCAGGCGAAGCGCGCCAGAAGCGACGCGCTCCTTAACTTGAACGTGAGCCCTCTACAACACCCAACCATTAGGAGTCGTTATGAAATCATGTAAATTAAGCTGGCTGCTGGTCGCGTTACTGTCGATAGTAGTTGCCGCGTTCGCCTACAAATTTACCGTGGGCGATGTTAAACCCTCGGATGATGGACGATTGGCGGTTCAACTGAGCAAAGACGAACGAAATGGCTTGTTACTTGAGATGCGAACATGGCTACAAAACTCACAGGCGATATTGGCAGCGGCATCTTCACAAGACTTTGCCGCCGTAGCCACTATCGCAAAATCCTCAGGGATGGCAGCAGAAGCCGCTACCCCCGGCTCTTTGTTTAGAAAGCTTCCAGCTGAAATGAAGATGCTCGGGTTTGATACGCGGAAAAAGTATGATGAGATTGCCACTGATGCAGAAAAATTAAAAGATAGCAAACACACTATCGAACAGTTAAGCGTTGCAATGAATAACTGTGTTGCCTGTCATGCTACCTATCGTTTTGTCGTGGCAGGAAAATGAGCTCGGCTATAGAGGCTAACAAGGCACTCCCACCAACGCCGGAAAGCGGCACGGCTGAGTCTAATCGTTAGGCGAACCGGAGCGTAGCGATGAACCATTTGCAGATGCTTACCCGTTACAAGGCGTGGGCAAACAGCCTGCTGTTCTCAGCGTTATCCGAGCTGCCCGGGCACGAACTCACTGACGCCCGATCTATCGTCTTCGGCAGCATTCTGCGGACCCTCAACCATGTCTATGCCATGGACCAGGTGTGGAAGGCTCATTTGCAGTCGATGTCACACGGCCTAACGACCCGCAATCCGAAGGTCTGCCCTGCGTTGGACGAACTACGCATCGTCCAACAGGGCATCGACAACTGGTACATTGGCTACGCCGACTCACTCCCAGAAACGGACCATGATGAAATCGTGGAGTTCACGTTCATTGGAGGCGGCACCGGGTCGATGAGCCGTGAAGCTATTTTGCTACACGTCGTCAATCACACCACTTACCATCGAGGACATATCGCCGATATGATGTGCGAATGTTCCAGGGAACCACCGACGACGGACTTACCGGTGTTCCTCAAGAGCGGATTCACCTGACAATGCGCTGTAACCGACCGCTGAAAAGCTTGTGCTTTTCAGTTCCATCCGCGCTTCGTGCTTCGGCTGCGGCTGAGCACTGACGTTAGGTATTTTGGCAGCACCAAGGCAATCTGCTACCCTTGCTGCATGAAAGTTGATGAAATACTGATAATACAAAAAACGGATGGGTGGTATCTCGCTACAACACGTGATAGCCATCGTCAGTTCAAGCATTCCGTCAAAAGCGGTCCGTCACCGTGCCCGGAAAACCAAGTGATGATTTGGCACCGGGCACTCTGAACAGCATACTCAAACAAGCCAAGCTAAAGGAGTAACACCATGCGTTACGCAATCGTTCTAGAAAAAGCAGAAAACAACTACTCAGCTTACGTGCCTGATTTGCCGGGCTGTGTTGCTAACGGTCACACGGTTGAAGAAACCGAGCGTGAAATCCGTGAAGCCATTGAGTTTCATATCGAAGGCCTTCGTGAAGACGGCTTGCTCATTCCTCAACCGGCAAGCATCGTAGAGTATCTTGAGATCGTAACCTAGCCCTGCGTTCAAGAAGGACTCCGCAAAAGCTTTGCTTTTGCTTCGCCCGTTAGCTCCACGTTAGCAAACCAAAAGGAGAATGAAAATTAATATTACCGGCTACGAATCTTTGCTATTGGCCGCGAAAAATCAGACCGAACCACAACGATTACTATTCGTTTTTTTAAAGGCATCTCCACCTAAAGATCATGAAAGTGAAGAAGCCATTCGCTTTCATTCAGGTCAAGGGGGGCAATTACAACCCACCATGTGTGTTGACAAGACTTTGGATGAATTGGGGGTATTTTCTGATTTAGTAGCAGAGTCTGAAAGAATGGAACAAGATTGGCAAATTGTATTAGTAGCTTGCCTTGCTGGTAGGAATGGAGCGGTACCGAGTTCTGAGGATGCGACACAGCCGCTTACCATGATGATCCAAGCTGTAGAAAATGGAAGTGACCTGTCGAATTATATGGCTTTTGACAGAGATGGCACTCCCGTACAGTTTGGTAGCTCAAATTAATATTGCTAACAATTTATTCAAGCTAGACGCCTAATGGCACCCTTTAATTCAAACGTTGGGCATCTTATGGGAGACTGAGTTGAATCAATCGCGATATGTGAGAGTAGTCCAAGCGGTCTCTGCGCTCGTAGCAGCTTTGTTCGGCTTTGCTACGATGATCGCAGGAGTTCGTGTTCTTGCCGGCTCAGATCCGGGATACATCGTGTTTCGACCGCTACTGATCTACAACATAGCGATGGGTTTGGCGTATGTGGTGGCAGGTGTCATCGCGTGGCGCAATGTCGATCGCGGGAAGTACGCGGCGGCCACGATCTTCGTTCTCAATTTCCTCGTGCTGGGAGCCATCGGTTACTTGTACGCAACTGGGAGTGCTGTTGCTATTGACAGTCTTCGCGCAATGACCCTCCGAAGTGTTGTATGGCTCGTGCTGTTTCTTGTGTTGGCGTGGCTGAGTCACAGGAACCACCTCTCGGATTTCGCGCGTCATGCCGAACCCATCAATCCACCCGACGCTGCGCAATGAAGATGTCTATGCGGCATATGTGCGAGACCCGGACGGAAACAAAATTGCTGCCGTTTACCGGGGCATCACTCATGGTTAGCAACGCGCAAACTGCAGCCTGGTTGTCAGTGCTCCCCCGCGCAGGCGCCTGAATTTTAACCTCATGATTCGGTAGTACCCCCCACAGGAGATCATCATGATTGCAGTAATCTTCGAAGTCTGGCCAGTCGAAAACGGGGCCAAGACGTATTTCGATCTGGCAGCCGAACTGAGACCCCTCCTGGAAGAGATTGACGGGTTCATTTCCATAGAGCGACTTGAGAACCTCACAACAAAAGGGAAATACCTGTCGCTGCTCTTCTGGAGAGACGAAGAATCCATCCGCACCTGGAGAAACTTGGAGGAGCATCGAACAACACAGGAAAAAGGACGGCGTAGCGTATTCGCGAAATACCGGATACGAGTTGCACCCGTGGTGCGAGACTACGGATTGGATGAGTGCAATGAGGTTCCAGAAGATAGCCGTGCTGCACACGGCTAGCAGGCTGTTGAAATTCGCTCCAACTTATGGGTTGCATACATTCTTGTAAGTTCATTGAGCAAACTTTGCACACATGTTCGATGTTGTTTCGATGCATCCCCGGTATTTTGAGGGGCATCCCGCACATCTTGGTAGG
>JBBSBS010000388.1:0-6363 GCA_038251045.1 Aggregatilineales bacterium | reverse complement strand
TCCAATATACAACCCATCAATGCCTTTGCTAAATAAATGCTCAACCAACGCTTCCAATGCCGGGACATTAACGCTGCCATTTACATCGCTCGGAGTCACTAAAGCCGGATAAATACCCTTAAACATCGTCATTTAGAATCCTCAATTTTGTAATGAATATGCCCAGATGCACCGATTGCGTCGGCATCTTTGGAATATGAAGTGCCGTCTAATTGGGCGCGCAGATAATGCAACTCGCCCTGAATGCCGCGTGCGGTGAACAGCGTGTCACCGCGATAACTGATGAAATTGAATCCCTTACGCGCCCAATCAATCGCCCATTCTACTGAATTTGAGATGAAGTGCATGCCCACACCAACCTGATGCGCCCGAGCGATGCTGATGGTTTGTTCAAGCGCTTCCACAAAAATGGGGTGATCATACTGTTCAGGAATGCCGTGTGAAATCGATAGATCATGAGGGCCAATCAAGACGGCATCCACGCCCCTAACCGCCAGCAGATCGGGTAAATTGCGGATGCCTGCGGGGCTTTCGATCATGATGATCAGAATTGCATCCGGATTATAACTATCAAGATATGCTTTGGTCTCATCGTTGGGAAAATTACCCAATTCAATGGCATGAGCCAACGCTTCGCCTTTTAATGGACGATATTTGACTGCACCAACCATCGCTTTAACCTGTTCGACTGTTTCCACATACGGCACGATAATGCCGTGTGCTCCGGCATCCAGTCCCATTGCCGCCTGTGAAGCTGAGATTTCTGGGATGCGAAGCAGCGGCGCAACATTGTATGCTGCGTAGAGCTGGGCAGCCCAGGCGATGGTTTCACGATTGTTGGGCGCATGTTCGCTGTCCAACCATACAAAGTCCATGCCTACGTCCGAGAAGTATTTTGGCCAGCGCGGTTGACCATAACCTTCCATAGCAATGCCGTAGACCAGATCACCCGCATGCAGTTTGGCTCGCAGTTGTTGTCCGCGCATAGTGTATGTATCCTTGATTATTCTAGATGACCATGCGCGGATCGACTGCATCACGCACGCCATCGCCGATAAAATTGACCGCTAGCACCGTTAGCACGAGCATGACAGCCGGGGGGATCCACATCCACGCGACGTTGCGCAGAATATCCAGATTACGCGCAGCTTCCAGCATGTTGCCCCAACTGGGCGTAGGCGGCGGAACTCCAAGGCCAAGAAAGCTCAATCCCGCCTCTGTAAGAATGGCGGAACCGATAGCGAAAGTCACTAAAGCCACAAGAGAACCAAATAAATTTGGCAGAATATGCATCACAATGATGTGCTTATCGGTGTAGCCGAGCGCGCGACACGCGAGGATGTAGTCGAGTTCGCGGATAGACAACACCTGACTGCGTACCATACGAGCCGTGCCAGTCCAGCTCAGCCCTCCGATAATAAAGACGATTGTCCAGACACTGCGGGGCAACATGGCGGCCAATGTGAGCATAATGATAATGCTAGGGAAAGTCATGAAGACATCAGTGAAGCGCATAATCACCATATCGACCCAGCCACGATAATATCCCGAGAGCGAACCTAAAATCGTTCCAATAATCGTTGAAACCAGCGTTGCCCCAAAACCTACTATCAGTGAAACCTGTCCACCGTTCAACAGTCTGCTCCAGACATCACGCCCGACGCGATCTGTACCGAGCCAGTGATCGCTATTGGGTGGAATGGAACGAGCACGTAAATCGATCTGTTGGTAACCATAGCGCTGAAACAGAGGAGCACCAATAGTAAGTACGACAATCACGATGAGGACAATCAGCGAAATCACTGCCGGGCGATTACGCAGAAATCGACGCAGGATTCGCTTGTCGTCACGACGCGCTGATGGTTCTTCCTCCAGTGACAAGGCAGCTATTTGCAGCACATGCTGGTTTTGATCAGTCATAGCGTATCCTTGGATCAGCCATGCCATAAGCTATGTCGGTCAACAAATTCGCGACCAGCACGACCAGCGCTATAACTAGATTCATACCCATCAACAGCGGTACATCGCGCCCATTTACGGCCTCCAAATACAAGGTGCCCATACCGGGCCAACTAAATATGGTTTCGGTAAAGACCGCGCCAACTACCAGCACAGGCAGGCTAAGCCCCAGTAAGGTTATGATGGGAAGTAGTGCATTGGGGAAGCTGTGCCGCCAAGTAATTCTATTTTCTGGTATGCCCTTTCCCCGTGCGGTGCGCACATAATCAGCGCGGATGACCTCCAACATATTGAAACGGGTATAACGCATGAAATTGGCAATAGGCGCGAGACTGAGTACAAGGGCGGGCAATGCCAAATAGTGGAGGCTGGTGAGAAGAGTAGGTTCGTGATCAACCGGACGCATGCCGCCTGATGGAAACCAGCCCAGTTTGATGGAAAACACATAAAGCGCAATGATGCCAGCCACAAAAGCAGGGATTGAAATGCCCAAAAATGAAACGCCCGTCAGAAAGAAATCCCATACTGAATATTGATGCAAGGCTGTGAAAATGCCAAGCGAAACACCCACTACTGAACCAATTAACAGTGCTGCCCCTGCAAGCAGAATTGTTGCGCTTAAACGCTGTGCAATGGTTGCCCCTACAGGTTGACCATTAGTGTAGCGGTATCCCAGATTGCCCTGAACTACATTGAGTAACCAGTTGAAATAGCGCACAATAACGGGCTGGTCCAGCCCGAATCGCGCGCGAATTTCGTCCTCAGCCGCATTCGTCATGTTCAACTCTGGGCGGATAAAGTAATCAGTAACATCGCCGGGCGCAATTTCAATCAGGCCATAAATAATGACGGTAATAGCAAGAAATACTGGAATACTAATGAGGACACGGCGCAGAATATAGTTTTGCATAAGTATTTATTTCATTGAGGGGCACCCGTTACCGGATGCCCCTTCTAACACAGACGAGTTGATTAGCTACTTACTGTCCATAACTCTGAACCATCTTCATATGGGCCGCCGCCGGCTGCTGGGAACCAATAGAAGTCTTGCAGTTTGCTGGAGGCAACACCAAAGCGGATTGCTGTCCACATGTAGCCTTCAGTTGCATTTTGGTTCTGGAAACGACAGATATCCTGGATCAATTCGGTGTAGGTATCCGGATTGCCCTCAACACGAGCTTTCGCGATTAAATCAAGCATTTCGGGATAAGTACCGCCGCTTAGCGGTTTACCATCGGTTGTCGGTTGACCACCCGCTTCATAGAAGGGGAATGGGAAGTTAGCAGCTGCTGCCCCTACTCCGCGATACGAGATCGTCCAACCCTCGCCAGTATAGAAGTAGCTGTTATAGGTAGGAACATCCTGCATGATTGGTGTGATGGTGACGCCGACATCCGCAAGAAATGACTGCATCGCAGCAAGAGCATCTGAATGGAACTGACTGTTATAGTAAGTGGCCACTTCGACGGGTGTACTACCATCGAATTTGGCATCAGCCAACAGTTGACGTGCCATTTCAGGATCATAAGCATAGTCGTTCAGTTCTTCCGCAGGGGGATACATAGACGGGAATGCGCCGATGCAGGGAACGACCTGCGCTGTCCCTTGCAGAACTGTTTCGGTGATTGTCTTACGATCAATGGCATATAGGAATGACTGACGGACGCGCACATCCGCAAAGCGTGGATCACGTTCGTTAAAGATCATATAGTTGGTGACGCCGGATGGACCGGAAAAAACCTTATAATCGGCTTTATCATTGAAACCGAGCGCTACATCACCACTTGCATAAGTGAATTGAATCTCGCCAGCTTCCAGTGCGAGGATGGCTGAAGTTTCGTCCGCGAAATAGCGGTTAATCAGGCGTGCCAGTTTGGGCGCACCTCGCCAGTAGGTCGGGTTTGCAACCAATGCCCAGAATTGATCGCGCTTGAATTCTTCGTGCTTGAACGGTCCTGTCCCGATGGGGTTAGTAAAAAACCAATCACTGTTCTGATAATCTGCCGGTTTGAGATCGGCAAGTGCATGTTGAGGCAAAATCCAAAGGAGAGTTAGATTGTTAGGCAAGCGCGGATTAGCTTGAACGAGATCGAATTCAACGGTCAGATCATCTATCGCGCGTACTTCTTTGACGGTATCACGCGAAAGCTGGCTGAAACCGGGGAAGGAAGTTGCCGAATCCGGATTCATGGCGAGATTGAGCGAGAATACTACGTCATTAGCAGTGAAAGCTTCGCCGTCGTGCCACAACACGCCTTCGCGCAGTTTGAATGTCCACACGGTGTAATCATCATTGGCTGACCATTCAGTGGCAAGTTGTGGTTCAAGCGCGCTCATGTCGCTGTTCCAACTCACCAGAGGCGACCAGATCTTTGACAACCAAGTTCGTCCAGCGGTATCCATATAGGGAATAACAGCTGGCGCGCCGCCCGGCCCAACATCGAATGCACCAATTAAAGTGCCTCCTGAATCCTGAGCGACCCCCACCATGACCGGTAGCGCCAGTAGTAGCACTAGCAGAGCGACAAAAAGTTTCTTTAAATGATTCATTATAACCTCCAACAGAATTATTAACTATTCATCAGATAACTTCAGACTAATGAGTGTCAACACCTCCTTCAATGGTAAGTATTTCCGGGATGATTTGTAACCCAATTGCTCTCAAACGCTCTGCCTCAGTTTCATCAATCCAGCGGTATGGCAGGCGCAACCGGGTTCCAATGCGTGCCCAGTTACCGATTACGGAGAGCAGTTTATCAACCGCACCGTTAGCATAATGGCGCTGAGTGATGTACGGCGTGATGTACTCGTCAAAATATTGGCGAATCCTGCGCTCAATATCGAACGCTGCGTTGATGTTAACCCGCATCAGCTCGTACTAGCGCTGGGAACCAACCAGATGTAAGCAGGCCACATTGGAATAGGCACCTGACGCACCCTCACTAAAGCCTGTTGCCAGATGGTGACCGGGTATGAAAACAGATAGATTGCTGGAATAGTTTCGCATCTCGGAGTACCAACTGGCGTCGCCACCGGCAACCTTGACGCCTACAAGTGCAGGAACTGCTTGTTTAAGTGCGCCAATCTGTGCTGGAGTCAGTCGGACTTTGGCATGTGGCGGATTATATAACACCAGACCAATCGGATCGGCTGCCTTCGCGAAATGTTCCAGACAAGTTATCATCTCGGTTTCATGTAGCGGAAACCAATCGGCCAGAATGACCTGAAACGCGCTTGGTTTGAGCGCTCGTGCGCGTCGTATACGTTCTAGCGAGATCTGGAAATTCATATGGCTCGCGCCGATCTGAAAGGGCAGATTCGCCGTTTCACAACGCTGTGCGACCAATTCATGAATACGGTCGAATTCAGCTTCAGTCTGGGTATGGAATTCTCCGGCTGTCCCATTTGAGTAGAGGCCATTTACGCCCGCTCCAGTCAGATATTGCAGTTCGTCATCCAGCCGTGAAAAGCCGATGCTTTCGTCAGTATTAATGGGCAGGAGCAAGGTAGCCCAATTGCCATAAATTTCAGACGCTGCCAGGGGCTTCATCACTTCTGCCTAACTACCTAAATTGGACGTCAGTTGAGACTGTTTCAGCTGCGCCAGCCGCAGCTTGATATCTCCATAGTGACGACTGAGAGACTGACGGACTTTCTCCGCTTCGCCTGTACGAACGGCATCCACTATGTCGCCATGAGCCAGTGCTGTGTGAATAGGGTTACTATCCGCAATACTAGTATGGTGCAGGGCTTTACGAAGGGTGCTCCAGAATATATCTTGCAGTTGCAATAAGATCGTATTGCCAACGGGTTGAAATAATTCCATATGAAAAGCACGATCTGGTTCGACTAAGGGGATGTCATTTTCGGCGTTGTACAACATTTGCGCCACGATTGTGTCAAGTATTTGGATGCGTTCAACACTAAGGAGGGGTAACGCCAGGTCAACCATGCCATTTTCCAGCACTTCACGTACTTGTAGAAGGTCTTCCAACTCGCGCAGATCGAAGAGGAAACCGTATGGGAGATTCTCTATTAATGGCTGGAGAGTAAAGCCTTTGACGAACAGACCACTCCCCCGCCGCACATCGATGATGCCCAGTGAGGATAGTGACTGTACAGCTTCACGTACAGAATTGCGGCTGACCCCCAGTTGTTTGCTTAGAGCATTTTCAGAAGGCAGCTTGTCACCATCTTGGAGATGGTTGTCAAGAATATACTGTTTGACTGCTTCTTGCACCTGATCGTTAATCAGGGGAGACACAGTGATTCGTTGGAGCGGCTTTTCCACAAGGTATCCTATCGAATGACTTGTACCTTATTTACTAGGATAACCAACTTGTAGGATATGTGCAACCTGATGACAAATTGAAGCAACGGAATATAGAATCTGTCTGACATGAT
>JBBSBS010000387.1:0-6400 GCA_038251045.1 Aggregatilineales bacterium | reverse complement strand
TGTCCGACCGCCCGTTGATCTGCCACCAACCGGTCAAACCTTGAGGTACTTCAAACCGCTTGCGCTGCCACCATTCATATCGGCTCACCAACCCCGGCATTTCTGGGCGCGGTCCCACGATGCTCATATCACCTACCAGAATGTTGATGAACTGTGGTAGCTCATCCAAACTCGTCCGCCGCAGCAACCGCCCCACTCGTGTGACCCGTGGATCAAACCGCTGCTTACTGTATTCGCTGCCGGGATCGCCCGCGTCCACATACATCGAACGGAACTTGAGCATCGTGAACAGCTTCCCGTATTCGCCCACTCGCTTCTGCTTATAAATAATCGGGCCTTTGCTGTCAAGGCGAATCGCAATCGTAATCAGCAGCAGAATCGGTGAAATCAATAGCAGCGTCACCCCCGAAAACACGATGTCGAACAACCGCTTGACGATCCGTTGCGCTGGTGAAAGCACCCGTTCCCGCACCCCGATCAACGGAATACCGCTGAAATCCTCGGCAGATGTTTGGAAGTAGGCTAAATCTGAATAATCCGGCGCGAGGCGGATATTTACCGCATAAGCATCCAGCACGCGCATAATACTGCTCACCCGGTCTGATGTCTCGCTGTCAAACCACTTCAGCGGGATAACAACCTCATTAATTTGATATTGTGTCACCACCTGCGCCAGATCATCGATCATGCCCACAATCGGCGCGGGTAACACTTCCGGCGAACGACTTATATCGCCGTTCTGTGCCTTCGCCAACAGCGTAATGTGCGGTTCGTCACTCACGTAACCCATGAACGACAACCCCGCCCAAGCGTAACGCCGGACGGTCTCGGCAATATTAACCGCGCTCGCATCCGTACCCACCACCAGCACCCGCCGCACATCACTCAACGCCCGCCCGAATCGCCGGTAAAACACGCGACCCGCCAGCCGGTAAACAACCAATCCAACCAGCGCCAGTCCGATGAAATAACCCGCCTGTACCCGCGAAAAATCACGGTAAATCAGGTATAAGATGCCAAAGAAAATGAACGAAGCCGTACCATGCCCGATGATAATATTTCGCAGCTCGCTCCAGAGTTCTGGGCTGCGGCGCGGGCCATAAACATTGCTGCGGCTCAACGCAAACAACCAGATCGCGCTGGCAATACCATATAAAATTGTAGGATTGATGAACGCCTCAGGGATGCCCGGTTTACCGAACTCAATCCGTAGCCGCAGCGCCGACGACAGCGCCAATGCGCCGCAAATAATCAGCACATCCATCACATACAAAAAGAGCAGGTATCGTAAACTATAATGACGCATCATAATTCGGCATTTAGCGCTTAACTTTTATATCGGCCTTATTTTTGTGTCTCAATACTTCCAAGTAATTGATGCCAAAACACTCCTGCCTCGGCGTATGGTTCCTCCCCTGCTTGCGGGGGGAGGATTAAGGTGAGGGTTCGCATTTCAGCTTATCAGATGCCTTCTCGCAGCACATGCCACACGAACAACGGATTATACACGAGATACCGCCGTCCCAACCGTCGCGGTTCCTGTGCCAATCGGAACACCCACTCCAACCCGCTGCGCTGCATCCAACGTGGCGCTTGAGACTTCACACCCGCCAGCATATCGAACGCCGCCCCCACGCCGATCAGCAGCGGCGCACGCAGGGCAGGGCGGTAGCGCATCATCCACAAATCCTGCTTGGGTGATCCTAATCCCACCCAGATGATGTCTGCGCCCGACTCATTCAACCGTTGCACCACTTCTGCATCAACTTCACTACCCACATCGCTCATCGGCGGCGAATAGGTTCCCGCCACCTTCAACATCGGATGTTGTGCTTGCAACCGGTCCACCAATGTATCCGCGACTCCCGCCAGCCCACCCCAAAAATAATGTTTGAGTGGTGTGCCTGCCGTCTGTTCACACAGCGCTTGCATCACATCCGGCCCATACACCCGTTCCGCCTGTGGTTGACCGCGCCGCCGTTGCACCCACACAATCGGCATGCCGTCTGCCGTCACCATATCCGCGCCGTTGACCGCTTCCATCACATTCCGGTCTTCACGGCACATCATCAGCGTATACACCGGACAGGTAGATACATACCGTCCGGTCGAATCACCCGCCCAATCCTTCAGTTGATCAATTGCCTCGTTGAAACCCTGTGCATCCGTCTGCACACCGAGTATGGATGCCTTTGCCATGCTGCTCTATCCGATTATGATAATAAGCGTGGCATTATACCAACGAAATTCGTGATCTACTGAGTCCTCTATCTTTTCTCTGCATTCCTCTGTGTCTCTCTAATAAAAATCTTTGCATTTTGCCTTTTCAACCGCCGCTTACTGAATTTGCCATGAACAACTCGTGAGTTGGCTTGTCACTCGCTCAAGAGTGTGCTAGCATAAAATTCAAGTATCTATTGTCACGTTATTGAACACTTTTTGCAGACGACAGGCTGGTGGTATGAACGTCCTCAATCTAGAATCCGCCAGTGATGAGCCGTTGTATAACATTGGCATTGTTTCGCGCATGACCGGCATTCCGGTGGCGACCTTGCGCGTTTGGGAACGGCGTTACAGTTTTCCCCACACAACCCGTACCCCCGGCGGGCATCGCCTGTGTTCAGAGCGCGAGGTCATGCGCCTCCGTTGGGTGAAAGCCCGTGTGGATGATGGCATGCAAACCGGTCAGGCCATTCGTGCCTTGCAGCACATGGAGTTGGAAGGGCGCTTTTCCGACATAACCCCTGCGCCTACCATTCGCCCCACCATGATGGATACCTCGCTCATGGCTTTCCATCATCGCCTATTTGAACTCCTCACCGCTAACGAACTGCAACAGGCCGATCAGATGTTGGGCGAAGTCTTGACACTCTATCCGCTTGAAGACCTCATCTTAGATGTCATCAGCCCCACTTTCCACGCCATCGGGCAAGCGTGGGAAGATGGCAAAATTAGCGTTGCCACCGAACATCTAGCCACCAATTTTCTCCGTCAGCACTTGCTGGTCTGGATGATGACCGGCCCCGCTGCCTATGACCGGGTCCCGCCGACCGTTTTGGCCTGCGCTCCTGATGAATGGCACGAAGGCAGCCTGCTGATTATGAGTGTGCTTTTACGCCGTCGCCGTTGGCCGGTGGCCTACTTGGGGCAGGCCGTACCCCTGCCGGATCTAGCCGACCTCGTCCATCAGATTCATGCTCCGGCTGTCGTTTTGGTCGCAATGGTCGAAGCCACCGCCGAACATTTACTGGATTGGCCGCAGTATTTCCCTGAAGCCGCCGAAACAGGTCGCCCAGTTGTGGTTTTTGGCGGGCAAATCTTTAATGACAAGCCCGAATGGCGCACCAAACTTCAGGGTGTATTTCTCGGTGAAACCCTTCGCGAAGGGGTCGATAAACTCGATGCCACCCTCAACACCATGTTCACCCCCGCCAACTGACCGTTTTATCCAGCCAAAACACCACCAACTTACTTAATTGTGTATGATATAAATTGGCAATAATATAGATGCAAAAGTATTTTGCTTTTAGCGTCTGGAACAATAATGTTTATCACCAGTGATGATGCCCAATTGTATACAGTTGTTTTTGGCGATAGTCCACGCACTTTATTGGCATTAGGCGGTTGGGCTGGCAGTTGGGAATTGTGGACGAATACTTTTACTTATTTGAGCAGTACATGGCGTACTATTGCTTACGACCATCGTGGTACAGGCGCTACAGTCACCCCTACAGAATCGATTAAATTTGAGACGCTGGTAAATGACGTGTTCGTGATTCTAGACGCACTCAACGTCAAGCAGTGTGTCTTAGCCGCCGAGTCTGCCGGAGTCGCTGTTGCGTTGCAAGCAGCACTCCAACAACCACAACGGTTTAACGGGCTTGTTCTCGTCGATGGTATGTATTATTGGCCTGCGTCGAGTGACCATGACCCTTTCTTGATCGGTCTGAAAAATGATTTTGAGGCAACAGTTGCCCAGTTTGTAGAGAGGTGTGTTCCCGAACCGGATAGTGCCGCTATCCGCCGCTGGGGAAGGCAAATCCTCATGCGTTCCTCTCAGGCAGATGCTGTTCAACTTTATGAATGTATGTTTGGCCTGGATCTGCGCCCTCAAGTGAGCCAAATTACACAACCCGCGCTGATTTTACACGGCGAAGCTGATCATATTCTACCGGTAACTGTTTCTGAATGGCTTTCCTCTACAATACCCGATTGCCATCTGCATATCATCAACCATTCGGGTCACGTCCCAACCGTTACCCGTCCTCAAGAAGTCGCCGAAACCATTAATCACTTTTTCGAACATCGGCTGTAACTTCTGCTGTCATTCTTTTACCCCACCACTTCCGCCCCATTGGTCGCTTTGCACACATAAATCGCAGGCGTAAGTCCGGTGCTGTTCTGGTATGTGCCCATCACAGCCGTTGCAAAGTGTTCCGCTTCCTCTACTTTGACCAGCGCCACCGCACACCCCGCGAACCCGCCGCCTGTCATCCGTGCCCCGTAGCACCCCGGTTCACGCCGCGCCGCATCCACAATCGCGTTCAGCGCGTCACTAGAAATCTCAAAATCGTCGCGCATACTGACATGGCTCTCGTCCATCAGCTTGCCCAGCGCCGCCGCATCACCCCGCTTCATCGCTTCTGCTGCCTGTAACGTACGCGCGTTCTCCGTGATGACATGCCGCGCCCGACGGCGTGTGACCGTATCCAACAGACTCGCCTTGTCCTCAAATTCCTCAATCGTTAAATCGCGCAGCGCCTTCACCGCAAAGAAATGCGCCGCTTTCTCGCAGCTTTCGCGCCGTTCGTTGTACGCCGAATCCACCAACCCCCGCCGTGTTGACGTATCCAAAATAACGATCACCGTGCCGGGGGGCAGGGGGAACAGTTGACAGTCGAGCGAACGGCAGTCAATCAGCAGCGCATGGTCAGCTTTACCTGCTGCCGAAATCATTTGATCCATAATGCCCGTGTTCGCGCCCACCCATTTGTTCTCGGCGGCTTGCCCGACCTTCGCCATCGTCGCTGCGTTCCACTCGAAACCGGATGTCACTGCGAACGCCCGCGCCGTTGCCATCTCAATCGCAGCCGACGACGACAACCCCGCGCCCACCGGCACATCACTGGCGATCACCCCATCCCAACCATTCAGCATATAACCTTCGCCGTTCAGCACCCACGCCACCCCCCGCAGATACTCGATCCAGCCATCTTTCTCTGTCTCGAAATCATCCAGCGAGAACGTAATCGTTTGCTCATAGAACGTCGAATACACGCTTACCTGTCGGTCATCACGCGGACGCAGCGCAATCCACGCCGCCCGATCAATCGCCATCGGCAGCACAAACCCGTCGTTATAATCGGTATGCTCACCAATGATGTTGACGCGCCCCGGCGCACGGATGATGTGTGTCGGTTGGTCGCCATACAAGCGAGTGAATTCCGTAACGAGGCTTTCTTGTAGTGACATGGATGACCTTTACAAAGAATGTGATTGTAACTTAATCACTCATTTTACCTGTTGCTACCGGAAGATCAATCCAAGCCCTAAATCAATGTACTGAGTGTTAACACTCTGCGTCAGCAAAAAGTACCCCCCAAATTGAACCTTCCGTAGTCTTTTCTCTATCTTTCCTTGGCGCTCTTGGCGATGTGTCTTTATTCTAAAATCTTGGACTCTCCGTGTTTTTACTCTTGAATAGACTCCTCAATCAGTCTTATAGTTGAACTGTAATCTTTTTTGTAAGGAGAAACCAATGCGCCGCCGAAATGGGATTTTCGCCACCCTCATATTGATGTTGCTCACTGTGATGCCTGCCGCTGCTCGGCAAGCTACCCCCGTACCCTACCAATTTACCCTGCAAACCGATCCCGCCTCCCTGATTGGCGCGTACTACAACGCCATCACCTTGGCGGATTACCCTCGCGCTTACAGCTATTGGGAATCGGCTCCCGGCAATCAGACCGCAGCCCAATTTGCCGCTGGTTTTGCCGATACCCTCAGCGCCCGTGTCCTCGTACAACTCCCCATTTTTGAGGATGCCGGTGCCGGTAATGTTCACGCCGAAATTCCTACACTCGCCATCGCCAATCGTCGTGATGGCACGCAGGTCTACTTTGCCGGATGTTTCACCACTCACAAAACCAACGTTCCCATCGGCAATGCCACCGAGCCTGACCCTAACTGGTATCTGCAAAAAGCCACCCTCAAGCAGAAAACCGCCCCTAATCTGACAGACTTAGCCACCGCCTGTCCGCAGCCTGTCGCCTTGACCAATCAGCTAGTGCCGCCCGGTCAGCTAACACCCATCGAACTGGTGCAATCCTACTTCACCGCCTTAGCCACCGGCACACCATCCGCCCTCTACTGGGAATCAGCCACCGACGATCAGGTCTAT
>JBBSBS010000386.1:0-6404 GCA_038251045.1 Aggregatilineales bacterium | reverse complement strand
GCTGATGCCACCCTGACTATTGACCACCCGCTGCCACGGAATACTGCCATCGTCATTGGATGAAATGGCGTTCATGGCTTTCCCCGCCCAAACCGCACCAAACCGTTCATAATCACTTTCCTCAACCCCCGGCGGCACCGGAATCATCGAGGCAAGCTGCCCATATGTGCTGACGATACCCGCCGGTATCTGGCGCACGATTTTCCAAACGAGTTCATAATAGCTTTTGGTATCAGGTGGGAAATTCATGGGAACGGATTGCCCTTCTCCATCGTCTAATTGAGGTGTGCTAAGCCTTTAGACGGATTTCGGATTTTTATTTGCTGAATTATAAACAAAACAGTGTAGGATATGTTAAATAGTGATCCATTTTTTCAAGGAGTTGACCGATGCGACGGCTTACCCTATTCATTGTAATCCTCATGCTGATGATGGCTATGCCCGTCAGTGCCCAGAAAGCAAATAGCGGCTCAACCGACAGCATAAATATCACTTGTCCGGATGGAACCGACATCCTGAACGGCGTAGAAGTGGTAGTCAATATGCGTCCCAGCTTCACTTACACCGCGACCGCCATCGGTATCAACGGCTTTGATCCAGTCATCGGCGTGGGTGATGAAAGCGGCATCAACCTGTGTAATGACGATGCCAAGGTAGCCGGAACCTATTCGGTGAGTTTACCGACCACCGGTGTGGTTGATGCCAGCAAGACCAACGCCCAGATGCCGTTCTTCCACAGCAACAACGACCTGTCTAATATTTCACTGGTCATCGGTTCGCCCGATGGTTCTGACGGTGAATTTGTGCTGGTGCTGGAAGGCATGGCGGTCACCACTGCCGACGGCAAGGGTGTGGGCGCGGGCGACCCGTATTATGTGCAGATCACACAAAACATTGTGGACAGCGGCGTACCGCTTGAAGTTTATATGATTTCCAAAGTACAGGAACTCGACCCATTCATGCAGCTTGTGGATGGCGACGGCGCGGTCATCGTCCAAAATGATGGTTCGAAAATTGAATGTGATGATGCCGGAACCAAATCGTGCTGGAGCGAAATTGACGACCTTTCGGATAGTTATGTTTCCACCGCAGCGGGCAAAGGTATCCCCGGCGGTTCGGTTGATGCGGGGCTAAGTTTGGGGCTGAGTAATTTCAAGGTCGATGCAGATCCGATCAACAATTACCTTGAATTTCTGATGACCAGTGAGTCCCAACGGACGTTTGGCGAATACATCGTCGTGATGCACATCGGTCTTAAGGGTGGCAGCGCAAGCACCACCTCAAATAATAACAATAACAACGGCACGACCACCGACACCAGCGATGGTACAAAACCCTCGCTGGGAGGGTTAGCTTCCGGTGTGCCTGCCCCCGACAAAACCAAACCGGATAAAACGGGCGCTCAGGCTGCCGGTATTGATGTCACCTGCCCTGACGGTACGCTAATCAAAAATGGTATGGAAGTTACCGTTAGTATGCGACCGGGATTCACTTATACGGCTACTGCCATCGGCATTAACGGCTATGACCCGATCATCGGCGTAGGCGATAACAGTGGCATCAACCTGTGTGAAGATGATGACCGTATTGGCGAGCAGTACAGTGTCGATTTGCCCACAACGGGGGTGGTCGATTCGGCAAGCACCAACGCCCAAATGCCGTTCTTTCACAGCAACAGCGGCTTCTCGACCATATCGCTGGTCGTCGGTTCGGCGGATGGCTCTCGCGGTGAATTCGTGCTGGTGCTGGAAGGCATGGCGGTCACCACCAACGACGGTAGCGGTGAAGGGGCGGGTGATCCGTATGCCGTTCACCTGACTCAGAGTATGGTCACCAGCGGCGTACCCTTGAGCATCTATATGATTTCCAAAGTACGGGAACTTGATCCGTTTATGCAGCTCGTCCATTCGGATAACACCATCGTCGAACTCGATGATGGCACGCGCGTAGAATGTGATGATGCGGGTACCAATTCCTGCTGGGGAGATAGTCAGGATCTTTCCGACAGTTATGTTTCGGATGCCCCCGGTGAAGGGATTCCCGGCGGTTCAGTCGATGCCATGATGAGTATCGCGCTGGATGGCATGACGCTGGATAAGGACACCAATAACAACTTCTTCAACTTCTTGATGACCAGCGCTAATCAGCGTACATTCGGGGAGTATATCGTGGTGTTCCACATCGGCGTATAAGAAGATTTTGATGGGGGTTTGCCGCTGGAGTGGCAAACCCCCTATCGCGCGATAGACCCTAATGCTATACAAGCTTGGGTGTTGCGGATTCTTCTCCGCACGGACGTTGTGAACGCGCTTGTAAGACGTTCACATCCTGACCCCGCACAGCCTGAACCAACCGCTTGAGCAATGACGGATTGTTGGGGGTGGGTTTATCTGAAATTGGAAGTAACTCCGCGGCCTCTTTGAATAGTTCCTCGACCATTGCCACACCGATTAAGTCATAGTTATTATTGAAATTCATGCTTGTTGCCTCCCCTAACTAACTCGTAACCCTACTGTACGCGCCCAACCCGGGTACTTGTCACCTATCCAAAGATAGGTATTGGTTGCTACAGGAGTTTGAGTTTTTAGGAGAGGAGTTGCAATTCGCGGGCACGCACAATCGCCTGCGTCCGGCTGCCTACATTGAGCTTGCTATAAATCTGGTTGACATACCACTTGACCGTACCCAGCGAGAAGACTAACTTCGCCGCGATCTCACGGTTTGAAAGGCCGCTTGCCAGCAGGCCAAGAACTTCTTGTTCGCGTGCCGTCAACGGATTTTCAGTCAACGGCATGGCTGGCCCAGTTGCCGAAAGATTTTCTAAATCGCCTATCAACTGCTTCAGCGTTTGTCCGATGTCGCGTGCTGCGCCGCGTTCCCATGCTTTGGCATAAGCATCGTCGCCAAGCTCTTCCTGCCAACGCGCACGTAGGCGTTGAAGCAGAGGCCACTTCTCCAGCCAGCCTACGGAAGGCATCCCCGGCAAATCGGGCATATTGGCGACCAATCCGATTAGTTCGACAGCCATTTCGGTCTGCCCATAACTATCCAACACGAGAATGGCGCTGGTCGATAAATTCACGAGTAGATCAGGTTCTTTTTGCATAATCCAACTTTTGCCGACATGCTCTACCATGCGCCGGTAATAGTCGCGGGTGGCGGTGACATCACCCTGATGATAAACCCGCACCGCCAATCCATTGAGCGCGTCAATCTCGGCTTCGGTAATCGAATTCACGAGCGTCTGCTGCACTGAAATCACTTTGTTGCAAAGGGCATATCCCCGTTCAAAATCGACCTCGGTGATAATCAGGATTAACCCCAGTGTGGCGGAACCAGCGCGTAACGCACTCATCATATTGAGGTTGGTTGCAATGACCAGACATTCTTCCGCCAATACCTGCGCACTATCCCATTCACCGCGCCGGAATGCCCACATGGCGTGGTTAATCATGCTATAGTGCAGCCCTTTCCAGTCGCCACGCTCGCGCTGGATGACCATCGCCCGATTGCTGTATTGGTCACCCAGATCATAATGATGCTCGACATAATTGCTGCGTGCCAACTGCGTCAGCGACCAACCAATCCCGTTCCGATCGCCAATTGCTTCCTGTAACGCAAAGGCTTGCTCGTAAAGAGTCTTTGCCTTTTGAAAATCAGTCGCCGCCGTCGCCAGCAGATGCAGCGCGTCGGCTAGATAAAATTGATCGCCCAGTTCGGAGTAAATGCGAACACATTCGGCAAAGAGTGGCTCACCAATTTCATCATATGAGTGAAAGCTCTGCACAAAGCCAATCTGGTACAGGGCAAAGGCGGTTTCCGCAGGGCAGTCATAGGCTTTGAGCGCTTCATGGATGCTCTGCAATTCAGCCAGCAGATTATGCAGATCCTCGGCAGCATAGGTCATGGCATTCTGGAACATACGCGCCCGCCGCAGCCGCAGTCGGCAATAAGTCAGGCGGTTTTCAGGGTCGGTACATTGATCAAAACACTCGGCTGCACTTTTGAATAAATCTTCACCTTCCATAAAGCGCGCCCGCATATCACAAAAGAAATTCAGGGCTTCGATCATTGGGTTAATCAGCGCACCATTGAGTTGTTCGGTTGCCCGCTTCCATGCTAAGCGCACGTTGGCGAAGTCCTGTTCGATGTCCGCCAACGCGCTATCCTGCTGTTGGAATTTGATCTCGCATTCCCGCTTTTGCATCCAATCCGCAAAGAAGGCCGCGTGTGCGTCGCGTGTTTGTTCCACCAATCCGGCGCTTATAAGCTGTTCTTCGGCGTACTGTCGCAGCAGTTCGTGGAGGTCATAGCGGCGCGTATCCGATTCCCAGCGCAGCCACGATTTATCCACCAGCGCCGTAAGCAGCCGCAGCGAGGCACTCGCCACCACTTCCGCTGCCTCACGGTTGATGCCACCCTGAAAGGCTGCCAAACGCATCATGACCTGTTGTTCCTCGCTCGCCAGCAGCGCCCACGATTGTGCCAGCACACCACGCATGGTACGGTGACGTTCCGGCACATTACGCGCCGACGATTCGAGAATGTTCAGGTTATTGGCAATCTCATCGGCAATTTCATCGCACGACAACGCACGTACCCATGCCGCTGCCAGTTCTAATCCCAGCGGCATCCCACCCACCAGTGCGCAAATCCGTGCGATACCGGCGCGTTCATTTTCAATCGAAAAATCGGGATGTGCCCGCCGCGCACATTGGATAAACAGGCGCACCGCACTAAACGACTCAATCGATTTGAGATCACCCGCGTCGGGAATACGCATACCCTTCAGCGCGTACAGCCATTCTTCCTGTAAGTTAAGCGCCTCGCGTGAGGTTGCCAGCACCTTGATCCCCGCTGCGTGGGCGAGTATGGCGCTGATGATTTCGACATCTGACAGCAAATGTTCGAGGTTATCCAGCACAATCAGCAGATGTTTGCGGCTCAGATAATCCAGTAATTCTTGCTGCGGGTTGGCGGTTTGAAAGAAAGTTAATCCAACCGCATCGGCAATCGTGGTGGTAAGAAGATTGCTGGCGTTAAGGGCTTGCAGCGGAATGAAGTAAATGCCATCGCTGAAATCCGAAGTCACAGATTCGGAGATTTGGCGGGCGACTTCCAGCGCCATGCGTGTCTTGCCGATGCCCCCCGGCCCCACCAACGTCAATAGGCGGCAGGTCGGGTCAGCAAACAAGGTGCTTATGTCCTTGATTTCATGGCTTCTACCCACAAAGGGCGTGGGTTGGGTCGGAAGATTTTGATAAACCATAGGCGCACCCACTTAATCGAATTTACGTTCTATTGTAGCACGGTATCGCCGGTGGAATCTACTCCCTATTTACTTACCATTGGCAACGGTTGGAGTATTGCTTCTAACTCCACCCCTAGCAATGTTTCCAGATACGGTGTGACACCCCAGAACGCTTTCAGTTCGTTGTACTCGTTGACGAACTCGGACTCACCCACGGGCGTGCGCTTGACGGCACGGATCATCAGGTTACGTCCGGTGTGTTCCGATGAAATAAACTCGACCACATCGGTCTTATAACCCATAATCCGCAGCAGCAGCGCCCGAAAGCTGTCGGTCAGAATATCACCCATGCGCTGCTTGAGAATACCCTGCCGCATGACTGGCTCGAACGGTGCGCGGCCTTCCAACTGCTGGTGCAGATGTTTGTGGCAGCACGGCGCAGTCATGATGATACTCGCGCCATGCTTAACCCCCAAGGCCAGCGCCTCATCGGTTGCCGTGTCGCAGGCGTGCAGCGCCAGCACAATATCCGGCGCATGTTCCGGCACATGCTCAATAATTGGTGATGTGTAGAAGCAGGCATCGCCCAGACCCAACTCACTGCTATAAGTATTGCTGCGGCCCATCAACTCGCCGTTCATATCCACGCCGCTCAACTGCGCTGGAATCTGGCGGATATTATTCAGATAGTGATAAGTGGCGAAGGTCAAATGAGCCGAACCCGCGCCACAATCCAGAATATGCAGCGGCGAATGATCGAACGTCGTCAGCGCACCGGTGTGATCCAGCAGCTTCAGAAACTCGTTGATCTGGGCGAACTTATCCTGCATATCGGCCTTGATGCGTCCATCACTGGTCTGGATGCCGATCTTTTGCAAGAACGGATCAGGCAGGCTGGCGGGAATTGGCCAATCTTTCCAGCGGTCATGTTCGACATGCTCGATGTGCGGCTTAATCGGCGCGCTGCGGTGCAGGATAGCCTTGCCCTTCTTGGTGATCTGCACGTTTAACTCTTCCATTGTCGAGCGCAGATGGATGCTGTGGAACGGCAGGGCTAACAGTTCGCGCAGATGTGCCAGTGCTTCGTCGCCTTCATGATTTTTGGTGATGTCCTGCTTGGCGCTGAAGTGCGAGAACTGCAAATGTCGGCGCT
>JBBSBS010000385.1:0-6411 GCA_038251045.1 Aggregatilineales bacterium | reverse complement strand
TGTGCCTTACGCCGTGTCACAAAGTCGAGGATGATTTTTGCGGTTTGCTCCGGCATCTCGGCCTGCAAATGGTGTCCCGCCCCTTCGAAAATCGTCACAACTGCCGTCGCCGCCAGCAGACGTTCAGCCAGCAAACGCGCCTCATCTTCAGGATGCCGGAAATCAGGATCGCGTGACCCCATCATAATCAGCACCGGAACACTCACCTGTGCCACCCGCTCATCCCAATCGCGGTAGGCACTTGCAAACAGCATCCGCAGCGCGCGCATCCGCCCCGGTTCATCAAGCATCGCCTTCACCTTATCCAGATGCGCTGCAAAATCGTCAGGTCGTGCCGAGGGATACATTCTGGGGAAGTAAGCTGTGTACAACGCCCGCCCCCACAAGGGCGAGAGAAATAGGTTAGCCATCGCAAATGCCGCAAAACGTGATGCCGCATGACTATAGGCACTAATCAGCACCAATCCGCTCACCAGCGTGGGTGCTTCCACCGCCGCCCAGATCGCCGCCGCTGTCGCCACCGATGTCCCGATAATCAAGGCTGTACCCGCGTTCAAGTGTTTAATCAGCGCCAGCATATCCGAACCGACTGCCGATGGACTGTAATCCGACCAATCAGCGCTCGATTCGCCTTGTCCGCGCAAATCCATCGTCACCACTCTGTACCCCGCCGCCAGCAGTTGCGGTGTTAGAAAACGGTACTCCGAACGCAGATCACCACCGGCAGGCACACACAGCACCAGCGCACCCTGCCCTTGGTCATCGTAAGCAATTGTCCCTTCACCAAGGGATAAGTATTGTGTTTCCATCAGCTTTCCTTCCTTGACAAGTCTAATGTATGTATATGTTTATCTAATGCCATTCGAGTTTAATCTAATCATATTAGATTGTCAAGAAGAAATGCTGTCGCTGTGTTGCTTAATAACCCGCGAACTGGTTATCATTCCTACCATTGATCGCCGTGCACCCATCAACTTTAGCCCTTGATGAGAAAACGATACTCAGTCACAATCCACATCTACACTCGTAGTGATGTCCCACATAGAGAGATTCCCACAATGAACCTCACCCATCGCCTAGCCAGCCTTGCAGCACTCGCCCTTCTCCTGTTCACCATTCCCGCACAGGCACAGGACTCAACGTCGACTGCGCGTGACCCTGCCGCGATGGCTCAGCGCTGGTTAGGCTGGTCTGGTGGGGCGGATATACCGCCGCCTGCCCCTTTCTTGGAAGTTGGGGCGACCACCCAATTCTGGGTGAGCAAAGCCGGACGCGCCACCCCGACTCAGATCACCGCCACCCTCGCCGATTCAAAGCCATTCTTGGAAATCTGGGTAGAAGAAGGCTTGGACTTTAAAACCGGTGAACTAGATGTACTTGCCAACCAGATGCAAAATACATTCATCGACTTTCAGAATCGGGCCAATCAAGGCGGCTTCACAACTTTCCCCCGAACCAGCGAAACTCTTGAAGCCGCCGAGAATTTGTCCTTCTCCGATATTGATGGCGACGGACGCTTAACTATTCTATTTGCCCACGACCTCAACACCACCCGAAACATGCTCTATAACCCCGTCAACGATCAACCTGCCGCCTTTGTCACCAATGGTTGGACGAATCAGCAGGCCATGTTCATCATCAATACCTCTGCCAGTCCCGGCCTAGCGCTCTCCAGCCTCGCCTATCAAGGGTTGATGGCTCGCGCCTTCTATAATGCACTCATCGAGCAAAACAATCCCGCACAAGCGCCGTGGCTGCGTGAAGCCCAGAGTTGGTACATGCTGCTTCAGTACAGCGGCATCGATATCGGTGCAGCCGACTTCCAAACATTTTTCAATACGCCGGATTTGTCGCTCACCAGTAACGACACCGACCGCAGCGCCATCACCGCCGTCGGGCAAATGTTCCTGTTGTATGTTCGCCAGCGCTTTCCAGCTGTCTTTCGCGAACTTTTCTCAACCTCCGGCTCAGGTCTCGCCCAGTTGACCCGTATCCTGAGCGACCACGGAATCACCGACCTCATCACCGGTCAACCCGTCACCGGTCAGGATGTCTTTGCCGACTTTGCCATGACCAACGCCCTCAATTTGCCAATTGGCGACACCCGCTTTTATTACGTCCTTGCCGAAGCCGCTAATTTACGCGCCGCTGCCCCCGGTGCAACCGACTATTTCGATTTCCAAGTGCCGGATTTCACAGTCCAGCAGTACGGAACCAATTATCTGGCCCTAAGTGCCACCAAACCGGTCGAATTTCAACTCACCTTTGATGGCGCGGCCACCGTTGCCCGACTGCCCATGCCCGCCGACCAACCCAATAATCACTTTTACTGGTCAGGTAACGGCCTCTACCAGAACACATCCTTAAGCCGCCCCGTTGACCTCACCGCCGTCAAATCCGCCACCTTGACCTTCGACGCATGGCATCAATTGTCCGAAGGCTGGAATTACGGTTATTTCAGCGTCAGTGACGACGGTGGCAAAACCTTCAAGATACTCGTCAGTAATGGCACAACCACCACCAATCCCTACGGCCTATCTTACGGATTCGGCTTCACCGGAGTCAGCAATCCACAGCCGTCGCGTCCCTTCCCATACCTCGGCATTGGACTCGAAGCCAACGGCATCACCATCAGCAGTATTGCCGACAATAGCCCGCTTAAAGGTCTGGATGTTCAAGTTGGGGATACCATCGCCGGCTTCGACGGTCAGCCGTGGCAGACCAAAGCGGACATCACCGACTACCTCAGCAAATTCCAACCGGGCGATACCGTCAACCTCTACATGCAGCGTGGCGAATCGTTATTCAGTGTCGATGTCGTGCTCGGCAAACATCCCAGCCGCGTCATTCCCGCCAGCCCCATCTGGACGCAGCAGGAAGTCAACCTCAACCCCTATGTTGGCAAGCAAATCGTCCTGCGCTTTGATTATGTCAGCGCCGACGACGTGCCCGACAAAGGTATCGCCATTGATAACATCGCCATCCCCGAAATCGGCCTGAACGACGATGCCGAATCCGGTGTGCAGGGTTGGACGCTCAACGGCTGGCAGCAAATCGACAACATCCTGCCGCAGCGTTACATCGTCCAGTACGCCTTGCTTGGCGCAGATGCCGCCACCACCCGTACTGAACGCCTCATCTCCCCCGGTGATACCACCACTGCTGGCACATGGACGTTCACCCTTAACGCCAACGATGCCCTCATGCTGGCGATTTCCGGCATCAACGACGCAACCGATACACAGGCAGTCTACTCACTCAGCGCCCAAACACTGTCTACACCACAGCCAGCCGCCGATGCCACCGCCGAAAGCACACCAGCGCAATGAGAACAAGACTATCCAAGGAACACGCATGACCGCACTGCCCATGAACTTCCACCGTCTGATCGAAACCTTTCCTGCGTCCGGTTGTGTCGTCTGCAACCTCGTCCAGCAGGATGTCAATCGCTTCCTCGACTCGCACCTCTACGAATACGTCAACACGCCCGAAACCCACGCCG
This sequence comes from Aggregatilineales bacterium, assembly GCA_038251045.1. Lineage (GTDB taxonomy): Bacteria > Chloroflexota > Anaerolineae > Aggregatilineales > Phototrophicaceae > CFX2. The sequence goes on along the minus strand of JBBSBS010000385.1, from coordinate 2,909 downwards.
ATATACGCGCCTCACGCGGTCTGTGTGCCACCCACAGCGGGCATCTGGTCGAATTCGGAGCCAGCGTCCTCGGCATCACCATTTTGCACGCCGCCGTCATGGATGAACTGCTCAAGACCGCCACCGAACCCAACCGTGCCACCGCCGCCTTTGGACGTTTGCGTGGATCAAACGGCAGCAGCATGGCAAATCGACTCGAACCCACCGACCAATGTATGGCCTGTGCCGCCCTCGAACGTGCCGAAAGTCAGCACACCACCACCATTGCCGAGTTCATCAATGACCCCACCCTCAACGATGCTTATGCGGCCTCGGCGGGTCTTTGTCTGCCACACTTCCGGCAGGTCATACGCACCGCGCCGGATACCACCCGCACCGATCTGCTCACCAACCTTCAAATCCCCAAGTGGCGTGCCCTCAAAGACGAACTCAATCTGCTCGTCAAAAAATATGATGCCAACCACAATGACGAAGCCGTTGGCGATGAAGCCGATAGTTGGCGGCGCGCCCTAATCATGGTCTCCGGCAACCGCGATGTCTTCGGTGTCCGCCGCAAATCCTAACCGCTACCCATTCGCATTCACATGCGTCGGCATGATCTTGTACAACAGCCGTTCCAGAACCTCACGCGCCGGTGCTTCGATGCCATAGCGCTTCGGCTTGCCCATATACACCAGCGACATCTCGTTCATCGACTCGCCGCCGCCTTCAGCCGTGATCTCCTCAACCACACCCCGTATCTCCAGATACCGGAACTGGTTTTGCGGATCAAACAGCATCAGCGTCACCTGCGGACGTTCCACCATGTTTTTATGCTTCTGCCGGTCAGCCGTCGCGTTCACAATCACATGCGTTCCGTCATAACTGCACCATACCGGGGTCACCTGCACCTGACCATCCGGCATCACCGTCGCCAACGCCGCAATAATCGCCCGATCCAATAAATCGCGGTGGCTGTCTGGAATCTGCAAATGTGCTGCCATACTCTTGACCTCAATGTTCCTGTGTTATATATCAATGTTAGGGAGCACCTCACTCACCAGAACTTAAGGTGGGGAGAATAGTCACACCCTCCCCATACCCCAGCAAATCCGGTTTATTCGGCGCAGGCTTGCTCGGTGACGAACTGCACTCGGATACACTCGTCACCATAATCACCGCTGTCTCCGGCACATCATATTTCCCGCTGCGAATCGTACAATCGCTGCTCTTGGCGCTCAATTCATGCGCACCAAACGGCACTTGCACCACCATCCCGCTGTATGGCGCGAGTGTGAAATTCACATCCCCGAAGAACCCTTTGCTGATGCTGAATCCCGTCGGGTTGACGAGGATCACCGTATGCCGGTCAAACCGTTCGATGATGCGCTCCACCGTGTCCATCACAGCCGTTGTGCTGTCAATCGTTTCCAGAATCTTCGTCGGCGTTTTGCCTTCTTTCGGCGGATTCTTGAGTGACCGCACGATCAACTCAAAATGTCCCTGCGTTTCATCGCCCCGTTTGCGAAACCAATTGGTCACTTCAATGCTGTATGTGCCTGCCGCCGTCAGCTCGACACTCCGTAAAAATGAATCCGTCAGAATACCTTCGACAATATCATCGTTGGTAGCGATTACTTCCCCGTCCGGATCATAAACAAACACTTCCGGGTCTAATAAATTGTCCTTGTCTCGCGTCTCCTGATCAGCCTTATTCGCGGGCTTCTCTGCCACCACCGACAGGCTCAGGATCTCGCCCTTCTGCCCCTCGTATGTCCACAGGTTGCTGCCACCGTCATCGAACCCACCGCGATTGATACCCACCACCGCCTCGCCTTTCGGCACAGGCTTGGTATCCCCCGTCGGCTGTGCGTTGACCACACCGCCGCTGACCATCACCGCCAGCAAACCCACACCCACTGCCACCTGAGCAAAACGACTCATCTTCATCTGCGCCCTACCTTCATCATGAATAGCTTTACCTATCCATAGTAAGGAATATTGCCCTCAACGCGCAACCTTCTCGCTCCGCATTCTCTCTGTGCTCTCTGTGTCTGTGCGCAGCCTCCCGTGGGACTGTGGTTAAATTCTCCGCATTGAACTCTGCGTTCTCTGCGGTTCAATCTTCAATTCGAGTTTGCTCCCTCCCTCGTTTACGGGGGAGGGCTGGGGTGGGGGTTGGCCTCTGCGGTTAAAATCTTGGCGTTCTTGGCGACTTGGCGGTTTAGTTTTTCCGCTTCCGCAGCCACTCCACCACTGCCCCTGTCAACCGCTGCACCTCGGATGCCGGAGCATTCACCGCCAGCGTTTTCTCAAAATGCGCCTGCAACACCGCCGCATCCACACCATCGTGTGTGCCGATCACCACAATCTGCGTAAACGGTTCTTGATCGCCCCACACCTCGCCCATCGTCAGGGTCACCCGCCGCCCCACCACCTGCAACACCGCCCGTCGCTCCGGCACATCTGCCAGATACGCAATCCCCTTGGCGCGGAAGATCGTCACCGGCAGCGTTTCAATCGCCTTTCGCAGCGTCTTTAACAGCAGCGGCTGATCGGTCGTCCAACTCCATGTGCTGAACACCAGACTGTGATCGGTATGCGCGTGTTCATGCTCATGCTCGTGCGCCGCGCCGCTTTCATGCACATGCACATCTTGACCCTGCCGCGCTGCCAACCGTTCGGGATCATATGCCCCCACACCAAACACGAACTCCGGCGGCACGGCTCCCTGCACCGCCTCGATAATCCGCGCCGAAGGGGTAATATCCCGAATCCACCCCTCAAGCTGGTCGCGTTCCTCCGCCGTCACCAGATCAATCTTGTTGATGACCACAATATCCGCCACACCAATCTGCGCGAACGACAAAATCTCATACTCACGCTGCTGCATCGCCCGTGCGTTCTCGGCATCCACTAGTGTGATAATC
>JBBSBS010000384.1:0-6460 GCA_038251045.1 Aggregatilineales bacterium | reverse complement strand
GTCGCGACATTTCCGTAACCTTGCAAATGTAAAAAGCCTTCGGAGGTATCGCTGTCAAAGTTGCGGTACAACCAGTTCGCGAAACGTTGTACATCGGTGTAGCGTTCAACACTCATCGCCCAACTGGTCGCGCCAATAAAGTTATCCAGTTCTGTTCGCAGGGCAGCGAAGTTTTCCGGCTTCGGGTCGCGGTACCGTTCCAAATACGCCAGACAGGCATCCAACGCCTGATGATGTTGATCGTTGCCAGCTTGCGCCCGTACGTAACTGTAAGCCAGATCATGAATACGATACTCGACCGCCCGATCATCACTTTCGGAGACACGCTCTGCTAAACCGCGCCGTTGCAAACGGTTAAGCGCATCATCAACCGCGTTGGCGGGCAGCTTCATGTATATCGAGAGCATTTCTGGTGTTGCGCTTGAAGTGAAGAACGCGCCGAAAGCCAGAAACACTACCCGCGCTTCTTCATCCAACCCGTGCAGGCTGGTCGTCAGCAGTTCTTCGATGCTGCTGCGACCTTCTTCTACCGACCCTTCCGGCGCGGTCAATTTCCACGGTGCGCTATCAATCCGCCGGAGCAGTTCTCGTGGGGCAAGGTCATCGAGAGCCAGCGTCAATGCCGCCACTTTCACCGCATAACTATGATCGCCCAATTTCTTGCAGAGTTCATCCGCATCGGGGTTCGTCACCCATTCCGGATCGCCATAATGACCGAGTAATTCTAACGATGCCTTACGCTCCAAGCGCCCTACATCCAAACGCGTGAGGCCAGTGACGCGGTGGCGCGAGGTGACGATGATCGGCACACCTCCCGGTACGGCATTGACCGCCAGTAATTGGGTGAGGGCGCGCGCGTTCCAAACATCATCCAGCACAATCAAGGTCACATTATGTTCGGTCAATAACAGCCGTACCACCCGCGCTTGATTGGCAATGCCGGTTTCTTTGGTAATACTGTGCTGAGCATTAAATGGACGAGCCAGCGCCAACATCAGACCATCGCGGTCTTCCGAGCCTGCCCGCAGCCACAGTACCGCGCCTTTGCCTGCTTCGATGCGTTCAGCCGCAATCGCTGCTGCCAGCGCGGTTTTGCCCATGCCGCCGAAGCCCTGAAACAACACGCGCTTGCCCTTGTCCAGCATGGCGTTTGCTTCTGTGACCAATGTTTCGCGACCAATAAGCCGCTCCGGTCTGCCCGGAATATCATCGGCGGCGGTCGCAAGAATAGCGTCCAGTTCACCGCTGCGTGCTGTGCGCCACTCCTGCCAGTTGACCAGTGCCATCATCAACTTTTGCCGGAAGTCGTTCACATCCGTGAATAGATTGCGGATGACCGATTTTTCAATTTTCGCTTTGAACGTATTAATGCGCTCAACTTGGCGTTTTTCAATCGAGCGTGTGGGCCAGTTATGTGCTGGATCGACAATGAAACATAGACGATCTAGCCCGCGTTCACCGGCATAGTCGAACTCGCTCTCGGTGACGCTGCGGTCATGCCCATCTTCAATATAGCCGTAACGATGAGCGACAATCCCCACGAACAAATCCGCCTCTTTGAGTTTGCGCTTACTGCCCTCGGTCGCTCCAACACCCATTGCCTCGAAGTTTTCCATCGCAATCGGCTCAAAACCGAGATTTTTGCAAACCTCGATAGCTGCCTTGCGGTAACGCTTCAGGTCATAACTGGTGCTGCTAATGAAAACACTTTTGGTCATAGGAATTTTGTATCAGCTTCTTGGTCGTTTCTCACATGGTACGACAGGTGCGAGTCACAAACAATATGAGAATTTCAAACAAAACAAATGTTCTTCCAACATTCCATTCTACAATAATGGTACAATTGCCACCTGAAATAATAGAAGTAATTGTGGTTAAATCGTAATGACAGGTTATCCTTCTAACGACTACTATATTCCCCAACAGCGTGATCCAGCGATCAATCCTTGGTTGGTGCGCTTGCCCATCTTATTCGTGACTGGAATCGTGCTGCTGGTGATGGCCTTGGTCGCCCTGCTGCTGCTTTTCCAAGTTCAATTTAGTAACAAAGCGCTGCCGGGGCTTTCTGCATCGACTGTCAACCTCGGCGGGATGTCGCGCGATCAGGCCAAAGCTGCCCTGACGGCTGCCTTTACCTATGACAAGCAGGCTGTTTTCACCTTTCGCTACAACGATAAATTCTGGCAGGCGACAGCCGGTGAATTGGGTATTACTTTTGATGTCGAAAAGACACTGGACGAAGTTTTTAGTACGGGTCATAGTGGCAGCGTGTTCAGCGATCTCGGCACACAAGCCAGCATCTGGTTGAATGGACGCAGCATCGCGCCGATTGTGCGTTATGACGAGCAGGTGGCGGTACAGCGCTTAAGCAGCATAGCCGCCGAATTTGACCACCCTCCGGTAGATGCGTCTCTCAATATGAGTGGCACAGTCGTAGTGACCACACCCGCCCAAACCGGTTTGGCGCTGGATGTCAGCAGCACACTCAACACCTTAGAAGACCTCATGCGCCAGTTGCAAACGGGCGGCGAAATTCCGTTGGTTGTCAAAGAGGCCAAACCGCTTGTCACCGATGCCAGCGCAGCCGCCTCCAAAATCAACGCCGCGCTTTCTGCGTCACTGACACTGGTGACGGACGATCAAAAGGGTGGTTCACTTGGCCCGTGGACAGCGAATGTTGACCAGCTTAAAGCATTGTTGGTGCTTGGGCTTGTGCCAAACGGCGATGGTACCCAAAGCTACGATGTGACCGTTAATGTCGAGCCACTGCGGGGCTTTTTGCAAAGTCTTGCACCCGGCCTGATTAGCCAGTCGAAAGATGGTCGTTTCCATTTCAATGAAAGCACGCGCCAGTTGGAAATGATTAAAGACAGCATCAACGGGCGGGCATTGGATGTAGACGCAACCTTGCTGCGGGTAGCGGAATCGGTATTTAGTACTGGCAACCGCCTCGTACCGTTGGCTTTTAAGTACGATTTACCCAAATACAGCAGCAACGTGACCGCCACCGAACTTGGCATTACGACACTGGTAGGGGACTCGACAACCTATTACACCGGTTCGACCCAGAGCCGCGTCAAGAACATCATCGAGGCCGCTTCTCGTTTGAACGGCATTATTGTTGCGCCCGGTGAAACCTTTTCCTTCAACACCTTTTTGGGTGACATAAACCCGGAAGACGGATTTGTTCAGGGTAAGATTATTTTTGGTGGACGCACGATAGATGGTGTAGGTGGTGGTGTGTGTCAGGTGAGTACAACCGCGTTCCGTGCCGCCCTCAAAGCAGGCTATCCGATTGTCGAGCGTAATTCGCATGGCTACCGAGTTGGCTTTTATGAACTGAATGGCACACCTCCGGGTTTGGATGCCGCTATTTTCCAACCCACTGCCGATTTCCGTTTTCTGAATGATACCGATTTCCATCTGTTGATCGAAACATCAGTTTTTCCGGCTGACCAATCCATTCAGTTCCGTTTTTACAGCAGCAACCCCGGACGGCAGGTGATTCTAGAAGGGCCAGTGGTACGGTCAGTGGTTCCAGCATTGCCCACTGTGTACCAACCCAATGTCGATTTGCAGCTTGGGCAGGAACAATATGTCGATTGGTCAAAGGATGGCGCGGATGTCACCTTTACACGGCGAATTCTGGATAACGAAGGTAAGGAAATTCGTACCGATACCATTTATACTCACTATCTGCCGTGGGCAGCCGTGGTACAAGTTGCGCCCAGCGATCCGCGCGTCAGCCAGCCCTCAACAGGTTAGCGGACAAAAGCGCAACGTGCCTCTTTTTTCTACGTATCACTGATAGAAATGTACGATAGACAAAGGATGGAAGACCATGAACAATATTCAAGCAAGAGTCTTAGCTACTGCGCTCATCTGGACAGCGATAACGGTTCTCGGTGTGGCTGTCTTGGTTAACAGCGAGGCAAGCGGGGCGCAGGCGTTCATGTTAGTCGTTTTGGTGATCGGTGGAACCATTGGAACCGGAACTATTTGGAAAGACGCAGAGTCAAATGGCTCGGCATCGGAGCAATCAGAAAAAGCCAAACGCCGCAGCCGTGTTGAACGCATGATGGATAATTTGGATGCGCGTGATCTTGACGAGTTGCGGTACCGGCTAATGGATCAGCGCGACGAACAACAAGTGCCGTTGGACGAATTGATGCGTCACCAAAGTAGAGAGTAAGTAGTACGTTAGTCCGGTTCTAGGCTAAATGCATGTTATTTTACTTTCGTTAGGAGTCATGTTATGGTTTTTTTAGGCGAAAGTAATACAACTGATAACAATTGTTCATAGTTAGAGAATTGTTATATGGCTGTCCTACGTGAAGAAACTCGGAACCGATGGTCAGCACTTGCCCCCGATAAATTTATCAGCACGGTTTTGTATGGCGCATTGAGCGACCAGATCAAACTTGCTTTTACATTTATTTCTGTTTATACCCAAATCATGCATAATCTCCCGCGCACGCAGCCCTTGCGTGTTACAAACCCCAAGGCTGTGATTGAGCTTCGCCGCTTGCTCAAACACCTTCGCACCTGCATTAGTGATGCTGGAGATTCCCTGCACGGGGACAATACCCCTACAATTTCGGTTGACAGTTATTCCGACGAAGGTTACATTCTGTACGTGGTGAAATCCGTTCGTCATCATATTCGGCAGATTGAAATGGGTGTGACGAAGATTGAAACGACACCTGATCTTATGGAAATTCCGATGCCGGGTTCTAATGGTCGGTTAGCCAGTTCAGTGGCGAGTGATATACGAGAATACATGGCTGAAATTAATAAATTGTTGGACTTTGCGCAACAATATGCCGACCGCATCTATGAACGTACAGGCAGACGACCCAATCGTTGACTACTTGACGCAACAAAGTATATAAAAATCTTAAGAAATCGAAGCCCGAATGATAATTTTTAGTGTATATTATTGGGTGGAGTCAGTATCACAGAAAACTAACGGATCTGAAAATCAACCGTGTCAACCCTGCATCCCGAAACACTCGCCCGTTATCAAAATCTTACTCCCGAAAAATTCATGGATTACGTGATCTTTGGGGCGCTGAGGGATCAACTCTATATGGCCTACACGGTCATTAGTGTCTACACTCAAATAATCAGCAGTATGCCGATCACCGAGACTCTTTTTGTAAGTCCCATACCCAACAATGTGCTGCGGCTGCCTGTGGAACTGCGAGAACTCATGCGCAGTATGCAATTTTGTGTGATTGAAGCCAGTAACCTGACGCAGCCCTCACCCCATAGTGTTTCGGTTGATCGGGACATTTTGCAGTTAGTGGGTCAAGTGCGCCGTCCGATTGACGAGATAGACCGTTCTGCCGCCGCCATCGAAAATGATGTGACCATGAAAACGGTTAGCTTACCCGGTTTAAAGGGCAAAAGTGCAGCGCGGATTGCCAGCGAAATCCGCGAGTATATGTTTGATGCCAATCAAGTCTTGACCTTCGCTCAGGTCTACGCCTTGCGACTCAAGCGTAAGCCATCTGCATAACCTGAACTTCGGCGCGTCCATTCTGTCTTACTGCGTTGGCTTGCCGAGGAACATACTGATCTTTTCTTCTACTTCATCCACACTGACTCCATCGCGCCACCAATCCCATCCTTGAACTTGCCCGCCAGCGACCCCCCGCACATCAATTTGGACAGGCTTCCAAATCGCGAGGCTGTTGGGTGTGAAAGGCGCGTAGCGCTGTGGATCAGACGGGCCGAGAATCATCACCGTCGGCGCTCCGGCAGCAGCGGCGAGGTGCGTTACGCCCGTGTCATTGCCGATATAAAGATGGCTCAGGCTGGCGAGCGCGGCAAGCTGACCAAAGCTCAATCTGCCAACCAATAGCGTAGGCATTTGCTTCAAGTGTGAAGCTACTGCCGCGACAATATCGCCATCATTTGGCCCACCGATTAAGACAACCTGTGATCCTAAGCGATCTGCAAGCCGGTTTGCTAGTTCTGCGAAGTGAGCAGGGGGCCAACGTTTGCTATCCATCGTCATGCCGGGGTTGTGCCCGCCAGTTGGATTCATGATGATGAACGGTGTAGATACGCCCGCCTGAGTCAATATCTGTTGGACGGATGCCACATCATCGGCGCTAACGGGTACATTAGCCATGCAGTCGGTCACATCGAGACCGAGCGCACGCGGGACATCCAGATAAATGTCGGCTTCGTTGCGCGGCTGGTTAGGATTAATAGGGGCACGGATGTTGTAACCAAAACCACGTCCTGCGCTGTCCAATCCGGCACGCTGCGGAATACCGGAGAGCAGCAAGGCCGCACTCATCAACGGCGAACGCACCAGCGAAACCGCCAGATCAAACCGCCCTGCGCGAAGTTGGCGGATGAAACGCATAAAGCCACCAAAGGATTTGACAGGCAGTGCCGATGCCCCTGTATCCAGCACCGCGTCCAACATCGTGTGATGCTCGATTAC
>JBBSBS010000383.1:0-6482 GCA_038251045.1 Aggregatilineales bacterium | reverse complement strand
GCGCACCAGCGGGCGCTCGGCGGATGTAAGCAGCATTGCGGCAGAGCGCACGATAGGGGCGAGCATTTGATCAAAAGCGGCTTCTGCTTTGGGCCACGCCAAGCCAAAACCCTCGCTGGTAATGGTCACCCGCGCGCCAGCCATTGCCCGCTCTAACTCCCAATTAAACAACTCCAGATCACTTTCAGTGGGCTGCGTACCATAAGCAACCACCGCAAAAATGCCACGGATGGCTTCCCGAACGGCGTTGGCGCGTTCCAATTGGGCAGCCGCCTCGGTGCGGTTGCGCATGGCTTTGTCCAGCAGCACCTGTGCTTCATCCTCGTTCATGAGGTGGGCATGTTGGCTCCACACCACCAGATGCGAATAACTGGTAAGGCGATCCTGTGTGATGCTGTCTGGGGGCAAACCGCCCACAGTATTGGCAAAATCAAGACACAGATTTCCCCCAATGAACGCGAAATCAGGTTCTATCGAAATAGTGTCGTTGTCCAGATGCCTAATCTCTATCATGTAACACTCTAAACACAACTTGACTCATTACCAAAAATCCATATACTAGAACTTATGTACATGGAACATATGTTGCAGGCAACACAAAGAGTAATACTGAAAACATGCTATAGCATGTTACCGCTGTCGTCAATAACCGTCGATCAAAAGGAGATAGATATGGATCAAAATTACACCACGACCATTACCGTAGACCAAACGCCCGAAGAAGCCTTCGCAGCCATCAATCATGTGCGGGGATGGTGGTCAGAAAATGTTGACGGGGATACCGACAAGCTGGGTGCGTTGTTCTATTACCACTATATAGACGTTCACCGCGGTACATTCAAAGTTACCGAGTTCGTACCGGGCAAAAAAGTGGTATGGCACGTCCTGCAAAACTACTTTAACTTCGTCCAAGACACGACCGAGTGGACAGGCAACGACATCGTCTTTGAGATCGCCAAACAAGGCGACAAAACCGAGGTTCGCTTTACACAGGTCGGCTTGAAGGCCGCTGAAGAGTGCTACAACGTCTGCTCGGATGCTTGGGGCACATACATCAAGCACAGTTTGTTCGACTTAATCACCAAAGGCAAAGGCGATCCCACGCTGAATGGTGAGCAAGACAGGGCAGTCGCGCTAACAACGCTCGAAGATCATCCGAACGCCAAAGCATAAAAGGCACACTACACAATCATGAACAGTCAAAATTTCACCACCACCTTTACCGTAGACCAAACGCCTGAAGAAGCCTTCGCCGCCATCAATCATGTGCGGGGATGGTGGACAGGCGAAATCGAAGGCCGTACCGACAAACTCGGTGATGAGTTTACCTATCGTTATCAGGATATCCACTATTCCAAACAGAAGCTAACCGAGGTTATTCCCGGTCAAAAAGTCGTCTGGCAGGTGGTCGATGCCCTCTTGAATTTTGTGGAAGACAAAAGCGAGTGGATAGGTACGGAAGTCACATTTGACATCACAAAAAAGGGCGACAAAACCGAAGTTCGCTTCACGCATCTGGGTCTAGTGCCTGAATACGAATGTTTCGATGCCTGCTCAAATGCTTGGGGCTTTTATGTCAACAGCAGTTTGCGGAGCTTTATTACGACCGGTAAAGGCGAAAAGATGTCTCTATAACTATCGCCTGCGATCTCTTCTCAACCGCCTGACTCAAAACGGGACGTGTGTGCGTCCCGTTTTTGATTCACAAATCTCGACTCGCTATCGGCTATTTGAGTCCGTCGGCGTTGACCACGTTCTTGAACTCGCCTTTTTGCAGCGCAGCCACGATCAATTCGGCGGCCTCAACCGCCACCGCGACCTGTGCCTCGTCGGTGCTGGCGGCTAAATGCGGCGTATGGATGACATTCGGCAGACCAATCAACGGATGACCGGCGGGTGGCGGTTCTTCTTCGTAAACATCCACCGCTGCCCCTGCCACCTGCCCGCTTTTGAGAGCTTCCGCCAGATCAACATCATTGATGAGTGCGCCGCGCGCCGCGTTGATAATCCGCACGCCCTTCTTCATCTTGGCAATGTTGCTGGCATTAATCATGCCGCGTGTTTCGTCGGTGATGACACTGTGCAGGCTGATGAAATCGCTCTGGGCGAACAATTCATCCAGCGACACCAGCTGACCACCAATCTTGCTGACCACATCCGCCGAGATATAAGGATCATAAGCCACCACGTTCATATCGAACGCAGCCGCACGTTTGCCGACTGCCTGCCCGATGCGCCCGTAACCGACGATACCCAATGTCTTGCCGCGCAGCTCAACACCTTGATACGCCTTGCGATCCCACTTACCGGCCTGCATCGACACAAACGCCTGCGGAATATGCCGCGCCAGTGCCAGCATCAAGCCGAAAGCGAACTCGGCGGTGGCGACCGTGTTACCTGCCGGTGTATTCATAACCGCGATCTTTTTAGCACTGGCAGCATCCAGATCAACATTATCCACACCGACACCGGCGCGGGCGATAGCCTTCAATTTGGTCGAGGCATTAATCAGCGCGGCATCCGCTTTGGTGGCGCTGCGGATAATCAGCGCATCGGCATCGGCAATCGCCACCAGCGTATCTTCGCGCTTCATTTGACCGGGGGCAGTCACTTTCAAGCCGGCCTGTTCAAGAATTTCGACAGCTTTCTTGTTCACGCTGTCCGGTACGAGGACGTGGAAAGTCATTTAGGGCATTCTCCTGTTTATGGTGAGTCAACACACTTAAGCAGCGGGCAGCACTGCGCCCGCCATCAATCGCTATGTAGATAAATACGCCGCTTAAAACGCGACTCGAATGTGCCACAAAGCAGGCAACGGGTCAATTGTGACCTTTAAGGGGATTTTGAGGCTCACCGTCTTGTCTAAACTAAACAAAACGATGAGCCAAACAGCCTTTAGACCTGTTCTAAATCATGAATGGTGCTTTCGACCAGCGCCACCAGTTCGCCCAATATACCCGCGTCAAAGGCGAAATCCGCACCGGCTGCCGCGAATAACTGGGGCAGCGGTTTGGTATCACCCATCGCCAGCGCCGAACGGTAATCTCGCACCGCTTTGGCCTGATCATGCAGCGAATTGCGCCAAACCTGAAGCGCGCCGACCTGCGCCAAACCATAATCCACATAATAAAATGGAATCTGGTAGATGTGCAGTTTGCGCTGCCAGCCCGTTACCCGTGCGCCATCCAAGCCGCTCCAATCGACACCGGGCAAGAAACGCAGCCATAATTCTTCCCACTTGGCATCGCATTGGGTGGGTTCCGCTGCAGCCTGCGGGTTACTGTAAACCCAGTGTTGGAAGGCATCCACCACCGCCATAAACGGCCAGAATAGAATGTTCTGTTCGAGGTGTTCAATTTGGGCGCGGGCGGCTTCTTTAGGCGTATAGTACCCGCCTTCACTCTCGCGCAGATAAGGTGCTGCCAGAAGTTCCATCGACATCGACGCGACCTCGGCAATTTCCGATGTGTAATCCCACTGCTGGGCATAGGGCAGCTTCATGGCCTCAAACATGTGGAAGGCATGACCCCCTTCATGTAACAGCGTCTGGACATCATCATGTTTCCCGACTGCGTTCATAAAAATGAAAGGGCGCTTGGATTGCGGCAATCCGGCCTGATAACCACCGGGGGCTTTGCCCTTGCGATTATCCAGATCAAGCAGCTTTTCGCGGCGCATAATCGTGAAGTAATCACCGAGTTCAGGGTCAACGCGGTGGAAAATGGCATCGGCTTTGCTGACCAATTCCTCCACGGTCTGGAACGGCTTCAGCGGAGGGCGTGACGGCGGGTAAATATCGTCCCGATCCAAATCCCACGGGCGCAGGGTATCCACACCCAACTTTTGGCGCTGCTTCTCATAAATGCGGGTCGCCGCCGGTACAACCACTTTTTCGATGGCATCATGGAACGTCAGGCAGTCTTTGGGGGTGTAATCAAAGCGCTTGAACTCCTGCCAGCGCAAGTCGCGGAAGCTGTCGTAACCGGCATTCTTCGCCATCTCCAAACGCAGCGGCAGGAACTTTGTCCACAGCACATCGAGCGCGGGACGATCTGCCAACCGGCGATCCGCAATCGCTTTCCAGATGGCCTCACGTTGGGCGCGGTCATCCGTTTGCAGCTTCAATTTAAGCTGGGTGATCGTCAGCTCTTCGCCTTCCCAGACGACGGTTTGTGCGCCGACGATCTGGTTATATTCAAGGCTGAGTTCCTGTTCCCGTGTAAACAGCGGAACATTCGCCTCGCGGAAAATGGCAGCCTCGGTACGCATATTCCGCAGCGCATTTTCAAAGCCCACCGGCTCAAGCCCGCTGGCGAGCAGCTTCTCTTTCAACTGTTGCTCATGCGTAGCCGAAGGTTCAGCGATATTCACCATGAAATTCTGTAAGCGCTGTACGGCTTCTTTATCCTCGGTATTCACCGTGGTGGCGATATGTAAGCGTGACCCTGTCTCACCTAACAAACACAGCAAGCGCGTCCAATCCGCCAACCATGTGGCGATAGTGTCGGCACTTAATGGACGGGCAGCCAACTCGGCGTAAAATGGCTCAATCTGCGACCATGACCAGTTCATAAATTCGTCTATACTGGTTGGGAGTGTAGCCTGCATCGGGACTTCCTTTCGCATTAACTGAAGTCCAATCATGATACCCTATTAGATGAATACCTGCTGTTACGATGGTCTATTTTGGATACAGAAAATAAGCACCAACTTAGGGCTTAACGGTTCTAAAACATTCTTAACGGCTCTTAGCGCAATATCGCTCGGCGTGCAGGCAATCCTATCGAGTAACCCATGACCCCATTTCAGCGACTGTCCGCTTTCTTTCCCGACAACGCCATCACCCACGCCGAACGCAGCTATCAACAGCGTTCCAGCAAACCCCTGCCCAAATGGCGAGTCTGGCTCAACTTTGCGGCGAAGTGGGCAACACTCACCATCGCCCTACTGATGTTTGGCGGCCTGCTCATCGGCTCCCTCACCGTTCGCGACCCAACACCACTTGTCGAGAAGCTCAATCCGCTGCCCAATATACTCATCATCGTGACCCTTTTTTATCACTTCTACCTGATGTTCCAGACCATCAGCCTATCCGCCAACAGCATCGCCCGCGAGAAAGAATCGCAAACGTGGGATATGCTTGTGCTCACCGGAATCGATGCCCGCCAGATTGTGCGCGGCAAATGGTGGGCAACCGTCCAACGTCAATTCCCGCGTTATATACTGCTGGGGCTTTTCCGTGTCGGTGCATCAGCGGCAGCGGGGCTTTTACTCATCACCATATTTAACTCAGCCGGCATTTACTATTCCTCTGCCGGTCAGTTGCAACTGGCGCATCCCATCAGCATCCTAATCAGCGCGGTATTCGCTGTCGCCCTGACAGTTGCCAATCTGGGTTTGAGTGCGGCCTGTGGTGTGATGGGTTCAGCCATCAGCAAAAGCAGTATGACCGCCATCACGCGCGGCATTGCCAACCAGATTGTGCTCTCGTCTTTGTCGGCGCTTGGCATCAGTATTCTGTTGAGCTTTAGCCCGTCCACATTGCGCTATAACGGTTATAGCCTCGTCGGGACGAGCGCCGTTTCCCTCATCGACAACGGCTACACGATGACGACCAACGCCATGTCCATTCGCTATAATTACCGCACGGATGCGCCCGTACCACCCATCATATCCATAGAACCGGGTTGGATAATCGCTGGACTGGTCACGCTCGTCCTCTACGCGCTACTGATCTGGCTGGTGCTGTGGTGGGCAGAAAAACGAGCGGTGGACGCGCTGGCAACCCCCGCTCCCTAGCTAACATTAACCATCAAGAGTTCACAATAGACTTCTAAACGTTTTAAGCTATAGTAAGAGCACGTTCAATCTCAGACCTTTGAGTGGTGTACTGTGCCGGTTGTTGCTACACAATCCGGCATTTTTCTTGCGCTTATCAACAGCTAAGTGAATGGAACCCATAAACATAGGTTCATTCGATTGGCTGATGTACCCACGAAGGAATAGTCTCTGTGAACGGTAATCGTTATTTAACCTCTTTTGGCATCCTGTGGTTTGGTCAAACCATTTCGCTCATTGGAACCAGCATGAGCAGTTTCGCCATGATGATCTGGGTGTGGAAAGCGACAGGTCAAGCCACTTCAACTGTACTGATCGGTTTTTTCAGCCTCGTCCCTTCTATCGCTGTCGGTTTAGTGGCCGGTGTGTTGATCGACCGCTGGGATCGCAAGCGTATCATGATCTTCAGCGATCTCGCCGCTGGCTTATCCACTGTGATGATTTTGTTGTTGTTTTCCACACAGCAGCTGCAAGTCTGGCATCTATATCTCACCTCGGCCATTGCTGGTGCAGCCGGAACCTTTCAATATCTGGCCTACTCAGCCTCGATAACCCTTATGCTGCCTAAAGGGCAGTATGCCCGCGCCAGTGGTTTGCAATCGCTTTCCCAATATGGAGCAAAAATTGGTGCGCCCATCATCGCT
>JBBSBS010000382.1:0-6487 GCA_038251045.1 Aggregatilineales bacterium | reverse complement strand
TCTCGGTATAGGCATATTTTTTGCGCAACATTTCGACCATACCATCATAAGCGGCGGTATAGCTGAGTTTAGAGAAGTCTTCCTGCGCGGCTCCTTCACCCTCAAGCAGATCTATGACCGGATGTTTGGAACGGTCAAATGTGAAAGGCGAGGTATCCATATCGACAACGGTATAGCCTTTTGGAAGGCGGACAATCGGGTCATCGTCGGTGAAAAGTTTTTTGTCGTCACCGAAGTCAGAGGGGAAACCCTGCTGGTCATCCGGTGCATAGACCACATATTTGCCGCCGATAACTTCCCCTTTTGCCGAGGGATTGGGGTCTACGGTAAATGAGGCGTAGGCACTTGACCAACCGCCGCCTTGAAGATCGCGTTTTTCAAGGAATGGGTCGCCCCAAGTATTCGTCCAATACGCGACTCCGTAAACCATGACACCTGTATCTTTGCTCGTGTTTTGATCAACATCGCGCAGATCACCGGAAGGTTCAATGGGAAGATCGAGGCTGTAGGAGAACGGTGATGTGTAGAAGTCGGAGGTGATTTTGCCCAACACCTGTGAGCGTTCTGGAATCTGGAAGGCGCGGTTGCGGTCAACAAAACCGGCTTCATCTTCGAGAATGATGAGCGGTTCGTCCACGCCCTCGGTGAAATAACCGTATGTATAGGCCAAATCACCGGTGATTGAAACCGGGCCACCTTCATCGTTTGTTATTGTCGCCGGAGGGATTGCTGCGTCCTGTGCAACGGTAGTAGCAACTGTGCCCACTACCAGCGAGAGGAGCGCGACTATCCACAAAACGGATCGTTTAATTCGCATTGAGAGTCTCCATCGTGAAGTAAAAAAAGAGGGAATGAGATCACTCACTCCCTCTGTATTATAAACCGAACCGCCAACTAAATAGTCATTAGCAGGCTGTTAGAAGCGGCGTGGTCGCATGGGAACACGCTTTGAGAAGTCCATGAAAATATTACGCCGGTTGGTTGGGATAGGAGGCTTCTGGGCATATTCCCAAACCTCATCGGCAATTTCCCAGACAGCGTTGGGGCGTGCGAGGCGAAGCGCATTTTCCGAATGGCGTTTCAATCCTTCGGGACCTTCGGATAACCATTTTTCAACGGCTTCTGCGGCTTCGGTCGGGCTGGGAGCGTAGATGCCCGCATCTTGATCGACAACGAATTGGACATTTCCCGTTTCTTGCCCCGGAATCGCGTCATAAAGGATTACAGGCAGTGCGGCGATACAGGCTTCGCTGATGGTGGCTGGACCGGCTTTACTCACCAGTATATCGGATGCAGCCATGAGTACCGGCATATTGGTGACGAATGGATAAACGTGAGTTGGTTGATGCCAGCGATCGGCTTCTAATTTGCTTTTTAATACCGTGTTACGACCGGCAATGACGATGAGCTGACATTTCAGACGTAAATCGTTGACGGCGCGGGCTGTTTCATACAGCGCTCCCATGCCTTCACCACCACCGACCATTAGCACGGCTGGCAAGTTCGGATCCCAACCTAGTTCTTCGCGGGCAGAGGCTTTATCCGTCAAGCGGGTGGTGAAGTTAGGGTGTACGGGTAATCCGGTAATCCGCATTTGATCAGGCGAAAGTCCGCTCTGGAGGCCACGATCATAGGCAGGCTGGGTGGGCACGAGGCAGCGGTCAACATTTTTGTCGTACCAGAACATATGGGTAGAAACGAGATCCGTCACCACGACCATGAAGGGTGGGCGTTTTTCGAACTGCATTAACCCCTGCATCGTGGTGCGTGTCAGCAGCGAATGAACGGTAACAATCATATCTGCGGGATGTTCACGCAACATGCGCAGTAAACTTTTTTCGAGGCTGACGTAAATGCCTTGCTGAATGAGTTTGGCTTTATTGCGTGTGTTGGTGAATTCATAACCAACACCCCAACCGGTTTTACTGCGGTTGACAATCCAAGGATACATTTCAGGCATGTATTTGAAGGGGAAAGGGGAATAAGTGCGGAAAACATCCACCATTTCGATACTAACTTCATTCGGATGCCGGATCAGTAGCGCATCGCGGATGGCCTCGGCAGCTGCCCGATGCCCACCACCTGTATCCGAGAAAAGAATGAGAATACGCTTCATGTAAAATCCCTCACTATTTTGCTTTTTGGTACTGGCTTTGATGATGGTTCATGATGTGTTTGCTTCAGCACCAATTTTTGTCCACAGCCTCTGACGAGCGGTGGCTGCTTATACCACTACAAGATTGATCAGTTCATGAGAGGCAAAGGACTGTTTTTTTGTGTCTTAAGTAAACTCGAAGTGTTGTGGCTACGTATTTTACCTGCTGACTCAAATTGTAAATTGCTCCGATGATAACACATACAACCCCAATATACGTATTGTGTTGCAATATTGTTCCGTTTGAGAGCGTCTATAGCGCGGGTCACGCGTGTGTTATACTGGTGCAAAATGACGATTTGCAGAAGTGGAGCTGCTCTTGTTAGACCTCAATCCCGTTAGTTTATTGTCACGCGCAATTGCCTTATTAATTGGGATGACTATTCACGAGTTCGCCCATGTGTATATCGCCTATCGAATGGGGGATAACACCGGTGCCAATCAAGGCCGGTTGACACTTAATCCGCTGGTGCATATCAACCCAATCGGTTTTTTGATGGGTGTAATCATCGGGTTTGGCTTTCTGGGTTCAGCCCCTGTTAACCCGTACCGGATGCGTAACCCGCGCTGGGGGTATCTGGCAGCGGTAGCCGCCGGCCCGATTTCTAACTTGCTCATTGCGGTAGTGTTTGCTATTCCGGTGCGGTTGGCACCACAATTGTTTTTTAGCAATCAGCTACTTTTCCAATTATTCACTGAGATCATTTTCCTGAATATTATTTTGGCACTGTTCAATGTCATTCCACTGTTTCCTCTGGATGGCTGGAGCATCATGTACTCGTTGTTGCCCCCGCAGCAGGCGCGGTGGTGGCAGGCCAACCAGCAGAATAGCTACTATTTGTTTATGTTGTTGATTCTGTTGAGCTTCATTGGTGGGCAGTTCAACGTGTTGGGTACGCTCATTTTCCAGCCTAGCAACCAACTTTTCTACTGGTTGATTGGCCTATAGTACGCGGACAAGAGTTTGATGGTAATGGTTTACCGCTTACAACAGGGTTTTCGGGCGTTGGCAGCGTTTTCGCAGCCGGTAGATTGGAACTTAGCCGGACAGTATTTGCCGACCTCGTTGTTGGCAGTGTTCCAGCAGATGAACCGGGGCGAACAACTGCATAGTTTGGCAGTGCTGCGCGATGTGTTGGCGCAGGGTGATATGCCGTCAGACTTGGCAGTTGCAGCTTTGCTGCACGATGTAGGAAAGTCGCGGTATCCCATTAATGTTTTTCAGAAAACAATGGTGGTGGTCGCGCATAAGTTTTTGCCATCGGTTTATTATCAACTGAGTAATGGCAGCCCGTTGAACCTGTGGCAGCGCCCATTTGTAGTCTATGCACAGCATCCAGCGTGGAGCGCAGAAATGGTAGCAGCAGCGGGTGCTTCCGAAGCAGCGAGCTGGTTGGTAGCACACCATGCCGATGGGCTAGAGGACTGGCGAAATCATCCACTGGTTGGGTTATTGGCTAGATTGAAGCAAGCAGACGACCAGAACTAAAAGCAAGATTATGGTGTTGAGGATGTTATGGCTAACGTAACGGTAGGTATATTAGGTTTGGGGCGAATTGGGGCTTCGGTCGCGCTGGCACTCAAGCGTTACAACGCTGGTAAAGATGCGCGGCATATATTTGAAGTGACGGGGGCTGATATGCGATCCGGTGTGCGCGAGGATGCGGTCAAAATAGGTTTGACCGAAAAACTCGAACGCGATTTGTTTAGCGCCGCTTCCAAGCGTGATATTGTGGTGCTGGCACTGCCTTTAGCAGAGATGGAAGAAGCCTACAAGGCCATCGCAAGCGATTTGCGGGCGGGCGCGGTGGTGCTGGATATGTCTATCCTCAAGCAGCAATCACTGGATTGGGCAGCGAAACTGCTGGATAAAGATGTCCACATGGTAGGGATGTCCCCGATTCTGAATCCGAAATATTTACATGATGGGTTGGATGACACGCTGCATGCGGCGGCTGATTTGTTCGACAAGGGCAGTATGTTGTTAATGCCCACGCCGCGAGCTGCCAAGGAGGCAGTGGAACTTTCGACCGATTTCGCCGCATTGCTGGGTTCTACACCTCATTTTTATGATCCCGCCGAATATGACGGTATTGTAGGGATGACCGAGGGTATTCCGGCATTGCTGGGGTTAGCTAGCTTTTATACAGCTATGCAATCGCCCGGTTGGGTCGATGCGCAGCGGGTGACCAACCCGGCATTTGGGCGTTTGACGCATCACCTATACGACACACACCCTGATGACATCAGAGATTTGCTACTTCAAAATAGCGCGAGTGTGGTTCGGCAAACTGATCAGCTTATCGGCACATTGCAGACGCTGCGCGACATCATCAATAGCAACGATCAGGATGCATTAGAAGTCGCGTTAGGACAGGCCGCAGATGCTTACAACGAGTGGATTAACCGGCGTTCCAATGGCAAGTGGGCAGACGGTAAAGAAGACGTTTCCGGCGCTTCGTTTGCAGGCAATATGATGACCGGGCTTATGGGCGGTTTTCTTTCCAAGCGGTTAAGGGGTGGCAACAACGGCGACGAGAAATAACAGATAAACCAGACAGAACACGAACATAACCTGTGAAATTCACATCCTCCCAATCTGGTTTTCAGGGGACGCTTATCTCGAATTCAGACACTCCTAACATGATGAGCCTAGCCTCTAGACGGTGATCAATAGAAAGCCTTCTGCGGCTGTCATCAGATACTCGATACTCTGGGAGGAGTACAAGAATATGTTTACGTATAAGAGAAGTGTTCGTTCTGTTATCGCTTTGATGGTATTTACGCTGGTGGTATCAGCGTTCGGATTTGTAGGCGCACAAGATACAACCGGAGCGCCTTTTCTTGGCATTGCTTTGAGTAGTGCGGACAAGGGTGTGAAGGTTGAGGAAGTACAGGCCGATGGTGCGGCGGCGAAAGCGGGCATAAAAGTTGGCGATGTTATCACGGCGATTGATGCAAAGGCCGTTACTGCCGACACGATTCGCGATGTAGTAGCTGCTCACAAAGTTGGCGATGTTATTACATTGACGGTAACACGTGGCAGCGAATCACTGGACTTGAAAGCCACATTGGTTGCTCGTCCGGCAGAAGCGGCTCAACCCCCCACTCCCCAAGCTTTGATGCAAAACCATCCGATGTTGGGTGTCCAGCTTGAAAATGGTGATAAGGGGCCGATTGTCCGTCAAGTCGTGCCGAATTCACCCGCAGAAAAAGCTGGTTTGAAGATTGGTGATGTATTGACCAAGATTGGCGAAACAAGTGTGAAAGACGCTCAAGAAGCCAGCGCGGCAGTGCAGACACATAAAGTCGGTGATGATGTCGTCATTGCGTTTGAGCGTGATGGTAAGACCGATACAGTAACGGCTACATTGGCTGCGGGAGCTGCCGCGAGCATTAATCCCATGCGCAGCGGATTGAATGTGATATTCAATGGTACGGATAAGAGTTGGACGATTAATCATTTGGCGGCAGATAGTGACCTATATAAAGCTGGATTACGCGATGGCGACAAGATCACTAAGTTTGACGGTACGGCATACGATCCGGCTGGCCTACGCGACTATCTGACCAAAGCTACAACAGACGTTACCCTAACTGTGACGCGGGATAGCAAAGATCAGGAAATCAAAATTCCGGCGACTGCACTTCGGGGGCTGGGTGTCGGTGGGTTCGGCTTCGGAATGAATTCCGGCGAGATGCCATTCTTCAACTTACCATTTGGTATGATGGGTGGCGGCTCACGCTTGGGGGTGGAGTTCTTGACGCTGGATGCTACGGTCGCAAAAGAACACAACATTACCGATACCGTTGGCGCTCTTGTCACCAAAGTGATGCCGCAATCGCCTGCTGAAAAAGCTGGCTTGAAGGCTAATGATGTGGTGACGGCGGTTGACGGCGACAAGGTAGATGATGAACATACGCTGCGTGACCGTCTATTTGCTTATGAACCGGGCGATAAAATCAAGCTGGATGTGGTGCGTGATGGTAAGACCTCCGAGATTGATGTGACCTTGGAGCAAATGCCGATGTCGGACGCATTCCCGTTCTTTGGTCAAGGTGGTAACAATGGTTTCCAATTTGAAATACCACCTCAACAGCAGCCTCAGGCTCCGGCTATGAGCGGCACAAATTTGTAACTTATAACACTCGTTCATTTCTCCTGTTGAAGGGGAGAATTTGACCTGAGAACGCCCGACAATAAAACCGTCGGGCGTTTTGTTTGTAACGGACGCTTGAAGCAGTTGAGTAGGGGCGATTATAATGCGCTGCATTTAATGCATAGTGAAAAGTAGATGTAATGACCATTCAACAACAACTCCTTGAACGGCT
>JBBSBS010000381.1:0-6495 GCA_038251045.1 Aggregatilineales bacterium | reverse complement strand
CAATCATCCGCATACAAGTTCCATCGGGTGCGGACAAACCGTACGCGATTGAAGACAACAAGATTTATGTGCGTGATGAGGCGGACACTACGCTGGCAGTACGCGACGAAATCGTAGGATTGGTGCGGCAAGGGTTTAAAATTCAAGTTGAGACAGCTCTACCGCCTGAACCGATGCCTGTGGCAATCGAGCCACGACGAACCAAAACGAAACGCTTTACGCCCGTTGTAGAGGCACCGCTGCCTGTGGTTGTAGCTACCGCGCCGGAAATAGCCCCGCCAACGGGTGGTGTTGAAATTATCGCTGAGGAACAGCGCGGCGATGAACGGTATTACACCATGCGCGATTTGCGGAATGGGAACATCGTTCAAAACGTCACCCGATCATCGGCAAGAAGGCTGTGGCACTATGCCATAAAGCAGCACGAAGGCAATATGCCGCGCCCGGATAAAGTGGTCTGGCACGATGACATCGGACAATGGCAGCGTTACGTCAAAAACGGGGAAACCCGTTATGATCTGGTACAGCGGGTAGATGGGCAGATGCGAGTGTATTACGGTGTTACAGACAGCGGCATGCAAGGGCCATGGCAGGTATTCATTGACCAAGAAGATGTCGAATCGGTAGACCCGCAACGTAAAGAATAGAAATTCCATGACACTGATTACAATTGATGACATTCAACAGGCACGTCAAGTCATCGCGGGGCATCTCCTGTGTACGCCGATGCTGAGCGCAACAACATTGGGTGATATGCTCGGCGTAAAATTGTGGTTCAAGGCTGAACTGTTTCAAAAATCGGGGTCTTTTAAGCCGCGCGGAGCCATGAATAAGCTGAACAGCCTGAGCACAGTGGAAAAAGCAAACGGCGTGATTTCGATTTCGGCAGGCAACCACGCGGCGGGGTTGGCATATGCAGCATCGGTGATGGGTGTGATGGCGACGATTGTGATGCCAGAAGCAGCCGTTAAAAGTAAAGTGGACGCGACACGGGGTTATGGGGCAACGGCGGTGCTGCACGGCATGGGCAAAGACCTGATGCCTAAAGCGCTGGAATTACAGGCGCTGCATAAGCTAGCGTTCGTCCATCCATTTGATGATCCGATGACTATCGCAGGAACGGGCACAATTGGGTTGGAGATCATTGAGGATGTGCCCACGCCGGATGTGGTCATCGTACCGATTGGCGGCGGCGGGTTAATAGCCGGTGTCGCGACGGCTATTAAAGCTCTTTATCCGGCAGCAAGAGTCATCGGGGTTGAGCCAACAGGAGCAACCAAGATGCTGCCCAGCCTGCAACAACATACTCCAGTTGCGCTGGAAAAATCAAACACGATTGCTGATGGATTAGCAGCACCGTTCGCAGGGAAACATACACTAGAACACGTTGAGCAGTATGTTGATGAAGTGGTCTTGGTTACAGACGACGAAATCAAAGACGCGATGCTGCTGATTATGGAACGCAGCAAGTTATTTGTAGAACCGTCAGGCGCGGCAGGGTTTGCTGCCTTGTTACATCACAAGTTCAGTGTTGCCCCCGACAGCACGGTGGTGGTGGTACTCTCCGGCGGCAACATTGACCGTGAACGGTTGAAGGCAATCCTCTAGCGAACACCGCCGATGGTGCTGCCGGACATAATGTAACGGGTGTGAAACCACTCGTCGGTCACTGACCACGGTTCGCCTTCAGTGCCGATGCAGAGCCATGCGCCAGCGGGTGCCACAACCGGCTTGGAACTTTCAATACTCTGGACATAGGTATCTTGTTTGAGCTTTTTGGACCAGACACCGGCAATCTTGTAAAAAGGTTTACAGCCTAGTGACAAGAGATGACGTTCAGCCGGAGTTGGTTTCCAACGGGGGTCATCCCACGATTTGTAGGTTTTGGCGAAAATCTTCGGCTCAATGGGACGCGGTTCGTAGTCATCCAATGCCTTTTTGACTGTGTCATCCGCGACATATGCGATGATATAACCCGATTTGGCGGTTATGGTTTCCCACGCTGTTTTGATGGTTTTAGGTGCTTCTGAATCGGGCAGAGGCCGTACCAGTGTCACTCGTTTAACGGGGCGATAGTATTGAAAACCCTGTTCTACCAACTGTCGATCTGTCCATTTTCGCGCCTGATAAATTGCAGGGCGGGCCGTCACTAAATTATTTGTGGGGCTCATATTTTGTCCCTTCACGCAAATTTCCTAAAGAAAGTATAGCGTATTTTCTATTCAGTGCGCGCCCCTATTCATGGGGGTTTGTGTTGAGATTTTGGTCGTTTATGTGTTTCAACCGCGAATTTTGCAATTGAATTAAAAATATGTCAGTCACAACAAAATTGTTCTGGCATTATTGGCTGTTGTTGCTGATTGCAGGGCTGGTATAAAACCGTTAGAATGCATTCATCAAAGTAATACAGAGGCAACAATCGTTATGCGCGTTCGTGTTGGTTGTCAGATTGAGTATGATTTCCCACAGCCAACGCCAATGATGATGGTGATACGTCCACCTCAGTATTATCACCACCACTTGATCGAAGAACAACGAGTGTTCACCCCCACGGTCAATGTACATGATTATACCGACAATTTTGGGAACACTATCTGGCGGTTGATGGCTCCAACGGGGTCTTTTTCTATCGTCTATGATGCGGTTGCGGATGTACCGGCTACACCTGACCCTAAACTGATTGATCTGCCTAAGACACCGGTTGAAAGACTTCCCGACGAGGTAATTGTCTACACACTGCCGAGCCGTTTGTGCCCTTCTGATATGTTCATCCCGGATGCGTGGCAGTTGTTTGGCGATGTGATGGGGGGATGGGAGCAGGTGCAGGCAGTTTGTGATTGGCTGCACACGAATGTCGCTTATACTAAAGGCAGCATTTCCAGCACGACAGCATGGGATGCGTACCAACAGCGAGGCGGTGTGTGCCGTGATTTCGCTCATCTGGGGGTAAGTTTTTGCAGGGCGTTGAACTTCCCGGCGCGGTATGTATGCGGGTATTTGCCGGACATCAATGTGCCGTTTGACCCAGCCCCAATGGATTTTCATGCATGGTTTGAGGTCTATATGGATGGAGCGTGGCACACGTTTGACGCACGTCACAACCGCCCAAGAACGGGGCGGGTGTTGATTGCGATGGGACGAGATGCGGTCGATACAGCATTTTCGACGATATATGGGAACGCACCATTGACCACATTTAAAGTGTGGGCGGATCAGACGGATGACCTGTTTCAACTAAGCGACGCACCGCTAGAAATTAAACAAAAGTATGAGTGAATTTTCTGACGTAGCCAACACTGATTTCATTGACCATCACAGCGTGAGTTGGAATGATGTGAAGCGGGTACGGTGTCAGTTTTATCACCGCTTCCAGTACGAATACCCCGGCCCGATCCACGATTTGAAACAGCGCCTTGTGGTCATCCCCACCGACCAGTACGGCTCCCAACAGTTACAACTTCACCGATTAACAGTAGACCCTGCCCCGATCAGCACACGACAGGGAAACGACGAATTCGGCAACCGCGTGTTTGAGATCGAAATCCCAACGGCGGAATGTGGGGTATTGTTCGAGGTCTTAATTGAGATCGAAAACCAAAGTAATCCACCGCGTCGACCGATAATTTCGAGTGAAGGCAGTCGTTATTTTCTAGAAGCCACTCCATTGACCGCGCCGAACCGACAGATTAAATCTATCGCCCGTGAGTTACAGCAAGCTGCAAAGTCCGAGTATGACCTCGCCCAGCGCATTAATGATTATGTGTATGGGATGATGCAGTACGAGGCGGGATTAACAACGGTTGAGACGACAGCAGCAGAGGCACTAGAGATTGAGCACGGCTTGTGCCAAGATTTTGCGCATGTGATGCTGGCTATATGCAGATGCGCCGATTTACCAGCGCGGTATGTATCGGGGCATTTGTTGGGCGAAGGCGGTTCACATGCATGGGTTGAAGTGGTACTGCCGACGGAGGATGGCTTGAGCGCATTCGCTTTTGACCCCACCAACAACCGCGAACCGCATCTGGGTTATATTACGGTGGCAGTCGGGCGTGATTACCATGATGTTTCGCCTACATCGGGCAGTTTCAATGCGCCATACGGCGGGCATCTGACTTGCAGCAAGCGGGCGGGGTTGACGCTGGTTGAATATGTTAGCGGCGAGATTGTGGAGATTCACTCGATCCACTAAAAGACTGTAACTAGCGTCGTTTGAGCACTAGAGCAGCAGCCCACCCCAGAAAATTCGCCACTACGTCACGGGCGGTATCTTCGGCACTCCACATCATATTAATTTTGGTTATGTCACCATCGCGCAGTTCGAGTTCATGCTGGTGAACACTGTATTCGCCATATTCCCAGAAGAAGGTCAAGGCGCTCAATATACCCAGCGACACAAGGGCTGGTCGGCGGTTAAGGGTGTGAATTAAGCGCGATAAGGGGCTCGTGGAAGGTGGTTGAATTTCGGCAGCCGTTTCGAGTGTGTCGTGAACGAGGGCAGTGAGGGCAAAGCCGGTAGCACTGTGGGGAATGGCATCCAAACCCAACCCACCTATACGAATATCCCCCATGTCACCCTTAAAAATATTGAAGCGCGGGTGCGATAATATATAGCCAGCAGCCAACGGAAAGACGTAGGTCACATATTTGGGATTGTCGCGCACCATATCATCCATGACGGCTTCTACCAGATTGTTCGGTTTACGCTTGGCTGGAACTAATAAGCATAAGGCATCTGGCAGGAGCAAGCTGATACTGTTGACTACTAGATGAGGAAGCCATGTGGTGGTCATACGATATTCACGGCGGTTGGCATCGGCAGTGGCGGCAAGCACCCCCCAGACAGCATATCGCGCGAGATCAGGTAATTTCAAGGAAGTTTCCTTTTGATAATAGAACACGGCTACCCCTATAATAAACTGCTTGAATTAATTATGCCTGAGCCAAGTGGAGGATAATGCCCACATTTTCGTTACTGACTTTTAACTGTTACGGCGTGCCGACACCGGGTACCAGTGAGCGATTGAGACTGCTGGCGCACAGCCTTAACGGCCTCGATATGTCGGCGGTATGCCTACAAGAAGTGCAATCCAACCGTCACCTGCGACTATTGGAACGGGAGTGTGACGGCTACCCTGCCCGCGCGTTCAAGCCGTTTATCCATGCACCCAAAGGTGGTTTGCTGACGCTTTCACGCTATCCGATTGTCGGTTCCGAGTTCTGGTTGTATACGGAACGCGGCCTGTGGTATACGCCTGCACTTGCCGATTGGATTTTGCACAAAGGCATCTTGATTACGCATGTGGCATGGGAACAGTTGCCAGTGGTGGTGATTAACACGCATTTGACGGCGAATTATATGGGTGACTGGAGCCGGACGAATGCGTTTGCGAAGCATGAGTATAACCAACTGCGACAGTTAGCAAAGTGTGTACGGGAACAGGCGGCAGAGGCGCTGGTGCTGGTATGCGGAGATTTCAATATCCCACGCGGAAGCTGGTTGTATGATGCATTTCTGGACGAAAGCGGGCTGAGCGACCCATTAGCGGGAAACCTTCAACCGACGTTACGTCCACGCTATATGATGCCCTCGCGTTATAACATGCCGATTGATTATGCGCTGATCCGCGCACCGGAAAAGCAAGGGGTGAAGGTGAAAAGTCGTTTTCAGTTTG
Organism: Aggregatilineales bacterium; assembly: GCA_038251045.1. Lineage (GTDB taxonomy): Bacteria > Chloroflexota > Anaerolineae > Aggregatilineales > Phototrophicaceae > CFX2. The sequence continues at coordinate 820 of JBBSBS010000381.1, read as the reverse complement.
AGGATGTTATTCCACATAAGAATAAACAGGTGGCGCTATCTGACCATTACGCGGTGGAGTTGATTGTGGATGTCGAGGAAATTAACCCGCCAGCGGATTTGGCAATCGAGTAAGTTTTTTGGCGAAAATTCGCCATCCGCTTGGCAATTTCAGCGGAACACTCGCTTAGAAGCGCGGCAAAATGCTATATTGCTCCGCCGCCGCCAACTTTGCCAATCGGGATGTTAAGCTGCGCGGCAGACGAGAGAGCCAGTTTTTCAACGCCAAACCTCTACAACATGGCCTTAATGAACATCATATCTGATATTGTGAATAAAATGGTTACCAAATGGTAGGACATTTGGTAACTGTTAAGCGTAGTTGGCACTAACCTTGCAGGCGAGAATTCAAGCGGCGAGGTCAATGGATGGTTAGAAAACGGTTTGCTAACAAACCTAAAACAAACTTTGGGGACTATTAAGCACTTTGTAGATAGGCAGCAATAGACTCGCTAAGTGATTCTTCGGTGATCGTTCCGAACCATTTCTCAATTATTTTACCTTCGGGATCAATCAAAACATATTGGGTAACGCCGGTTATTGTATAGGGTGCTGCCGCCTCCAGCACGCCTTCGCCATCAACATTCAGGTGAATGAAATCAACTCGATCCTTGAACTGCTGATGAAGGGCTGTGACGATAGGTTCATTTTGTTGGCAGTAGGGACACCATGTAGCGTAGGCGTTGAGGAATTGTGGATGTCCGGTTTTGGCAATGTCGGCAATTGTAAAAGAACGTTTTTCTGTTGGTGATTGGACTTGAATAGCTGGTATATCAGCGGAT
>JBBSBS010000380.1:0-6504 GCA_038251045.1 Aggregatilineales bacterium | reverse complement strand
GAATAGGGGGCGGCGCGCTGCTCGGCGAAATGCACGACGGCATCCGGTTGGAATTCTTGAAAAGCCTGCGACAGTGCGGGGAAGTCGGTCGTATCGCCATGAAAGTGGCTGATGGTTTTGCCGGTGATTTGCTTCCAAACATCAATGCGTTGGTGGAGTGTCTGGATGGGAACAAGACTATCAAAACCCTGCTTCAAATCAAAGTGGCGGCGGGCAAGATTGTCAAACACAGCAACTTCATATCCTTTTTGGGACAGATAAAGCGCCTGTGGCCAGCCGAGGTATCCATCACCACCCAAAATTAAGATTCGCACAGGGGTTGCTCCTTTGTAGTTTTGCACACGATATATAACGTCGTCGTGAGGCAAAAGTTGCGTTATTTAGAATAGAACTATGATGCGAACAGGGGACAAGTAGATTGCTGTATTCAAAAGTCCCGTCAGGATCAATTGTGTTCTGTTAGTCGAATTCCGGTTGAAGATACCTTAAATGGAGAAAACAAACAATTTAAAGGTTTATTAAATGGGTTGTTGGGCGGCATGGACTAACGCTTCGATGGTGGATTCGAGTAAGGGGATGCCGCCAAGCTGGATGCCGAGATCGGCCAGGTGACGCGAGACCAGCACATTGGTGGGTGGTGGCGCGGATGGTGGGAGATCACCGGGTTTTTTGGCAAATTGACGGATCAGCCGAACGATCTCGCGATTAGTGACGTACAAATCACTGAGGTGAAGGACATCCGGCGACGGTTGAGTGAGCACGGTGGCGATGGCTGTGGCGACATCAGCACCGTGTACCTCGGTACCCCCCCGATTTGAGGTAATGGGTTGGTCATGCAGAACAGCTTGAACAATGTCCCACCATTTCGAGCGTTGGAGAGGGTGTGACAGGCCGTAAATGCCCGTAGCACGCACGGCACAGGTGGTCATGCCACTGAGATGGGCAAAACTTTGCATGAAGGCTTCAACCGCAGCTTTATAAGCACCATAATTCGAATCGGGCGAAAGAGGATGCAGTTCGTCCAGCACATGCCCCGGTTCGGTGCGCGAAAAGACAGCGCGGCTCGACAGAAAAATAAAGCGTGGAACGTGCGCCTGCTGTGCGGATTGTAAGAGGCACAGCGACCCGTTTAGATTGGCATCCAACCAAGCAGGAAGGTTCGCGCCTTCTCCGCCACGATATTTGCCGGGAAGGTGTTCATAAGCCAGATGAACAACTGCGTCCGCACCCTGTACAAAATTGTCAATCGAATCAGCGATGCGTAGATCGCCCGTGAGCCATTCGACAGGGCAGGCAAATCCGGTGCGGTCAGAATCAGCACGCGACAAAGCACGAACATGCATCCCGCGACGGTGCAGTTCTGCCACCACAAAACGGCCAACGTAGCCGGTCGCGCCGGTAACAGCGATAGTTGTCATGAGATGGACGTTTCTGAGTGAAGCAGATTATCGAGCAGGAGCTCATCCAGATGGGCGATAACTGCATGTGCGCCTGCCTGTTGTAAGGCGTGGGATTCCAGCGATGAGGTAAAGCCAATGACCGTGCCGATGCCGGAAACCAGCGCGTCTTCTACACCGGAAACGCTGTCCTCGACCACGATGCAGGCTTGTGGATCAATGTTAAAGATGTGGGCAGCACGGGCATGGTTCTTGCGGTCAGTGAGCGGGTCAACGGCATCTTCCGAACCTAGAATGAGGTCGAAGAGCGCAGGCATGTGGATGAGGTCGAGGGTGCGGTGCAAACGCATACGCAGGGAACGCGAGACAATGGCGGTGTACCATCCCGCAGTTTGGGCACAGCGCAACAAGGCGATACTTCCGGGCATGGGTTCCAGTTGGTCGGCTGCCAGCGCCAGAAAATGTTGTGTTTTAAGGGCGAGTAGCTGTTGGCGCAGGTCGGGGGTGAGCATATCGAAAGCGCCGGATTTTGATGATGCCCAGAGGTGATAGATTTGATCGAGCGACAGCCCAACTAGCAGGTGATGATTGCCAGCGATACGAATATCCATTAACTGCTCAAAGGCGTGCTGCCATGCTTTAAAATGCAACGGTTCGGTATCCACCAGCACACCATCAAAATCAAGAATCAGGCAGCGGCGCGGTTTATCCCCATTAGATGGCATTCTGTTTTTCCAGCGGCAGAGGTAAATGAATCGGCAATGTCCCCTGCTCGTAAACTTGCGACCATAGATCTATCAAGGGTGCAAGCAGGTCATGTTTGGGGTGATTGGCTTGCCACGGTTTCTCGTACTGGTAGTGAATAACGTGAATCTGCTGCCAATTCCATAATTCGGGCAGATTAAACCAGACATATTGAAGGGTGTTGTAGATATATGGCAGCCCATGCCAGCGCGGGAAATAGGTTTGCAGAAAGGTCTGATCGGTACGCGCCCAAAAAACATCCGGTTGATCGAGCTGTGTGAGCATATGCTCATAGACGGCACGGTTGGGTTGGGCGACAAAAACACCGCTGTTCATCCGGTGAAAATCGGACAGTGATTCGTAGAGATTGGGTGCGGCGACAAATTCAGGGAAGGCAAACAGACGGTCAATGTTCTGGATGACGAGGGTATCGGCATCCAAGAAAACAACTTTGTCGTGTTGTTCCAGTTCCCAAAGACGCAGCTTGAGAAAGTTGTGCAGCGGGTCATGAAACAGCGGTTTATTGCCTTTGGTAAAAGGGGCAAGCGTGTGCTGAGAGGTGCGGGAATGGCGCGCGCGGAAGGCATCCGACACGGGAAGTGGATCAACGGTGACGATGTGGCAACCGAGGGCTTCAAGTTGATCCAAGCCTTCCAAACCGGCTAAGGTGAGGACCGTCAAGGGAAATTGAGTGCCAGACAGCAACAACGAACGGGCCAAAGCACAGGCACCGATTAAAAAGTCGGGGTTGCTGACGAGGGTGACATAACTATTCAAGCGGACGCTCCTTCCGTAAAAACGGACATCAGTTTACCGCTGGACAATGAAAATGCGAAACACAAAAGTAATGAGCGAAACGGAAGCGTAAATATATACAATAAAATTAAGCTTGAATTAATTTAGGACGATGGATGCACATTAAATGCAAGGCGATGTACAATTTACAGTAAGCATATTTGAAATAAAGGCATAAGTCCTGTATGAGCCGATCTCGCCTTTCCAGTTTGATAACGCTGCTGTGTGGAATCCTGATTGGATTCACGCTGTTGACCAACATCCCTGACAACGAAACCATTACGCAATATGGCGGACAAGCTGTCTTATGGATCGTGCTAATTGCCTTTACATTGATGTTCGGCGTGCTGTTGACAGAAGGCGAATTTAGTACGGTACATATCTATGGAATCGCTGCATTTCTTTCGATACCGGTAACAGCAGAACCGCTGCTGTTGTGGGTGGTTGCGATCGGGGCTATTTTGGGCGGTTTGCTGCTGCTGGCACGACGACAGGATATTACATTACGCCGACGGGTTACTATTCGGACTGCGGGCAGCGTGGTTATGATATGTGCGCGGCTGACGCTGGGGTTATTTGCGGCGGGTCAGGTTTATGACCAGTTAGGTGGTATTCATCCGCTGCTGCCGCCCCTGAATGAAAAAGTTTTACCACTGCTGGCTTTCGCTATATTGTACAGCCTGCTGTATTCGCTGATATTTTTGCTCGAAACCTATGTTGAGCGGCGCTCGATCCGGCGCATGTTACATGAGAACTGGCTGCTGCTGGCAGCGATGCTGATTATTCCGTTACCGTTTGGGATTTTGTCGGCGGTGGTCATCAGCCTGACACCCAGCTCATTGTATATTTTCATTATCGGGGCGGTGTTGGCAACGCTGGGCTTATACCGATTCAGCCGGACGCAACATCAACTCCAAAAGCAGTTTGATGAACAGCGGTCATTGATGGCGGTGAGCCAAGCAATTCAGTCTGACCTGAAGCTGAATTCGCTGCTGTACGCGATTTATAACCAAGTGGTGCAACTGCTGCATACCGATCAGTTCGTGACGGCACTTTATGAACGGAACTTGGAACGACTGCGATTCCCGTTGGTGATGCGCAGCGGGCAGCAGGTCAAGGATTATCATGAAGAGACGGAAAACACACCGTTAGGACGGGTGCTGCGGCAACATGCGCCGCTGCTGATTAACCAAGACGCAAGTGGCAGCACGAACATGCATTCATGGCTGGGTGTGCCGCTGCTGGCTGGTGGCCGGTTGTTGGGAGCCATTACGGTACGATCCGACGACCCGCTGCGGATTTTCAGCGAGGATGATAAGCGGGTGCTGAGTATTGTCGCGGCGAGTGCGAGCGTGGCGATTGATAATGCTCAACTGTACGAGCAACAAACTTCACAAGCAACCCGTATGGCGGCATTGAACCGCACCCTACCCTTACTGACGGGTACCCTGGCGCTGGACACGGTGCAACAGACGATTGTGGCAGCGGCGCATGACATGCTGCGATCTGACGGGGTGGCGCTGTATTTGATTGGCGACGATGTGAAAGAAGCGATGCAATTGGTTGCCAGCGCGGGTTTGTCTCAGGCAGATGAAACGCTGTTGCCGGATGATATTGTTAAGCGAGAGGGGAAAGCCACTTACTGGGGGTTGGATCTGGTGGTGGGGAACGATCGGCTGGGCGGGCTGGCGTTTTTCTTTAATGAGGGGAACAGCTACGACGAGGATGATATGCCGATTGCGCTGGCATTCGCGGCACAGGCAGCCCAAGCCATCCATAATGCGCGGCAGTACACGACGACTGACCGGGCGCTGGAGCAGCAGGTTAAACAGGTAACGGAAACGCGCGACAGGCTGCAAGTCATTCTGGATACGATGCGCGAGGGGATCGTGCTGATTGACCTTGAAGGAAAAGTGGCGCTGGCAAACCCGCGTGTTGATCTGGTCGGGTTGCAATCCAGTGATCTGACGAACGGCACGATAGACACATTATTGGAAAAACCGGAACTTGAGCTGGCGGAACGGATGGGTTTTGAATCCGACCAAAAAGTTCGCAATTTGTTGAAAACGCTAAACAGCCCCGAAGGATGGACGGGGGGCGAACCGGTTTCATATAAGCTGACGAATGGGAACGACGAGCGTTATATCGAACGCAACATCATTCAGGTGCAGGGTGCAGGTGATGAGGTGTTGGGTTTGATGCTGGTTTTTAGCGATGAAACGGAAGCGCGCGAGTTGATGCAGATGCGGGCTGATTTGTCGAACATGATCGTCCACGATTTACGCAGCCCTTTGACGGCAGTGACGACCGGACTCAAGCTGATGCGGGATATTGTGCCGCAGGATAATGTGATCCGCCCAACGGTTGTTTCGATCACAGAAACCAGCCAACGGGCGATCCGTAAGATGCTGGTGCGGGTGGATTCGCTGCTGGATATTTCACGGCTGGACAGTGGATTTTTATCACTGGAAACCGAGCCAACGGATATGGCGACGCTGGCAGATGGTGTGTGCGTCGAACTGAGTCCGGTGGCGCAAGAACTTGAAGTTACACTGACAACTGATATTGGTGACGAAACACCGGCGTTGGATACTGATTCGGATAAGATCGAGCGCGTACTGCAAAATCTGGTGGACAATGCGCTGAAGTTCTGCCCAGCTGGGGGTAATGTGACGATTCGGGCACATGCGCCGGAGCTACAGACAGTCGGCGAACGGTTCGTGCGGATTGATGTGGCAGACAGCGGGCCGGGTGTGCCGGATGAGTATAAGACCCAGTTGTTTGATCGCTATGTGCAGGTGAAGGGGCGGCGCGGCACGCGACGGGGCAGCGGGTTGGGGCTGACGTTCTGCCGGATGGTGGTGGAAGCGCATGGGGGCAAAATCTGGATTGAGGATAACCCCGGTGGTGGGAGTGTTTTCGCTTTCACGCTGCCGGTTGCTGAGGCGAGTGAGGCTGACACGGCGGGGTAAGCCAACAGACAGCCGTTGCAAGACCGCAGTTACAAGTGGCACATGCGGTTTTGTGTCGTCGTCGTCGTCGGCGGAAACGACACAAGTGTTGCAATTGCAAAGGGGGTTGTGCCACACTTTTTGCAAGAACAACATTTACAACATGGATTTGAGGGAGAAATGTTGTTGGTGTTGTTGCAACAACAGGTTTTTGTGACCATTATGCCCAGCGGATAAACCCGCTGGCAAGACGAATAAAGCCTCCTAAAGGAGCCTCAAGAAGGCGATTGGCGCAGGTGGTGAAATGTTAAGGTGCGGCGGGCAGAAAGAGGGCGTGCCAGCGGCAAGTCCCTACAAGTCGTCCTAGAGGATAGTATAGGGCAGATCGTTGGCTTAAGGGTGACCATTTGGTCGGACATTTGGTAACCGTTAAGGGGTGCTGGCACTAACTGTTTTGAGGGAGTGGGATTGTTAAGGCGGTTGGTGAATGGTTGGAATTCGGTAGAGCAGGTTTGTGGATTCTAACGGAAGGTGGCGATTACAAGTATACGGAAAAACATTTTCACCACTAAGACACAAAGAAAACAGAGACAAAAATGCGGGACGACCTAGCAGGT
>JBBSBS010000379.1:0-6524 GCA_038251045.1 Aggregatilineales bacterium | reverse complement strand
ATCCTTTGCCATGTACGACTTCATCATGCGAGAACGGCATTACAAAATTTTCACTGTAGGCGTAAACCTGGCCGAAGGTGAGTTGGTTATGATGGTAGCGGCGATGTACCGGCTCATGGTGGAAGTAGCTCAGAGTATCGTTCATCCAACCCATATTCCACTTGATCGAGAAGCCCAGACCACCGAGGTAGGTGGGGCGGGATACGCCCTGCCATGCGGTGGATTCTTCCGCCATAGTCAATGCGCCGGGGAATTCATCATGAATCATGATGTTCATTTCACGCAGAAAATCAACAGCTTCGAGATTTTCACGGCCACCATGGCGGTTCGGGATCCACTCTCCGGCCTTACGCGAATAGTCCAGATAGAGCATGGAAGCGACCGCATCCACGCGCAGTCCGTCGAAATGGAACTCAGAAAGCCAGTAGTGCGCACTGGACATCAAAAAGCTCTTCACCTCGTTGCGACCGTAATTGAAGATATGCGTACCCCAGTCCTGATGGAAGCCCATGCGCGGATCTTCATGCTCGTATAGCGCGGTACCATCGAAGTGTGCCAGCGCCCAACTATCCTGTGGAAAGTGGGCTGGTACCCAGTCAAGGATTACGCCGATACCGGCCTGATGGCAGGTGTCAATGAGATGTCGCAACTCGTCCGGCGAGCCAAAGCGGCTGGTCGGTGCGAAATAGCCAGTTGCCTGATACCCCCAGGATTCGTCCAAGGGGTGCTCTGAAATCGGCATCAGTTCTATATGGGTATAGCCCATGCCCTTGACATAGGGAACCATATCCACAGCCAATTCGCTGTAGGAGTAGAAGCGACCATCTGGATGACGTTTCCAAGAGCCGGCATGCACCTCATAGATGTTGATTGCGCCGTGCTGCCAATCCCAATGCCCACGCTGTGCCAGCCACTTGGCATCCTGCCACTGATGCTGCTTTGGCAGGGCAGTAAGCGATGCAGTACCGGGGCGATGTTCGTAACCCTGCGCATAAGGGTCAGTCTTGGTTAGTATCTCCCCGCTGGCGCGATTGCGTATTTCGTAGCGATAAAGCGCATGGGACGATATTCCCGGCAGGAACAGTTCCCACACACCGCTGGAACCATGTGAACGCATCGGATGCACACGACCATCCCAGCCATTGAACTCGCCTATAACACTGACGCGTTCAGCATTTGGTGCCCACACGGCAAAGCGTACGCCCTGAACACCATCAATCTCAACAGCATGAGAGCCCAGCATGCGATAGCTTTGATGCAGTCGTCCCTCACTGAACAGGTACAGGTCTTGCGGAGCGATGTGAGGGGGAAACTGATAGGGGTCAAACGTCTCGTTGGATGCACTGCCATAGTGCATATTCAGGCGATAGGGGCGGGCAGGCTCGTCCTTGCCGTGCCACTCGAATACACCGCCAGGATGTACGCGCTTGAGCGGGGCTTTACCGGTTTTATCGACTAAGTCAACGCCAGTTGCATGGGGATCGTAGACTCGAACTACCCAATCCTCGCCTTCGCGATGTAGACCCAGTGCTCCAAAAGGATCGTGATGACGTGCTTGAAGCAGCAATTCGAATGGTGTGTTCACCTAAAAATCCCCCGCTGATCTTGTGTAGTGGGCCAATTGTAAACGATAATGGCAGGGCCAAGCGGGCCAATATAGATGGAGATGCATCATGAATGCTGAACTGGGATATCTGCAAAAGAAGTATCACGTCGCTTCCGGCGACACTTCGCCGCGTTTTATCAGCCGCATAACCAAAAACACCTACGCGATGATATTGGCCGGGGGGCGCGGCAGTCGCTTGCACGAATTAACCGGCTGGCGTGCTAAACCTGCTGTTCCATTCGGCGGAAAGTTTCGCATCATTGATTTCGTGATGTCCAATTGTGTCAATTCCGGCATCCGCCGTATTGGTGTGGCCACACAGTACAAATCACACAGCTTGATACGCCACATTCAGCGAGGCTGGTCATTCCTGAACGGTCAGTTCGGCGAGTTCGTTGATATTCTGCCAGCACAGCAGCGCATAGACGAAGAACATTGGTATCAGGGTACCGCCGATGCGGTGTACCAGAATCTCGATATCTTGCGCGAACAGAATCCTGAGTTCGTGCTGATCTTGGCGGGCGACCATGTATACAAGATGGATTACGGCAAATTGCTGGCCTACCATGTGGACACCAAGGCCGATATGACCGTAGCCTGCCTTGATGTACCTGTTGAAGATGCCACTGCATTCGGCGTGATGGGCGTGGACGAGCATGGTCGCGTAGTGGAGTTTTCTGAGAAACCGGCCAAACCTGCGACCATTCCAGGCAAGCCGGACAGATCTCTAGCCAGTATGGGTATCTACGTTTTTAATACCAAGTTTTTGTTTGAACAACTAATACGCGATGCCGATGACCCCAATTCATCTCATGACTTTGGACACGACATCATCCCCCATCTGGTCGAAAAATACCGTGTCTTCGCTCAAAGCTTCGACCATAGCTGTGTTGGCATGGGCAGCGACAAACTCCCGTACTGGCGTGATGTTGGAACCATAGACTCATTTTGGGAAGGCAATATGGAACTCACCAAGGTCATTCCGGATTTGAATATGTACGATCAGGAGTGGCCGATCTGGACCCATCAGGAACAACTTCCGCCAGCGAAATTTGTATTTGACGAAGAAGGCCGACGCGGCATGGCGATCGATTCGCTGGTTTCCGGCGGCTGTATTGTCAGCGGTTCAGTTGTCCGTCGTTCATTGCTGTTTTCGGACGTGCGCATATCCACCCATTGCACTATTGAGGACGCGGTACTGTTGCCCAATGTCAATATCGGAAACCATGTCGTACTCAAGCGCGTGATCATAGACAAAAACTGCAATATCCCAGACGGTATGCAGATCGGCATAAATCTAGATGAAGATCGCAAACGCTTCCGCGTTAGCCCAAATGGCATCACTCTGGTCACACCAGATATGCTGGGACAGCCCATTCATAGCTCTCGTTAAATTCAATATATAATTCATACAGTTAAATACATGAGCAAATCAGTCGACCTAGTATTTCTGTGGCATATGCATCAACCGGATTATCGCGATTATTCCAGCGGTGATTTTGTATTGCCATGGACCTACCTGCACGCCCTCAAGGATTACACCGACATGGCTTATCACCTTGAACGTCATCCTAAGGTGCACGCGGTAGTAAATTTCGTCCCCATTTTGCTGGATCAACTGGAGGACTACACCGACCAGTTCGCAACTGGAAAGCTGCGTGACCCATTGCTCCGCTTGTTGGCGAAGGAGGAACACCATCAGCTTACGCAGGAAGAGCGTCAACTCGCATTTGATGCCAGTTTCCGTACCAATCACACCAAGATGATTTCGCCCTATCCGGCTTATAAGCGGCTATTTGACCTGTTCAACGCAGTAAAAGATGATGGTGAGATCGTGTTGTCTTACTTGTCCGGTCAGTACTTGTCCGATTTGCTCACTTGGTATCATCTGGTCTGGTGTGGTGAAAGTGTGCGACGCGAACATGCCCTGATTGCTCATTTAATGAGTAAGGCCGAGGGTTTTACCCTATCAGATCGAAAACAATTGCTTGATCTGATAGGGGAGCAGGTTAGTGACATCATTCCGCGCTACCGTAAACTTGCCGAATCCGGGCAAATCGAATTGTCCGCCACGCCGCATTATCACCCGCTGGCACCACTGATGATTGATTTTGCCAGTGCTAAAGAGGCAATGCCCGATGCGCCATTACCAAACTCTTTGCATTATCCGAAAGGGCGCTTACGTGTGACCGAACATATCCGATTGGCGCGTCGCAGTCATAAGGCACGCTTCGGAATGGAGCCCACGGGTATGTGGCCCGCGGAAGGTTCGATTTCGACTGAGACACTGGAGCTCCTCGAAGAGGAAGGTTGCCGTTGGGCCGCGAGCGGAGAAGGGGTGCTTGCGAACAGTCTGCACAAGAAGTCGGCGCAATTACCACTGCGCAAGGATTATCTGTATCGCCCTTATCAGTTGGCTCAAAAGGATGAGGCGCTCCAATGTTTTTTCAGGGATGATCACCTATCCGACCTGATTGGCTTTGAGTACTCACGCTGGCATGGCAAGGATGCTGCTACGCATTTTGTTGATCAGGTCACAGCAATCGCCCAGCAGGCTGGTGATGCCGAGACGCCTGTAGTTAGCGTAATTCTGGATGGAGAGAATGCGTGGGAGTATTACCCATACAATGGATTCTACTTCCTCGATGAATTGTATAACTCACTTGAGGCCGCATCAGAGATACGCACCACAACCTACGGCGACTACCTTGATGCGTGTAAAACTCGCGCTACGGGAGATTTTTCGCAGCCGCATAACATCAATACGATAGTCGCTGGAAGCTGGGTATATGGCACTTTCTCGACCTGGATAGGTTCACGTGACAAGAACCGCGCTTGGGATCTGTTATGCACGGCTAAACAGAGCTATGACATGGTCATGTCAAGCGGGCGGCTTACTCAGGCCGAGCAGGATGCTGCGGAAAAACAGCTGTGCTCCTGCGAAAGTTCTGACTGGTTCTGGTGGTTTGGTGACTACAACTCATCCAACTCTGTTTCCAGTTTTGATCGACTCTTCCGTCACAATTTGACTGAGTTGTATCACCTTCTCAAATTATCACCACCGATATGTCTTTTAGAGCCAGTCAGTCAGGGGGGCGGAAATCCTGAGGCGGGTGGTGCGATGCGCCGTTCAGCCGAGTAGGTTTGGGCGCTTTAATAATCTACTTATCTCACTTTTATGTTGAACGCACGTGCTAGCGGAATTTTACTTCACCCCACCTCACTTCCCGGCCAATTTGGCTCCGGTGATTTGGGGCAAGATGCCTATCGATTCATCGATTGGTTGAAAATCGCAGGGCAGACATATTGGCAAGTATTGCCGTTGGGTGAAATTGGTCCCGGTAATTCCCCTTATATGAGCAGCTCGGCCTTTGCTGGCAATATTCTGCTGATCAATCTAGAAGAACTGAGTGGTCATGGATGGTTAAGTCAGGGTGATCTGGAGCCGGATCCCGGATTCACTGACAATCGCACTGACTTTGGATTGACCCATCCATTTCGCACGGAGCGTCTTCGGCGCGCTTCCAAGAGGTTCTTTTCTTCGAGCAAGTTATTTCCTACAAATAGGAGCTTGAATAAGAAATTTAAAGACTTTTGCGATGCAGAGAGCGGTTGGTTGAACGACTACGCGCTGTTCATGACCATCGCAAAAAGCCAGAACGGGCAGGACTGGAGCCACTGGCCGATTGAGCTTGTTCATCGGGAAAAGAGGGCGCTTGAGAATATTGAAAAGGAACACGCAGACGAGATTGCCTTCTGGAAATTCTGCCAGTGGTGTTTCACGCGGCAGTGGACCGCATTAAAGAAATATGCCAATTCCCAGCAGGTATATATTATCGGTGACGTGCCCATTTTCGTTGCTTGTCAGAGCGCCGATGTCTGGGCACATCAAGCGCTATTTCAGTTGGATGAAAATGGTCATCCAACTGTTGTTGCCGGTGTTCCGCCCGATTACTTCAGCGAAACAGGTCAACTATGGGGGAACCCAATCTATCGTTGGGAGGCTCACGAGGATACCGACTTTGCATGGTGGGTTTCCCGCATGCGACATGCTCTGAGCATAGCCGACATGGTTCGGGTTGATCACTTCCGTGGTTTTGCCGGCTATTGGGAAATTCCTGCGGATGCACCTAATGCTATCGATGGGAAGTGGGTAGATGGACCAAAAGAGAAACTATTCAATACGCTCAATCTAAGCTTCTCTCATCTGCCTATAATTGCCGAAGACCTGGGTGTCATAACTCCCGACGTGGTCGATTTGCGCGATAAATTTGGACTGCCGGGCATGAGGATCCTGCAATTCGCTTTTGGTGACGGAGAGGAAAATCACTTTCTTCCGCATCACTATATTACGAATACAGTTGCCTATACCGGAACCCATGACAACGATACCAGCTTGGGCTGGTGGAGTAGCCTACCGGATTATCAGCGAGAATTCGCTCTGCAATATTTAAAGAGCGATGGCCAGGCCATTCATTGGGACATGATGCGAGCCCTTTCTGAATCCATAGCCAATACTGTTGTATTCCCCCTGCAGGACGTACTCGGACTTACCAGCGAACATAGAATGAACTATCCTGGGAAATCGGATGGAAATTGGGAGTGGCGTTTTAGCTGGGATCAAGTTCTGCCTGAGCAAACCAAGGAATTGGCCCAGCTCTCGATAGAATACGCTCGTCTTCCTGACAAGCAGTAACCAAGGGTAGGGAAGTTTCATCCTGCCCATTTGATAAATGATAAATCAGGGTGATGGGATAATATCCATTATTTGACATAATATACATTATGCGAATATCGGATGGGGTGAACTGGGAACGGTTTGCGGCATAGTTTCGCGTTTTACATTAGAACGATTAGCCGAATCCTTCCCCGCTGCTCGATTATTCGGTCGGCTCATCGTTGCAGTGTTAGTACCACT
>JBBSBS010000378.1:0-6525 GCA_038251045.1 Aggregatilineales bacterium | reverse complement strand
GGCTGGCCTTCTTCATCCAGAAAATGCCGCCATGCCGCGACTGGCACACGATCAACATCTTCGCCTTTCAAGGCCGCGTCTACCCGTTCGCGTTTTGATAGTTGAGCCATCGGTGTGTCCTCCAAGGTTTTGTATAGACGTACAGTGGACATGATTTATCGATCGGATTCTGACAAAACGCCTAGACGTTGTGTAGGCACGCGATACATACCATCCATCCATTTGGTGAATAAACAGACACACCCGCCTATGAGTTGGGCGGATGTGTCTTGATTTCAGTGATGATTAGGGCGTGGTGGGCTTTACGCCATCCCACGGGACGAACGCGCCGTCTTCCACAATCAAGTTTTCATACTTGGGATCGAGGGCGCGGCGGGTTTCAGGGTCAAAGGTCACTGTGCCATAGACCACGCTCGGCACGTCCTTGAGCTTGGGCAGGGCTTCGTGGATACCGTCACGGGTCGGGCCGCCGATCTCGATGGCATTCTTCATCAGGTAGATGGCATCATAGGCCAGAGTGGCGAACAGGTCAGGGTCTTCGTCATAGGCTTCGTTAAACTTCTTGACGAAAGCCTGTACTTCGGGGCGCGGGTCGGTAATCAGAAATTCACCGAGGATGAACGCACCTTCAACGGCTTTACCGCCAAGTGTGATGAAGTCCGGTGATTGCACAGATGCGCTGGCAACCAGCGGTTCGGTCAAACCGGCATCACGCACCTGTTGGGCGATGAGCGCACCATCGGCCTGATACGAAATCAGAATGATGCCATCGGGCTTTGCGTCTTTGATGTTGGTGATAGCCGAACGGAAATCTTTTTCGTCGGGCAAATAAGGCTCGGTGGCGACGACTTCTGCACCAAGTTCGACGACGCGCTTGTCGAACAGATCAACAGTCGATTTGCCCCAGTCATTGGTGATCTGGAAAACCGCCAGCTTCTTTAGACCGAGGGTTGTCACTGCGAAATCTGCCAGCAGCGGGGATGCCTGCGCCTGTGTGACTGAGGTGCTCCATGTATAATCGCTGGTCTTGGTAAAGTCGGGGTGGGAATTGGTGAAGCCGAACTGCACCAAGCCGCCGCGTGTGTAAATCTGCGAGGCTGCCATGGAAGCGGTGCTGCTGAAATCACCGAGTTCAACCACGATGCTTTCATCATCCACAAACTTTTGGGCGATAATCACCGACTGCTTAGGATCGCTTTGTGAATCTTCAAAGACGTATTCCAAGGGGCGGTTATCAATGCCACCAGCGGCGTTGATTTCTTCAATTGCCAGATCGAAACCTTTTTTCCACTGTGCGCCGTACTGGGCAAGATCCCCTGTCAACGGGCCGCTGACACCGATCATGATTGGTTCGCCGGTGGGCGTGGCGTTAGCGGTGGCTTCCTGTGCTGCTACGCTGAAAATGGAGAGCAAGGCGATGAGGAAAACGCTGAGGATGGTGAGCTTTTTCAAGCTGCCGGAAGGTTGGTTAACCATAACTTCAGTTCCTTTACTGTTCTATTTTGACTAGATGCGGGTATGACTGCTTATTTGCGATTCGATAGAGCAACCCGATAAAAGATGCGTAGACAGGTTATGAAGGCGGGTAATTCGTCCTGTCTTTGAACGAAACCCGCTAACGACATGGGCAACAGCGATGCAGCCGAATATTATCCGGTTGGCTGCCTGTTCTGATGACTGCAGACGATAAACTGGACTTCATCCTGTTCAACTCCTCTCCCCGTAATGGTCAACCCAGTAAGCGATATGCTCATTTGGACATATCCATTAATGCTTTTATAGAACCAATTATGCCAAGCCCGCGTACCATCTATTACCTCATTCCTTACTTGATGCTGATTGATGTTACACGCTGTTCAGAATGCTGCATTGGTAAATTCCAACAAAAAAAGCCCCGGTATTATGACCGGAGCTTTTGAGTTGACTTTATATACACTACAAAACTGTCAACGATGCGACGCGGCCGGATGCCATAATGTGTGAGCGTTTTGGGAACAACACGACCAACGCATCATCGGCACAGACACAGTTTTCAAGTTGATTGTTACTCTATCATGAATCGGATAACGTTAGGAACATCGTAAGAATTACACACAACTGAAAATGTGTCAAGACATTGGCAGCACCTTATTGCGTCAAGGCGGTTACGATGCTCTCGGCGTTGTAGCGGATTAGTTGCAAATAGGTTGGGCAAGGTCCATCTTCCGGCGAGAGCGCATCACTGCACAAGGGCGCACCAACGACGACACCAGCCTCCTGCGCGATCTGCGTTACGACATCCGCATTCTCGATATTTTCGGGGAAGATGGCGCGTGTGCCTGTGGCTTTGATGTCCTCGATCAGTTGGGCGATGTTGGCGGCGGAAGCGGATACACCTTCGGTTGATACCGTGCCGAGCGCTGTGCCGACCAGTTCAAGACCATAACGGTTGGCGAAGTAACCGAAAGCATCATGGTTGGTCACCAGTTTACGCTGGTCGATCGGAATTCTCTGGATGGCGTTGATGACATAGGTGTCGGCTTCCAGAATTTGGGTGATGTAGGCGTTGGCGTTCAATTGATAGGTAGTGGCATTCGCCATGTCTGCTGCAACCAGTGTATCGCGGATGAGTTCAGCTGCCCGCACAAAATTATACGGATTTTGCCAGATGTGCGGGTCGGTTTCACCGGTTTCATCACCAATACTGATAGTTCCCGGTGTGATTCCGGCACTGATGACCACCCGTTGGCCTTGCCCGTTAGCCGCTGCGTACAGATCATCCAACCATGCCTCGAAACCCAATCCATTTTCAAAGATGATGTTGGCTTGGCTGAGCGCCACGCTGTCCTGTGGGACAGGTTCATAGCTGTGGGTGTCGCCATCCACACCGACCAGCACCGTCAGATCAATATTATCACCCGCGATATTCTGCACCACATCGCCCAGAATGCTGTAGGTCGCCACCACTTTTAAGCGATCTGTTTGGGCAGTCACGGTGGTCATGGTCAAAAGGAACACGGTCAAAAAAGAGAGTAAAGTAAGCAGACGGACACGCATTTGGGTTCTCCTTGGGGCAAGATTGATTCTGTAAACGGGAACAGCATGGTCATAAATCATATGTTGTACCAATCCTTTAATTGATACCATGTATCATTTATATTGACAAGGACTAACTTTCTATGGACTTAACCTATTGTGGATTTCTCACTACAATAGTACGCGCTTGGGTGAAGATCATTACCGTGAACGATATGAAACAGGTAGAGGCTAAAAAATGCGGGTTTTAATTACAGGTGGGGCCGGTCATGTCGGGCGGGCGATGACGCAGCGCTTCGTCCAGAACGGATGGGATGTACATGTTATCGGGCTGGAAAAGGACGCAAAAATAGCAGGTGCGACCTATACCACATGCGACATTATGGATTATGCCAGTGTACGCGAGCAGGTGCGCGGCTGCCATGCAATTGTCCATTTGGCGGCATACGCCTCGCCTAATATCACAACAGGCAGCCCGACGTTTGCTGTCAACACCAGTGGAACCTTCAACGTGTTCGAGGCGGCAGATGCCGAGGGTATCAAAAAAATCGTGCAGGCCAGTTCGATTAATGCCTTTGGGTCGGTATGGGGCACAGTTGAAATTTCCCCCGAGTACTTCCCGATTGACGAAGCACATCGCACCTTTACGACAGATCCCTATTCGTTTTCCAAAGCAGTGGTGGAAGACATTGGTGCGTATTATTGGCGGCGTTCGGGAATTGCCAGCGTGGCGTTGCGGCTGCCGTATGTGTACCCGAATGCCAATCTGCACAGTGAGAAATTCGAGCAGGAGCGCGCACAAATGAAAGTACATCTTGACGCTTTTGCGGTGCTGCCGGATGACGAACGCAACCAACGACTGAACGCCATGAAAAGCCGCGTCATGGATTTTCGGCGTGAGCGCCGGATGGAATTACCGTCGTCAGCCGGTGTACCATCGGGATACCCGACAGATGATTGGCTGTGGCATGTGTGTCTGTTAGACCGCTTCGATTTCTGGGCGTATATCGATGACCGCGACGCGGCGCAGGCTGCCGAGAAGTCATTGACCGCGGAATACGAAGGCAGTCATGCGTTGTTCATCAATGCCGATAGCAATCGGGCGGGTTATGATAGCCAAACATTGAGTCGTGTCTTTTTCCCGCAAGTCACCACATTTAAGCGTCCGGTCACGGGTACACAGGCCTTGGTCAGCATTGATAAGGCGCGGAAATTAATCGGTTTTGAACCTGAATATTCAATTTAACTCGGAGGAAACCTATGTTTAAAATTGCTGAAGTACTGCCGCCGCAGCGCAGTGCCTTATGGACGATGGTTAAGCAGTGCGGGATTGAAAATGTCGTCGGCTCGATGGATTTCAGCCGTGGTCTGAATGTCAGCCCTGAAGATTTGCCGTGGAGTTATATGTCGCTGGTGCGGCTCAAAAATGCTTATGAAGATGCGGGTTTTAAGTTCGATGTGCTGGAAAGCCGCCCACCATTGGACAAAGCCAAAATGGGATTACCCGGTCGCGATGAAGAAATTGAAACAGCCTGTGAGTTGATCCGCAACATGGGTGCGCTGGGTATTCCGGTGTGGTGTTATGAGTGGATGCCCTTTTTTAATTGGATGCGCACATCTACCACCACACCGACACGCGGTGGCGCGATGGTCACCAGCTACGATAACAGCCTGATGGTTAACGCTCCCATGACCGAATACGGCGAAGTGACCGAAGAACAATTATGGGAAAACTTGGAATATTTTCTAAAGCGGGTGATTCCGGTAGCGGAAGCTGCCAACGTCCAACTGGCGATGCACCCTGACGACCCGCCGCTGTCCCCGATACGCGGTTTGGGGCGTATTATGCGCTCGGTTGAAAATTTCCAACGGCTGCTGGATCTTGTGCCCAGCCCGATGAATGGCATCACCCTGTGTCAGGGAAACTTCACCTTGATGACGGATGATCTGCCTTCGGTAATCCGGCATTTTGGGGCACAGAAGAAAATATTCTTCGTCCACCTGCGTGATGTACGGGGCACGCCGGAAAAGTTTGCCGAGACATTCCATGACGATGGGCAGACGGATATGTTGGCCTGCATTAAAGCCTATCGGGACATCGGATTTGAAGGGGTGGCACGGCCCGACCATGTGCCAACGATGGAAGGTGACAGCAACGAACAAGCAGGTTATTCATCTATCGGGCGTTTGTTCGCCATCGGTTATCTAAAAGGCTTGCGCGAGGCTGTTTACGCCGACTAAGTGTGTTTATGCGAAATCAGGTGACGTGCTGGCTTCAACGGCGGTACGTCGCCTGAAAACGCACCAAACCCTGCGCGGCGATTTCATGATCGCCAAAAGTCTCGAAGTGGATTTCGGTCAATCCTGCTTCGACATAAAAATTAAGTTCGGCGCGGGTTAAAGGCCACGGTCGCCTGATTTGTTGTTCAACAGCCGTTGCCAAGCGACCGATTGCCAGCAGTGTCCCGGCGGGCGCGACTAAGCCAGCAATCGCATTGATGGTCGGGCGACGGACAGCAACAGGGATGGCCTGCACGGTATTGATTTCTAGCACGAAGTCGAACTGCCAATCTTTGGGCAGGCTGAAAAGATCAGCGACGGTATAATCCACTTTTGAGCCGAGGAAGCGCTGGCGACACCAATCAATAGCCGTGGCAGAAACATCAAAGGCGGTCACATTGAAGCCCAACCGCGCCAGTTCTTCAGCATCATCACCCAACCCGCAGCCTACCACGATGGCGGACTTGTTACGCGTAACTGGCTCGTTGGTTTCTAGCCATTCGAGCATGAAAAGATTGGGTCGTAAATCCGCCCACGAAATGTTGTTGGTTTGCTGGTTGGCATTGGCGTATACCCCTTCAAACCACTGTTGGTCGCCCGGTATTGGTTGGTCTGACAAAGCAAACATCCTCCATTCGGCACGAATGAAGGTGATTATAACGCAGACAAAATCAGGTTATCCAATAATCGGGACTTAGGCCTTATCCAGCTCGTGGCGCAGACGGTCAGCCATGACCTTCATGACTTCCAGCGCGAACATGGGCGTTTCTTGTACCATGAAAATAAAGCGCGTTTTATCAATGGCTACCAGTTTGGCTTCGGTTTTGGCAGTAGCAGTAGCGCTGCGAGTCTGGTTGTCTATAAGTGCCATTTCGCCCAGCAAACCGCCTGACGTGACCGTTTCGATTAAATGACCTTTATAAGTAATATCAACTTCGCCTTCGATAACCACGTAAGCTACATCCCCGGTTTCATCTTCCGTGAAAATAGTATGCCCTGCCGGGAAAGTAACTTGATCTTTGACGAATTTAAACAGATTGAGAATCGCCATAGCACCCACCTTCTCTTTTGAAATGAAGTTGGATTGTAGCCGCGACTCAGTTGTATTCACTTTAAGTAAGGGTTAAGTCTTGTTAAAGCTACGTAAATCTCCGTTAATGTGGTGAATTCTGGATTGGCTACCTCCGTGCCTCGCCGCTATAATCATCTCCATTGGAAGTAATGCAAACT
>JBBSBS010000377.1:0-6535 GCA_038251045.1 Aggregatilineales bacterium | reverse complement strand
TGCAGAATCCGTCTTGTTGCCTCGATGCCAGTAAGTTCAGGCATATGGATGTCCATGATAATCACATCAGGTTGCAGCGAACGTGCCATATCAACGGCTTCGCGACCCGTTGTAGCCTCACCCACAATTTCTACGCCCATGCCTTCCAGGTAGAGGCGGGTTCCTTGACGAACAATTTTATGATCTTCAGCGAGTAATACACGCATCGTATTTCGGTCATTTCCCGGTCTTTGCAGGGTCTTATTTTGCCTGCATCGAACGCCACTGTTTTATGCTTGAATAATCTAGTTACAATAACATAGTTGCCCGCTATTAAAATACCGCCAAATGGCGTATATGTATTTTCATGCAAGATAGTAAACTTTGTTTGTCGAATAACGGTGTAACAGAGGAGATTTGTTGTGGAGCACAAAACGTTTCAAGTCCCAGCCATCGGTTGTGATGGCTGCGTGAAAACAATTAAGACAGAAGTGAGCCAGCTTCCGGGGGTAACGCAGGTCGATGCTGATGTCGACACAAAGATGGTTACTGTTGAATGGAACGAGCCGGCTTCATGGACGGGTATTGAAAGCAAGCTAGTTGAGATTGATTACCCGCCTGTATTGGCATAATCTAGCCAAGTGTAAGACCAATTTAGAAAGCTCAGTGTCAAACGGCGCTGAGCTTTTTGATTCTTGAGTGATTAACTGTAGATATCATACTGTTATATTGAGCAGAAATGGATACTGGCGCGTCGGGTTATAAGGTCATGGGTATGCCTATACGCACACTTCGAAGTTGATACCAGCAAAATCTAAATAAAATCCCCGGTAGTTTGCCGAGGATTTTTGAATGAACCGACTAGTTAACCTCTATTGAGGCGCTGTTGAAAGCGATGCTGTCTTTTGGTTTTTCGTGAGATTTTTCTTTGATGTCTCATCGCTAAAATGCAGTTTTCTCAGGCGGAGACTATTACTTACAACGAAGACTGACGAAAAGGCCATAGCTGCTGCGGCAAGCATTGGGGCGAGTACACCAAATATCGCTGCTGGAATGAGAATAATGTTGTAAATGAATGCCCAGAAAAGATTCTGATAGATCGTCCGCATGGTGGCTTTGCTTAAATTGATAGCGCGTGTCGCACCCATCAAGTCACCACTCACGAGCGTTACATCCGAGGCCTCCATCGCAATGTCTGTTCCCGTTCCAATAGCGATACCAACATCGGCTTGAGCCAGCGCAGGCGCATCGTTCACGCCATCACCCACCATAGCCACCTTTTGCCCATTTGCTTGGAGCGATTTCACCGCATCTGATTTCTGTCCGGGCAAAACATCGGCTAAGATACGCGTAATTCCTACCTCTGCGGCAATTGCCTGAGCGGTGCGTTCATTATCGCCGGTAATCATCACCACCTCTAAACCCAATGCCTTGAGCGCGCCAATCGCACTGGCGGAACTTGGTTTCACTGTGTCTGCAATGCCGATCATACCGGCATACTTGTCATTTACTACGATCATTACGACGGTACGGCCTTTCGCCTGTAAGTTTTCGACCTCAGTGGTTGTCTCACGCAGATCAATACCTAACTCAGTGATATAACGCGGGCTTCCAATTTGCACCGACTGACCGTCAATCAGGGCTTGAATACCCCTTCCCGCTTCGGATTGAAAGTCTTGCGGCTGAGCGAGGGTGAGTTTTTGGGCTTGCGCCTTCTGAACAATCGCCTGTGCCAGAGGGTGTTCGCTGCCCCGTTCGGCAGATGCCGCAATTTGGAGTAACGTTTCGTTCGAAAAGCCTGTAGCGGAAACGATGTCGGTCACACTGGGTTCACCCCGCGTAATCGTGCCGGTTTTATCGAGGGCGATTACCTTGATGCGATGAGCGTTTTCCAGAGCTTCACTGTTCTTAAATAGGACTCCCATTTCCGCGCCACGTCCAGTCCCAACCATAATCGCTGTTGGAGTAGCCAAACCCAATGCGCAAGGGCAGGCGATGACCAAAACGGCAACCGCGTGCATCATAGCAGTTGTAAAATCGACATGCGCCAGCACTAACCAACCGAGGAAGGTTAATGTTGCCAGTACAAGTACAATCGGGACAAATATGCTCGATACTTGATCAGCGACATGCTGAATGGGTGCTTTCGAGCCTTGCGCCTGCTCGACCAGACGGATGATCTGTGCCAGCGCTGTTTCACTGCCCACACGCTGTGCTTCGATGACCAACCGTCCTTGTTTGTTGATGGTACTGCCAATGGCATTACTACCGATATTCTTGCCAACTGGTAGGCTTTCACCGGTGAGCATCGATTCATCCACTGAGGAACGACCCTCGACAACAATGCCATCCACAGGAATGCGTTCGCCGGGGCGAACGACCAGCGTATCACCAACGACAATATCATCGACACTCACTTCAGTTTCTTGACCATCCCTAATCAGTGTCGCAGTGCGTGGAGCCAAACCCATCAACTTCTTAATGGCTTCACTGGTACGCCCCTTAGCTCGTGATTCGAGTAACTTGCCGAACGTGATGAGTACCAGAATAACCGCGCCGGTTTCAAAGTAGACATGCCCTGAAAGGCCATTGATATTGAGCACGGTTCCAATCAATATGGCGACACTATAAATGTATGCGGACAATGAGCCTAATGCGATCAAGGTGTCCATATTGGCGGTACGATTGCGGGCAGCCTTCCATGCGCCGACCATATACTGCCGACCGAGCAAGATTTGTACGGGTGTCGCAAGCAATCCAAATACAAACGGCCAACCGATCCACATAAACCAAGGGAGGGTTGTCGCACTGGTTGCCATCGCTGCCATATCGCCTGCCGGGGCAGCACTCAGCATTAATAGATCACGGGTCATGCTCAGAATGAATAGAGGGATGGTGAAGAAAGCTCCGATGATGACCAACCGTCGTTGATGTTGGGTTTCTGCCTCCCGTGCCGCACGTTCCGCGTCTTCTGGCTGTTCTGCATTCGAGAGATCAATTACGCCATAACCAGCCGCTTCTACTGCTTTAACCAGATCAGAACGACGCACTCTGCCCGGTAGATAAGAAACCGTAGCTTTCTCTGTGGCGAGATTAACGTTTACAGACAGAATACCGGATGGCTTTGACAGTGCGCGCTCGACCGTTCGTACACACGAGGCACAGGTCATGCCTGTGATGGGCAGTTCGATACTTGCTTGAACCACACCGTATCCAGCACCAGAAACACGTTCTATCATTTGTTCCAGCTTAATTTGTGCCGGATCATAGGTAACCGACGCACGTTCCGTTGCGAGGTTAACATTTGCGCTGATTACGCCGTTGGTCTTTGTCAACGCCCTTTCGACATTACGAACACAACTCGCACAGGTCATGCCTGTGATCGGTAATTCAACTTCTTGGTTTACGATATTCGACATTCTGATTCCTCGATTGAACGATTGAACGTTCTCAATTAATGATACACCTTGAGGATAAACGAAATTTATCGTGATGATATGCGCCAAATGACCTGTTACAGCAACCGACATTGCAGCGCACATCATTCATTTATCCATATAACCGCTCATACCAAAATACCACTAGGCATTTGACAAATTCAACCCACGCAAAAGCTGGGCATTGAATGCCACGATGACCGTGCTGGCAGACATGAAGACCGCCCCAATCGCTGGATCAAGCGTGATGCCAAAGGGTGCAAGAATGCCCATTGCCAATGGGATGGCGATTATGTTGTAGCCTGCTGCCCACACCAAATTCTGAATCATCTTGCGATATGTCGCACGGCTCAGGCGGATAATCTTGACAATATCGAGCGGGTTCGAACGCACTAAGATAATACCTGCACTTTCGATAGCCACATCAGTCCCCGCGCCGATAGCAATGCCAACATCGGCTGTAAGCAAAGCGGGTGCGTCGTTTACTCCGTCGCCGACCATTGCTACTTTGTTGCCGCCGTGCTGCAATTCACGCACTTTATCTGCTTTGTTTTCAGGGAGCACCTGTGCAAAGTAGGTATCAATACTGAGCTCTTGGGCAACGGACTTGGCTACCGCCTCGCTATCACCAGTAAGCATTGCGACCTTCAAACCAAGGTCATGAAGCTGCTTGACTGCCGGCCGGCTCTCCTCGCGGATAACATCAGCAACCGCAAACAGTGCCGCAACCCCATTTTCATCAGCAAGATAAATGACCGTTTGACCAGCAACTTCAGCTTTCTGGAGTGAAGTTTGCAATGCGGTAGGCACTGTCCATTTTTGCTGCTCCAGCAAACGCGGGCCACCTACAAAATAGACTGTGCCATTCACCACGGCTTTCACGCCCCGTCCAGCTAGGCTTTCAAAATCGCTGACTGATGCAGGTTGGATACTTTTTGCCTGAGCATAATTACGAATAGCTTCGGCAATGATATGTTCACTATCACCTTCAATTCCCGCAGCAATACGCAGTGCTTCATCAGCACTCATGCCAGTAGTCGCCGTTTCCACAACTCCCTGTTCGCCTTTCGTGAGGGTTCCGGTTTTGTCGAAGATAATGTAGTTGAGGTCTTTTGCACTCTCAAGAGCCACACGCTTGCGGATGAGTAATCCGTTACGTGCCGAGAGTGTAGTTGAGATCGAAATCACGAGCGGAACCGCCAACCCCAATGCGTGTGGGCAGGCGATGATCAGTACACCAACGGTAAAGCGCACCGCGTCAGAAACATTCCCTGTGAAAACGGACCAGCCGATGAAAGTCAAAATACCGGCAACAATCGCGACAACAGTTAAGTAAAACGCAGCGCGCTGGGCAAGCGTTTGAGCACGCGATTGACTCTTTTGCGCTTCTTCTACAAGGCGCATGATGCCGGCTAACGCCGTACCCTCTCCCACCTGTTGGATTTCCACACGCAGCGATCCTGATAAATTGACCGTTCCGCCAATCACTTTGTCCCCGGCGTGTTTATCGACAGGTTTGCTTTCGCCCGTAATCAGAGCCTCATTGACACTGCTGTCACCTTCGGACACGACACCGTCAGCAGGTATGCTGGTGCCGGGGCGGATCAAAACGCGATCTCCGGAGCGAAGTTGGCTAACAGTTACATTTTCGGTCTGACCATCAAGGAGGATACGCTCTGCTTGGTCGGGCAAGAGTTTTGCCAGTTCCCGCAGCGCACCCTGTGCTTGACCCACACTCCGAAGTTCAATCCAATGACCAAGCAGCATAATCGTGATCAGTGTTGCCAATTCCCAAAAGAAATCCGTCATGCCTCCGGTTGCTGGCATTTTTATGGCATCGTTTATAGGGAATAGGAAAATGCCCATACTGTAAAGATAGGCAGTCGTGATTGCTAGAGAAATCAGGGTCATCATGGCGGGTTGGCGAATTGCTAATTCCTGCCGCGCCATACTGAGGAAAGGAAAACCGCCTACGATGAAGATAATGGTACCGATAATCGGTGCAACCAACTTGCTGCCGGGAAATTGCGGTGCGGTGAACCCAAACCACAGTTGAATCATGGGTGAGTACAACAAAACAATAAAGGTTAGGGGCAGTGAAACCCAGAACCGATTTCGCATCATGGTGGCATGACCTTCGTGCATCACGCCATGTCCCGCGTGACCGTCGTGATTGCCGTGCCGAGTATTGTCTAAATGTTTCTCATGCCCCTCGTGGGCGGAGTGTTCCATATGGGAGTGGTCGCTATGTGGTGTGCCATGTTGGTGTTGGTCATGCATCTCTGTCCCGCTTTGGGTTGACTGATGTTGATTTTCCTCAGATGAACTATTCATGATTATTACCCCCTCAATACTTAATTGACCTGCCACTCTGCCCACATCTTACGCTTTACTAGTCAAAATAATCATGCGCCATTTGGCGCGTTTCACTTTAGGAGAAAATCGCTATTCTACGAATAACAGGCTTAGAAGAAATAAGATCGTCATTATTCCATTTGGCAGCCGTGTGACATTTAACTTATGGATTGTTTTGGAGTGTAAAAAAGCATGAAAAAGTCTCATTCAGTAAGTCGGCGGGAGTTTTTGAAAATGGCGGGCGTTGGGGCTGCCGGGGTTGCGTCAAGCAACTTGTTATCCGGATTGCCTTTCGTGGGCAAAGTTTTAGCGCAATCCGACACGCTTCCTGACCTTGAAGTGCGACTGCGAGCCGTCAAGAGTGAAGTTCCTATCCTATCAGGTAAGCTCACCCAAGTGTGGACATATGGGGGAGAAATCATCCGGGGTGACGAGTCATCCTTGCAGACGATCCCTGATTCATACTTGGGTCCGATATTCCGCGTTCAGAAGGAACAGCACGTTCGCATCCACTTTGTAAATGATCTCACCGAGGAATCTATTGTTCATTGGCATGGCTTGATACTGCCCGAAGCGATGGATGGCCACCCACTTTATGCAATTGCTCCCGGTGAAACCTATATGTACCGTAATTGCTAGTTGGGAATGAGATTGGAAAAAGCGAGAGCAAGAATAGAAGCTGAGACTTTCAAGTCAAAACCGCGGTTGGTAGGGGCATGGAGATGTTGCACACCCATGGCTACCATTTGACTGTAGAGGGTTTC
>JBBSBS010000376.1:0-6543 GCA_038251045.1 Aggregatilineales bacterium | reverse complement strand
TCCAGCATAAAAAGCAGAAAGTTATCTTTTAGATCGGGGACTTCTTGCAAAATTTCATCGAGTACTTCACGCCGTTCATCGGGTGGGATCATCTGTAGCGCACCGATGAAGGTCGTGTTGTTGGCAAGCTCGCCGGTTTTGACAAGCAGAATCTTGTCATCTAGATATAAGGCTTTGTAGTACGATTTGCCGGTTTCGATGCCATTTGTCGTGCGGGTTTCGGAATAGGTTGTGTCTACGGTAAGTTCGCCCGTAATGGTCACATAAAACTTATCCAGTTTCAGCACATTTTTGATGCCAGTGATGTATTCGGGTGTGACTTCGAACGGCCCAGCCAGCAGATTATAGAAGTGGTTGGCACTGAAGGCGATGGCGATCAGCACCAGCACGAGGCCGATGCCCCACAGGATAAGCTGGTTGCGGTTGGAACGGCGGATAATATCGGTGACGATGGTAGAGTCCATAATACCCCCTGATGCACAAGCTCCGATTAATTAGTTGGGTTTCCCCAGCCACCGCCGCCGGGTGTTTCGATGATCACACGGTCGCCTGCTTCGACCACACCCGTAAATTTGCCACTGACGTTTTGCTCACGGTGATCGCGGCGGATAATCTTATTTTCGCCAGATTGACCGGATGCGCCACCTTCCAGACCATAAGGGGCGTAGATGCGCCGTTCGCTGTTAATAGTCACGGTGGCGGGTGCGAGAAATTCATAGGTGCGGCGAACCCCCGCGCCACCCTGATGCAACCCCACGCCGCCTGATCCTTCGCGTAGTCCGTATTCGATTACCCGTACAGGCAGCGCATATTCCAGTGCTTCGACCGGTGTGTTACGGGTGTTGGTCATGTGGCTGTGCCGCCCGCTGAGGCCATCACCCAACATGCCCGCGCCATGCCCACCGGCGATGGTTTCATAATAGACGAAGGCGCGTCCGTTCTGGTTCCCACCAAAGGTGAAGTTATTCATGCTGCCCTGACTGGCTGCCGGAATACGACCGGGTAAGGCCTGCGCCAATGCTCCCAGCACGACATCGACCACGCGCTGTCCGGTTTCGGTGTTGCCGACCGCGACCGCTGCCGGAAAGTCGGGATTAAGCAGGCTGTGAGGGGGTGTAATGACACTGACCGGAGCGAAGCAGCCGTGATTGACCGGCACATCATCGACCGCCAGCAGGCGCACACAGTACCACGTCGCCGAGCGCACGATGGCCTCGACCGCATTGATGTTGCCCGCGACCTGTGGTGCGCTGCCCGTAAAATCGACCGTCATATGTGCGCCGCTGATGTGCAGTGTGGCTTTGATGGGGATGCGGAATTCGCGCTGCCCATCGCCTTCCATCGCGTCCTCGAAGGTGTATTCGCCATCGGGTATGGCAGCGATGACCGCCTCGGTCATACGGCGCGAGTAATCGAGTAGGGCGGCAGCATGATCGCTGACTCGTGCCTCGCCATGTTCAGCCACCATCGCTAACAGCCGTTTTTCACCGACACGCTGCGATGCCAACTGGGCTTCGAGATCGCCCAATCGTTCCTCCGGTGCACGGCTGTTGGCGGTGAGTAACCCTAAAACGCCAGCGTTGCGCACACCGCCATCGATCAATTTGATGGGCGGGATGATGATGCCTTCCTGATACAGTTCGGTGCTGAGTGGCAGCGACCCCGGCGACATGCCGCCGACATCGGCATGGTGGGCGCGGCTGGCGACAAAGAAACGGATGACACCCTCGACAAACACAGGTGACACCATCGTTATATCCGGCAGATGCGTGCCGCCGTGATACGGATCGTTGAGGATGATGACATCACCGGGTGCGAGTGTCTCGAATTCGCGCAGGGCTGATTCCACCGAAGCGGGCATACTGCCGAGATGCACCGGAATGTGGGCGGCCTGCGCCACCATCCGCGCCTGTGCATCAAAGACGGCACAGCTAAAATCCAGCCGTTCGCGGATGTTGGGGCTGAAGCTGGCATGCTGCAAGGTTACGCCCATTTCCTCGGCAACAGCAGCGAACAGGTTCTTAAAGACTTCGAGTGAGATGGGGTCTATGGTGGTGGACATCGTGCGTAAATACCTGCACTAGTGATGTATATTTACTCTGATTGCTAGTTGCGAAATCTTCTCTCAGAACCTCACCCCCTAGCCATCTCTCCGTTTACAAAGAGGAGGAACTGAGGGGCGAAAACGAGGCATCAATAACGAACTAGCAATCAAGGTATATTTAGGTAAGAGCGAATGGGTTCTACTATACTTTCTAATGTAGCTTTCTTTTTTTCACCAACACCCTTAAATCGTGCATTATTGTGATAAAGGGACGTGAACACGAATTCTCTATCACCAATATTTCTCATCACTATTTGCCCGTAATTAATTTCGAAATTCAAATATCTTTTACAATATATTTGCGCTTTACTACCCACCAAAATTACAATTCTTGCCTCTGACGTAGTGAGGAGCTGTACGAGCCATCTTTCAGCACAGTGCATGGCAGCGCAACCTACACCCACTTCATTATTTGATTTGCAATGAACAATTTCTGTACTGCAATAATCTTTTTGTGGATCAGCTTTGTGGTCTAGTATTGTCGAAGCTACTGCTCTTATATCATTGAAAAAATCAGGGAAAGCTACTTTTTGCCCACTTTTATTTTTGAATTCAGATGTAAGACGATTTTCAAAATGATTAAGGGCAATTTGTTCATCAAGATTAAGCATATCTTGAGTTACAGTGTCTTCATCAGGGTTATATCCGGGGTTACTGCTTAAAAATAAAATAGGCGCATTAATATTTCCGTTCCACGGTTCTGGTACTTGGAACCCTGCCTCGGGCTTTTGAAGATTTACAATCTCCGAACACGCAAATTTACTGTTGCCTTTCGCCTCTGCAATTATTGGACAACGCATAATTTGTAGAGCTAATGCTTTCTGTAATTCATTCATTTGAACAAATTTCCTCTAATATGCGTGAACTGCCAACTCGCCCAGCAGCGGTTTGAAATGTTTTAAATTACGCGTATAAATTGGTAATTGTAGTCGATGGGAAGGGGCGGCGATGAGGCAGTCAAGTGCATCAATGCCATACTGAAGACGAAATTTGAATAACTGCTTCATCGCCCAATCTTGGTCATCATCACCCAAATAGAATATTTCAAATTGGCTCATGAATTTGAAAGCTGCATCGCGTTTGATTTTGTTTTGTGCGCCATAGATCACTTCCATCCATGTCACTGAAGCGATGCCCAATAGCAATTGTCGCGAATGAACCCATTGAGTTGCGGGAGGATGAGCATTTAGCAAATCAATGATGATATTGGTATCGAGCATACCATCGACGATCATTGACGTTCTTCTCGCTGTTTGCGTCGCATTTCTGCGACCCATTCAACACTTTCTACCATTTCCCCATCTTCCCAACCACCTACAACAAGTTGATCAGAGGGAACAACTCCAAATTTGAAGCCTTCTTTCAATAGCTGATCGGCTAAATCATTTTCTTCTAGGGCAGGTATTTGAATTTCAACTTCTCCATCCGGAGTATTCGGTGGAATGTGGATATCTTCAAGTTTCCCATCTTTGATACGACCCTTAATGGTTACATAGTGGATTGCCATAGACTCACCTCCTAGCTCACTCATCTAATTTTACTACAGCACGCGTTCCAGATCAGCCCATGCTTGGGCGAGGCCAGCTTGCATGATGCGGGCATCCACACCCCACACTTGAAGTTGGGCGTTGAGGTCGCGGTGCAGAATCAGGTCTTCTTCGGTGGCAGCCAGCGACCCCCACATTTTGCCGTTCTGGCGGCATATGGCGGCGATTTGGGCGATGGCTTTGTTGACGTGAATGCCATCCGGTTGCAGCTTGAGGCGCATCCCCAGATCAGCAGGCCCGACGTACAATCCATCCAAGCCGGGGATGGTCGCCATTTCGGCAGCCTGTTCAAGTGCCTGCGGCGTTTCGATTTGGACGACCACGAAGGTTTCGCGCAGGGCGTTTTCGATGAGCGCGTCTTTGGTATCCAGCCCGAAATTGGCATCTAATCCGCGCCCATGCAGGCCGCGATCCCCGACCGGCGGGAACTTGACACTTTGCACCAGATCGCGGGCAGTTGCCGCATCATTCACGTGCGGGATGATGAGGCCGGTCGCGCCATCTTCCAGATAACGGTAGAGGCGGGCTTTCTCGCGGGTGGGGGGGCGTACCAGACAGTCGATGTCATACAGATGGAAGAAGGCCAGCAGGGCTTGCACTTCGCGGTCATCAAAGTTGTGGTGTTCCATATCCAGCCAGATGCCGTCGAAGCCTAATTTTGCCGCATAGGCCACGAAGGCAGGTATAAAGTAGCCCATCATTGCCAGCCGCGCGGGCTGCCCCGCCCGTACTTTTGCCAGAATTTTACTTTTGCGCATGATTACTCTTTTCAATAGCTTGGTTGAATGAAGGTGGTAATTATTGTCGTTCTAAAATTAAATTGCGATAGCCATCAACGCGGGCTTGCCATCCATTGGCGATGTAAATGGTGCTGTCGAACTGGAAGGCCAGCGCTGGCCCGTTGAATCTTGCACCAATCGGCAGATTGTCACGTTGGTAGAGTGCCATTCGTTCACCGTTGATGGTGGTTTTGTAACCGAGAAACGCTGAATCAAGCGTGGTCGTGTCGGTTGCTTCCTCAGCAATCAACTGCGGTTTCTCGACCAAGCCCACGGCTTGCAAACGCAGATTAACGACCTCGACAGCCCGTCCGCGCAGCGCGTGTCCATAAGTACGTTCGTGAGTGGCATGAAAATCCGTGACCAACGATTGCTGATTGTCTGCGGATGTCTGCAAAGGGATGCTTAGTTCATATGCCTGCCCTTGATAGCGCATATCGACGGTGGGGCGGAATACCATATCGGCTTCAGCGATGCCTTCGTGTGCCAGTTCGGTTTTGGCCTGCACCAGCATGTCGGACAGGAGTGTTTCGAGTTGGGAGGGCGTGTCATCCGTGTGTAAACCAAGCACCG
The DNA here is from genome assembly GCA_038251045.1 of Aggregatilineales bacterium. Classification (GTDB taxonomy): domain Bacteria; phylum Chloroflexota; class Anaerolineae; order Aggregatilineales; family Phototrophicaceae; genus CFX2. The sequence goes on along the minus strand of JBBSBS010000376.1, from coordinate 1,540 downwards.
AGCGGCTGTAATCAAGGGCGACATCGGCTACCAGAAGCCCGAAGGCGCACAGGACACCGGGATAGCGGGGGATGAGGACGCGGGGAATGTCCAGCCGCGCGGCGACCTCACAGGCGTGCAGGGGGCCAGCACCGCCGAAGGCCAACAGCGTAAACCCGCGTGGATCGTATCCGCGTGCTACTGATACGCGGCGCAAGGCGCGATCAATGCTGACGTTGGCAATATCAATGATGCCTGCGGCTGCTGCATCCACACTCAAGCCCATATCGGCGGCTAATGTGTTGATGGCGGCCTGTGCGCCGGATAGATCAAGCGCCATGCTGCCACCGAGGAAATGATCGGGATCAAGCCGTCCTAGCACGGCGTTGGCATCGCTGACAGTGATACTCGTGCCGCCTCGTCCATAACAAATCGGCCCCGGTGTTGATCCGGCACTTTCTGGCCCGACACGCAGCGCACCCCCTGCATCCAGCCGTGCGATTGACCCACCACCCGCGCCGATGGTTTCAATATCCAGCAGACGAATCCGCAGCGGCAGTCCATCAATTTCACTTTCGGGGCGGCGGATGGGCGCACCGGGGCAGATGGCAACGTCGGTCGATGTGCCGCCAATATCGAGCGTGATGATGTGGTCGTATCCTGCCAATTTGGCAATATGAAACGCGCCGATGACTCCGGCGGCTGGCCCACTGAGGGCGGTTTGTACGGCTTGCTGTCGCGCACGTCCGGCGCTCATTACCCCGCCGTCGGATTTCATAATGCGCAGCGATACGCGGCTGCCATTGGTGTTCAGGCGATCTTCAAGGGTCGTCAAATAGCGGCTCATCACAGGCCGGACGTAGGCATCCAAGGCGACGGTGCTGGCGCGTTCATACTCACGGAACTCCGGCAGCACAGCGCTTGAGAGGGCGACCTGCCATTCTTGCAGGAGACCGCGCTCTAATATACGCTGCTTCACAGCCTGCTCATGAGCCGCGTTGACATAACTATAGAGGAAGCATACCGCCACCGACTCGATGCCCTGTGCGGCGATGTCATCCAGTACCCCGTCAAGTGCTTGTTCATCCAGCGGCATGAGTATGCTGCCGGTGAAATCCAGCCGCTCCGGTATTTCATAACACCAGCGGCGCGGAATCAACGGCGGTGGTAGTTGGGGTTGCAGGGCATACAAATCGGGACGATGCTGTCGCCCGATGAACAACAAATCACGGAAACCCTGTGTCGTAATGAGTGCTGTTTTCGCCCCTTTGCGTTCCAGAATGGCGTTGGTGGCTACCGTCGAGCCATGCGACACCTGCTCAAGTGCAGACAGGCCGCCGGGGGTAATGAATTCCAAACCTGCCAACATGGCCTGTGCCGGATTAGCGGGTGTGCTCAGAAGCTTATGAATGTTCAGGTGACCGTCTATGCTGATCACCAGATCTGTAAATGTGCCGCCAATGTCTACGCCAACGAGCATACGATCCCCTTGAATAGGTTGGTTGAAACTGTGGGGATTATAGCGTGTTCGTGGTTTACGGATCAGTTCACTTTGGGTCAG
>JBBSBS010000375.1:0-6556 GCA_038251045.1 Aggregatilineales bacterium | reverse complement strand
TGGGCATCCCACAAGGTCGCATGTTGACCTTCAATTTCATGGATGCGATTGATTTGGTTGTCAGTAAGATGCTGCTTGCTGCTCAACCGATAAAGGAAACTACGCTCGTTAGCCAGTTGGTTGATCTGATCAAATGTTGTATCGGTCATGATAGCCTCCGCACTTTGCGTGTTTTGCAATTGGCGACACTATATTGACGCGCAGTCGGGGCAAAACTTTACATTGGGAAGTGTCAGAAAGATAATAGAATAGACGCTCGGTGCTGTGATGGCAACCGAGCGCCTTTTGTCTACTCATGGGGGACTGAGGGGAAGCCACCCATGAGCATCTCAATCTGCTAGAGGGGTTTGATGAGGAAGGGTATTTCACCCGATACATCCGGTGTCGGGAGGGTAGCTTTCAACTGCATGGTCTTATCCCCACGCATCACATCCAATGTGATTTGTTCACCCGGTTTGAGGGAATTTAGCAAACTCTTGTAATCGTGCTGCGCGTCAATCTTCTGGGCATTAATCGCCGTGATGACATCTTTGGCCTGTACGCCAGCCGCAGCAGCAGCAGAATTCGGCTGAATGGCATCAACGAATGCGCCGAACTTTTCCGTCAACTGATGTTCTTTGATAATCGCGTCCGTCAGACCTACTGCTTGCATACCCAATTCCGGGGCATAGGTTGCATTCGGCATACCGAAGAACAAGCCGCTGGTCTGGTCACCGATCAAATACAAGCTGGTCATGTCTGCCGCCGGAATACTGATGTCCTGCATCTTGCCATCGCGTTCGACGCTCAACTTCACCGTAGCGGTGTCGTTCAGGGTTGCGAGCCACGTACGCATGGCAGCCGGATCATAGGCTTTACCGTCGAAAGTCGAAATCTGGTCGTTGATCTTTAGGCCGCCGGTTTGCAGGCCGCTGGCATCGACCAGACTATAAATTTGCCAACTCTTACCGTTATAGGCAATGGCATCCACTGGCATGACATGCGAGAGGCTTGCCAGATTCGGGCTATTGACATTGCCATTCGGCAGCACATCAATCAGGATACCGTTCGTGTTGTAGTTGAAGGCATCGAATGTCTTGAGTGCCGCGCCGGATACGGTAATCGTTTGTTCTTTGTCAGCACGCAGTACCGTCATGTTGACCGTGGTGGTATCTTTCATGCTATCGCGGTAGGTCTGAAAATCAGCCGGGGCAATCGCTTTACCATCAAAGCCGGTGATGGTATCGCCGGTTCGCAGTCCTGCGCTATACAGCAGGCTGTGGTCAGAAAGTTGGAACACTTGCCACGACTTATCGGTGGGATTGTAGGTAAATCCATCGTAAGCAATGGGAGTTGGCGCGATAAAAGCTTTGCTGGCATCCTCAGTGCCAATTTTGACGTTTAATGAAACCGGTTTGTCTGCGCGCATGACATCCAGCTTCAGACTGTCATCGGGTTTCATCTTCAAGACGGATTGGGCGAATGACACCACATTCTGGACAGCGGTTGAATTGGCCTTCTGAACAATATCATCTACTTTAAACCCGGCAGTTGCGGCGGGTGATCCGGCTATCACATCACGTATCACCACGCCTTTTGCGGTGTCTTCCAACCGAATGCCTAGATATGGGGATTGTGGAACGGCTGCTTTTTGAGGTTCCTGTACGGCTGGTTGGGGAGTCGCCGGTTGGGGTGTGGCTTGTGCGACTTGTGGGTAATAACTGAACAGATTTTCATAATAGGGTGCTAACGGGCTGCTTGCCCCGGTTTGGCCGTTGACACGGACAATCGAGGGTGTTGCGTGCGCGGTTACTGCCAGAGCAGATCCAGCGACTACAGCGGCAACAATACCACCAAAAACAAACTTACGGTTGATCATGATACGTCCTCCCTTTTGATTCTGAACATGACCCTTGTCGGTTAACATTCGGACATTCGTGATTGTTTTCGCCCGGAATGTTTGACCGAGATACGGTATAGAGCCGCAAAGTGAGGAACTTCTGAGGCGAATATAAGCGCTGTCTAAACCAAATCTGAGTAGATTCTGAGCCGGAATAAGGTGGATATGTACGGGTGTTGGGCGAAACTTGATACTGGCGAATGATGAAGGGCGGTAACGAACACTTAGTTGGGGTTGTACAGAATCAGGGTAGGCAACAATGAAAATGCTAACATTGAGCCTACGCTGATCATCAAGACGTTACCAGATGCCGACGACCTGACGCAGAATGGCGAACTCACCGATGTGATAGGCATTATGGTCGGCAGCCACCAGCACCTCGCGCATGATGTTGTGCCCATCGTAGCCGTGCGGGATGGGCGCGTAGAGATCGGTCTGCGGATCTTGAATCAGCGCGACCATCGCGGCGCGGTCATCAAGGAATGTCTTAATCGTTCGCTGCCATTCGGTCGCGTCGGTGGTAGCATCTTTCGCAGGCCAATACTCACGCGGCCATTCAATTGTTTTGTAGTCGGGATTACGGCTGTAATCCAGAATATCCCACTGGCAGATGCGTAAGTGTTCGAGCAAGTGCCAGAAGGTGTACTCGACGTTGGGCGGGCGCGTGTTGAAATGCTCCGACGGAAAATCCTTGACCGCATTTTCAAAACCCATATGTGCCTGTTGTTTGACCAGTACATTGACAAGTTGTTGGCGAATGATTGCTTCGGACATAAGCGATTAATCTCCCTATAAGACTCGCTAGCTGATTTTCGTCGTCCGTACCCCACGTTGGGCGGCTATGATGTCATCTTCCCATGTGAGTGTATCCGAGTTGGGGATACGCCCGTCCGCATCCACCGATGCCAGAATATCGGTGATGTAGCCTTCGAGTGAGAAACGCGGGTTGAATTCCGGCACATCGCGGAATAACTTCTCGGCACTGTAGATGACGTTGTGGGCAAAAATTTCTTCGCAAATGCCTAACCCCGGTGAATTCATCGCCCGTAAATCCGCCAGCGGAACACCGACCAACTCAACTTCACGCCCGATCACCCGCATCGCTGCCTGATGATACTGCTCCCATGTGGTGAAACCGCGATTGACCATGTTGTAAACCTGCCCGATGCATTTTTCACGCCCTAGTACACCGGCAAAGGCCGGCGCGGCATCGTCCACATGTAGGAAACTGTGGAGTGCCTTACCGTCCCCGCAGACCACGATGGGCTTGCCTTTGCGGATGCGATCTATCCACGACATATCAATCGCGATCTGGCGCAGAAGCCCCTGCTGCGGGCCTTGCGTGGTCGAAGGCTTGATGATCGTCACCGGAAAGCCCTCGCGATAATAGGCATCGAGGTAGACGTTATCGGCTTCAACTTTTTCACGCCCATATTTGGTAAACGGGCGCAGTGGATGGTCTTCGGTCACCGGCAGCCAGTCGTAATCCACACCATAGGTGCAGACGGTCGAGGTTTGGATGAAGTGCTTGATCCCTTTGAAAGCACGCAGATTACTTTCGGCCTGTGCGCGGTTGAAGCAGATCATATCGATGGCTGCGTCGAACTGTTCGCGCTGCATGGTGGCTTCGTAAGCGGCGTAGTCGTTCCGGTCACCGATGAGCACTTTCGCACCGTCGGGGACTTCACCTCGCTTACCGCGGTTATAACAGGTTACGTCGTGTCCCTGTTGCAGAAGCAGCTTGACCATTGGCAGGCTGATGTTGCCCGTTCCACCGATGATGACGACACGCATAATGAAGTTCCTTTGCCTGAGCGAGTAATGGGATAGATTATAACGCGTGTTGGTGATGGGCTGTATAGCCGCAGATTATATGATGCAGTTGATGTTATTGTTGTTGTTGCGACTCCGCCAATTTGTCGCAATTGGCAAAACTGGCAGCAATTTCGGCAATTGCACATGCCAGATCAATGTAATTCGGCGGATTGCCCGGTCACAGACGCGGCGATGTTGGCGAAAGGTCTGCCGCCGCCATCTTTGCCATAGAAGTTACAAGGGACAAATTTTTAGGTGATGGCTCAAAAAAATGATTAAATTGCCAAGACATTTTCACCACAGAGACACAGAGGGTAAAGAGGAAAATTCCAAGATTAGGGTAGTGGTTGCAAAGTAAGTGATAGGAAAACTATCAATTGGGACTATAGCACATAGGTGCTCCTCTACAAATACAAATCAATCCGTGATTCGTCTTTAGATTGTCACGTACACTTGACCATTATCAAGATCAGTATAGAACAAAAGGTCTTATGAAGTCAAGAGATTTTGGTTCGAGTTTTCAAACCTAACCAGCAAAGCGATGTGGAATTGGCGGGCGTATGGTGACTAGGATAGGATTAGCGCAGAGCATATTAAATGGGGTGATGATGGATGTCGGATGTTTTTATTTCGTATTCACGGTTGGATAAAGATTTTGTGGGGAAGCTGCGGGATGCACTGGCCAACAATAAACAGGATGTCTGGATTGATTGGGAGTCGATTGCGGCTTCCCAATTATGGTGGCAGGAAATTCGCAAAGGGATCGACAAAGCCAATAATTTTGTGTTGATTTTGTCACCGAACTCGATGGCATCACCGATTTGCCAGATGGAAATTGAGTATGCGCGGCAGATTGGTAAACGGATTATTCCGGTGGTTCATGCCGAGTTTGACCGTAAAGCGTGTCTGATGAGTATCGCAGAACGGTTAGCAGTGGATGACGAAACCGCAACCCGTGAGATATGGGGTTCGCGACAGGCGCACGACATATACGACGCGAATGTGGCGGCAATAAAACCGATTAATTACTTTTTCTTCAAAGCCGACGCAGACTTCATAACGCGGTTTGATGACCTGCTCGACATTATTAACACCGATCCTGTTCACAAAGAAAAACATACGACTCTCGGTTTGCGGGCTGCAGAATGGGATCGACGAAAAAGGGATGTCAGCTTTTTGCTGCTAGGCAGCGAACTCACCGATGCCGAACACTGGCAGCAGGATGCAGCTACAGACAAAGAACCGCTGCCAACCGCACTACAAACGGCGTATATTAGTGCCAGCCGCCGTTCCAGCAACCGCCGTCGTGTCGCGACAATATCCGGCATTGTGATCGCGGGTGCGGCAGTGATCTTTGCGGGCGGCGCATCGTTGGTGGGCATTAATGCGGTTAATCAGGTGGCGACGGCAACGATTGAGCAAGGGGAGGCGGTTATTGCACAGCGAACAGCGGTGGCGCAGGCGGACGCGGCAAAACAAGAGTCGCAGAATGCGCGTGGTCAGGTGGCGGTGGCGGAGGTGACGCTGACATCCGTGCCGCCTGTTTTGACAGCAGTGGCTTTGGCATTAGCTGATGCAGAGGTGGAGCAGGAGATTGGTCTACAGTTGGCAAATGCCAGTTTATCTATGGCTGATCAAGATATGGTTAGTGCCCTACAGATTGTCGATTCGCTGGTGGATCGGTTTCCACAAAAGTCATTGGCCTATCTGAGCCGCGCCTTGATTTTTATGAATAGCAACAAAATGGATGAAGCGCTGGCTGATTACAACAAAGCATTAGCACTTGACCCCAACAATGCAATTGCGTATAGCAATCGGGGCAGCCTGTATAGTAATTTAGCGGAGTATGACAAGGCGATTGCCGACTATACCAGATCGATTGAGCTTGACCCCACCGACCCCAGCACCTACTACAATCGGGGGGCGACTTATAGCGATATGGAAGCGTATGATAAAGCACTGGCTGACATGAATAAGGTTATTGAACTTGATCCGACGGATGATAAAAGCTACCACAATCGGGCTAATATTTATCGCTATATGAGTGAGTATCCTTCTGCACTGGCTGACGCGAATAAAGCAATTGAACTCAACCCCGATGAACCCCTGTATTATGCAACGCTCGGTGACATTTACATGGATATGGAAGCGTACGATCAGGCACTCGAATATTATCAGGTGTATCTGAACGCAGCGGGGGATAATCCTGACCCAACGGTTGTGGAGCAAGTACAGGCCATTGAGGCCGAGTTGGGGCGCACCCCCATTGCTACGATGACAGCCACGAAGTAAAAAAAGAGGCGAACCTTTTCAGGCGCGCCTCTCTTAAAAGTTATTGCGCTAAATCGACCGGTTACTGCCGACCATCCATGTACTGATCGTGGGGGAGGTTGACATAGTCGGTGCTGGCATCCTGATTACGGACGAATTCCAGTTGACCGTTGACCTCATCAATCACAATATGACCATCGGGTACACGTCTTTCAAAACCATCATCTTCGATTTCTGTAAGTACCTCAGGTATATTTTCAAAGGTAACTCGTAAATAACCACCTGTGCGATCATACTAAAACTTCAGAGCTGTAATTTAGCTCTTACTCTTATGAGTCGATTGCGGTAGTGGTCATATGTTGTGTGATGATATTGCAAATGATTTTAAGGCTGATTAGCGCATGGGAGGCGACTAGGCTAGGATTACAATCAACATAAACTATTAGGTTAAAATCTATGAAAGATGTTTTTATTTCGTATTCACGTAAGGACACGGATTTTGTACGCCGCCTGTTCAATGCGTTAGAGGAACAAAAGCATCAATTGTGGGTGGATTGGGAGGGTATAGATTACTCGACCAAATGGTGGGAT
>JBBSBS010000374.1:0-6563 GCA_038251045.1 Aggregatilineales bacterium | reverse complement strand
GGTTTGGCAACCGTGAGCAGTGAGGGCGACTCACCGCAGGTATTGGATGTGGTGGTGCGCGAAGTCTATGATTCGGCTTTCGTGAGTGCATTGAGAGAGTTGTAAGCATGGCAGATGACACCCAAATGGGTTACGACCGCGTCGCCGCGCAGTACGCCGAACGCTTCATACACGAGCTGGATTACAAACCGTTTGACCGTCACCTGCTTAACTTTTTTGCCGAATTGGTCAGCGGAAATGGTCAGGTCTGCGACATTGGCTGTGGGCCGGGGCAGATTGCCGCTCATCTCCACGGGCAAGGTGCGGACGCGCTGGGTGTTGATCTATCACCCAAAATGGTAGATCAAGCGCGGCAGCTTTATCCTAAAATACGCTTTGAGCAGGCCGATATGCGGGCGCTGCCCTTTGCGGATGATACGCTGGCAGGCATCACCGCCTTCTACTCGGTCATCCACATTCCGCGTGCGGATGTCACCGGCGTACTGCGAGAATTCCGGCGGGTATTGAAGCCGGACGGTTGGCTGCTGCTGGCTTTCCACATTGGTGATATCGTGCAGCACGTCGACGCATTTTTCGAGCAGCCGGTTTCGCTGGACTTCACCTACTTCCAAACCAGTGAGATGCGCGGCTATCTGGATGCGGCGGGCTTCACCCTCAAGCAAACCAGCGAACGCGCCCCTTACACCGAAGAACATCCCAGCCAGCGCAGTTATATGCTGGCACAAAACATCAACCCCTGAAAGGACACGTTAAATATGGTAACAGCCTCGGATATTCTGGCTGCACGCGAACGGCTGGCAGGTTATTTGCGCCCGACTCCCTTTGAGCATGTGCCCCAGCTTGGCGCGAATGTCTGGCTGAAGCTCGAAAATGCCAACCGCACCCACTCCTTCAAAATTCGCGGGGCGCTGAATGCCATGCTCTCACTGGATGCGGCGGCACGGGCACGTGGCATCGTCACGGCTTCATCCGGCAACCACGCGCAGGGCGTAGCCTATGCCGCTCATCTGCTAGGGTTACCCGCTCAAATTCTAATGCCGATGCACACCCCCAAGCGCAAAGTAGACGGCGTGCGGCGTTACGGCGCGGAGGTGGTGTTATTCGGCTCCAACTACGATGAAACCGAACTGGAAGGCCGCCGCTTGGAGCAAGCCGAAGGCAAGACGTTTGTGTCCCCATATAACGATGAAAAAGTGGTAGCGGGAGCAGGCACTATCGGCTTGGAAATACTGGACGATCTGCCGGAAGTCGAACGGGTCATCGTGCCAGCCAGCGGCTGCGGCTTGATTTCGGGTGTCGGGCTGGCGATCAAAAGCAGCAGCGCGGCGATTGAGGTCATCGGTGTCAACGCCCTATCCGCACCCGCCCTTTATAACTGGCTGCATGGCGGGCATCTGCCACAAATCTGGGACACACTGGCGGAAGCCCTATCAGGCGAAATTGAGGTCGGCTCGATCACCTTTGCGCTTTCCAAACAGGTGGTTGACCGCTGCGAATTGGTTGCCGAAGACCAGATTTCACACGCCATGCACTGGATGATGGTCAACGCCGGTTGGATTGTGGAAGGCGGTGGCGCGGTGGGCATCGCTGCCCTGCTGAACGGCATCATCCCGCTGGATGATCGCCCAACGGCGGTGGTCATCAGCGGCGGCAATGTGGATGAAGCCACGCTGCGGCAGGTGATCGGGTAGTCAGTCAAATTCACCCGCGTGATGGTTTATCTGCCTAGAGCCTACGTTACACAGGCTCTTCCACGTTCGTTAGGCTGAGATAGGCGAGGTGCTTTCACTGTTAGCTTGATGTATACTGGAATTGTGGAAATAGTTCTGAAATTGAGGACGAACCATGAGCGATTTAGTCTTACATATAACCCATGAGCAGCGCCAACGCATAGAAAAGGTTGCCCGCGAGCGAGGTTACGAAGCGCCTGACGATTACCTGTTAGCGTTATTTGAAATAGACGCTGAACGCGATCCCGACCAAGCATACTTTTGGACGCAGCAGTGGCAAACCGCAGAGCGAGAAGCCGATAATGACATCGCTGCTGGGCATGTCAAAACCTTTAATACAATGGATGATCTGATTTCGGACTTGATGAGCGATGATGAATGAAATATCAGCGCACAGCACAATTCAAAAAAGCGGTTAATGACTTACCCAAGCCCATCAAGAAAAAACTCCCCAAGATTTTTACACTATTCCAAAGAAAACACCCAACACCCGTCTCTGGGTGTTAAGAAAATGAAGGGTCACAAAAATATCTGGGAAGGACGTGTAGACGATTTCTACCGATTTACATTTGAATTTCAGGTTGACCCCGATTCCAACGAGCAGATTTGTGTATTCCGCAATATTGGCAGACACGACATTTTAGATCACAATCCCTAATGAATCATTCCCCTCCCTGCCTCCGACGACGACCCTCATTCCCAAATTGAAATGATAGCGAAGCGCCAAGGCTTCGTCATACTTATTCATAGTTATCTATACTCTCCCGATATATTCACACCTGTCTTTGCAGGCTTACTGGACACCCATCGTTAGAATTCCCAAACCTGCTCTACCGAATTCCAACCCTCCACCAACCCGCTTAACAATCGCGCTCCCTCGCAATGGTTAGCGCCGACTTCCCTTAACGGTTACCAAATGTTCTACCATTTTGTCACCCTTAAGCCACCCATCTGCCCTATACTATCCTGTAGGGTGACTTGTAGGGGTGGATGGCTGTCCTCCCGAATTGCCCACCCACGCACCTTAACAACCCGCCACCTGCGCACAATGTGCACAAAATGCTCTGCCGCCTGTGCCGCTTGTTTTGACTGTAACCTGTTGGCTGACGACTGTGACGACATTTGCGACTTTCTCAACAACAGCAACAACAACAACAACATTTGTGTCGTTTCCGACGACGACGACGACGACACAAAACTGCACCACTGAATTTTCCGAATCAAAAAGGGGCACTCTCATACCCCTTCGGCATTTATCTTGACTGACGACCGGAGACTGACGACTCATGACCAAATCTTATAGCTTATCGTTCGTGTCCATCTTGCCCTTCGATACATGCCCGTAATCATCCTTGTTAGCCGAAAACGGTTTCACCGGGCTTCTCCCCGCGCCCATCATATCGCGGATCATGTGCATCTCTACCGTCGTCAATTTGGGCAGCGTCTTCTGAGCCTCATCAACCTCGGCGTTCTGTTTACCAAATGCTTGGTCGAAAGCGATCCACTGGAACTGTAAATCGGCAATATTCGACACCAACATATTCGGGTTAATACCGCGTGGCGAAAGATCGCGCGGGCGGATCAACAATATACTCGCCGCGAGGAAACCGATGCCCACCACCTGTGGCGGGGTCAAGCGATCCCCCAGTACGAAGAAAGCCAGCGTCAAACCCACGCCGATTTCGGTCAGCGCCAGCACCGCCGTTTGCAAGCTGCCGAATAACTTCACGCCGGAGAATAAGGCCAACCGCGAAATAGCTGTCGTCACCCCCAGCGCGATAATCGGCGGTAGTGCGATCTGAATAGTGACCGCGTTCATCGGCTTGCCGACCGCCACCCACACCATCGCCACCACCACTGCCATCGTCGTCAGAATATACAGGGTAACGGTTGGCGCGGGCATTTCGTACAACACATATTGGCTCAGGATGACCGTACCCGCGAACATAATCGCGTTTGCCAGCATCAAACCCACACCCAGCCAATTGACCTGTTTACTGCTAAATCCGGTGATGATCACCAGCGCGATCATCGCCAACCCCACGCGGATAATCAAGCGGCTGTCCATCTTTTCGCCGCTCATGCGGGTCAGCAGTACCGCGAAAATCAGATACATACCGTTCAGAAGCTGCGCCTGCGAGGCATCCAATGACCCCAACCCGCCGTAGTAAAACAGCGAACCAATGCCGTTCACCACACCAATCACCACGCAGCCCAGCAATCCGGCGGGATAGATGTAAATGAACTTGCGCGCAAACAGCAGGTACAGAATCCATAAGAACGCCACGGCAATCACCGTACGCCACGCCGCCACCGTAAACGAATCGGCTCCGGCATTAATCGCCAGCTTCCCAAAGATGGGAGCCATACCCAGAAACACCGGGGTGAGCAATCCTGCAACGACTCCACGCGCGTTCTGACGCATGACGGGTCAAATCCTTGATTAGATGAATGAGAAGTGATTCAATAATTTATTCGCGCAGACGTTCACGATTATAACGCACTATACGGTTAGGAATCGGTTAGAATTTGTGCGGTGTGCGAAAAGCAGTCGCCACCGGCATCTGAACGATAAATTCACTGCCCGGCAATTTGTCTGGGTCAAAGCCCGGGCTTTCTACCCAGATGCGCCCGCTGTGGGCTTCAATAATGCCTTTGGCAACCGCCAAACCCAGCCCCATCCCCCCGCCACGAAAGGCGATCTTGCTGGTGGAATGCAAACGGGTATCGCCAGCCGTATGGAAGCGTTCGAAGATACGCTCGTGCTCATCGCTCGCCACACCAATGCCCGTGTCTTTAATGCTGATGCGGATATACTGGTCGTCGGCGGTTGCTGTCAAATACACATGACCACCATCCGGTGTGTATTTAATCGCGTTGGCGATCAAATTGTTGAGCATCAGCATCAGCATGTCGCCGTCACCACGCATCTTTTGGGGCCATGTTGTGCGGTCAAAATGGATGTTTATCGGGCGCACTTTGAGCGTTTCTTGCAGGTTGTTGACGATCTTCTCGACGATCAGCGCCGGGTTAATCGGGCCGATGGAAATGTCGATCTGGTTGGTCATAATCCGGCTGATGGTCACGACTTCGTTGATGATACCCTGCATCCGTTTAATACCATCGTTTAACCCTTGAATCATGGTACGGGAATTTTCGTCGTTAGCGATGGTTTCTTTAATGGATGGGATGTCGTTCATGAGACGGCTGTATCCGGCAACTAACGTGAGAGGTGTCCGCAGTTCATGGGCGGTAATTTCGATGAACGAGTCTTTCATTTTGTCCAGACGTTTAAGTGCGTTATTGCTCGCTTCAAGCTCGCGCACCCGTGTTTCCAACCGTCCGACAATTTCCTGTATATATTTGGTTTGAGCCTCAGACAACGAGGCAGCATCGATCTTGTCGTGTCCGCCGTGCAGGTAAAAATTAACCCGTTCAACCAGCAGCTCAATATCAACCGGTTTAGCGAGGTAACCCGTCACACCAGCAGCCATCGTCATCGCCTGATTTTCACCATACCCCTGCGCCGTAAGCGCGACTATCGGTGTGGTTTTGAAACGCACGTCACGGCGTAAAGTAGTGGTAATTTCACGCCCACTGATGTCTGGTAAGTTAATATCCGTCAGAATCATATCGGGGCATTCCCGACGGGCAATATCAATACCATCCAGCCCGCGCTCGGCAACCAGAACATGGTAGCCTTCGTGGCTAAGGGCACGTTCTACCAGTGCACGGCTGGCAGGGTCATCTTCGATGTACAAAATTGTTTCTTTTGTTGCGAGCACATCGAACTCCATCTACATAAGGTAAACGTAAACAAACATCAAAATATGCATTCTTCATTAATGATACACCAAGAATGTTGGGCATAGTGATAAAGGATTATGCTGTTTACAAAATGCAGTCGGGAACACGCCGCGACGGATAGAAGCTAGGTGGTGACCGGTAAGGTAAAAGCGAAACACGCCCCGGAGAGTGGGCTAATAGGTTCAACCCAGATGCGTTCGCCGTGGGCTTCCAGCACCAGCTTGCAAAAGGCCAGACCGATACCGGTGCCTTTGCCACCACGCAGTGGTCGGTTGTGCTTGCTTTGCCAGTACTGGTCAAATACTTTGCTGCGTTCTTTTTCGGGGATGCCCGGCCCGCTATCTGCCACGCGAATCAATAATTTCCCTCTGGCTCCCCAGTAATCGACTGAAATGCGTATAGATTTCCCGGCAGGGGTAAACCGAATGGCGTTGTCAATCAAATTTTGGAATACCCGACCAATTTTGGTGGGGTCTATATCAACTGTCGGCAGTTCGGATTGCGCGATGACTTCAACCGTGATGTTGGCTTTATCGGCAGAACTCATCAAACGCAGGCGTGCCAGTTCAATGACTTCCTCAATATCAGTGGGCAGGCGTTCCAACGTCATCTCGCGGCCTTTGCGGATGTCGAGCAGTGTATTGACCTGTGTCAACATATCGTCAGCATTGCTCAGTCCCATTTCAATGGTACGTTTGACAACCGGAATGCCGTTGGGTGTATCAATCCGTTCAGCAGCTATTTGTAAGGCATTGATGATGGCACTGATTGGGGCACGTAAATCGTGAACCGCCATGCCTGTTATTTCGTTGCGGTACTCTTCAAGTTTCTTTTCTTCGGTAATATCCCGCAGCACCATCAACCGACCTACGACATGGTTAGCCTCGTCGATGACGGGCGAACCAATTTCTTCAAGATAGAGTATCTGGTTCTGGTTCGTCGTACGGGTAAATTCACGGCGGGTAATGCCCTGTGATCCAAGACGGGCAATACGTGCCAGTTTCATTAACTCTTCACGGGTATATC
>JBBSBS010000373.1:0-6568 GCA_038251045.1 Aggregatilineales bacterium | reverse complement strand
TGAATCCCCGCTCAACACATCACCGCCATTGTAGGTCAGCATCCCCAGCTTATAGTCGGCTGTCGCGCAGTAACTTGCCGAATAAATGATGAACGTTTTGCCATCATGTTGCAGCGCGACCGGCCCTTCATTCACCCATAACCCGCTCTTTTCCCAAGCGTATTCGGATTGGGAAATCAGCACCCGCTGACCACTGATCGTCCACGGATTGCTCATCGGCGCAATAAACAACGATTGATACTCGCCAACCCACGACGAAAACAGAAAATACAACCTGTCGTTCAGTTCCAAAATACTGCCGTCAATCGACCATCCATCATTAGCCGCATCATAAATTCGCCCTTTATAGGTGTACGGCCCCATCGGGTCGGTTCCGGCACTTTCCAACACATAGCTGCGCTGGTTATCAAACGTCCCCAGTGTGCCAGCCGTGTAATAATAATACCAATGCTTCCCGTCCGGCCCGTCCAGCAAATGAAACTCCGGAGCCCACATATTGCAGCAGCGGCTCGCGTCAGTCTCGCTGTAAATGGTTTCCGGCTTGGCGATCTTTAATCCCGCCAGTGTCTCCGATTTCTGCATATAAAGATGGGATACACCGGTCGTGGTCGTCAGGTAATAATAACCCTCATAGTACGTCAGCCACGGGTCAGCCCCTTCAACCGTGTTCAGCGGATTATGAAACCGCTCATCCCCTGATTGCGCAGCAGCAGACGCGTACACCGCACCCAAAATCATCCCCGCCGCCAGTAACACACCCAACCTTGAAAGAGTCGTCATTAAATAAATCTTCTTCATAAGACGTGGCCTTTAATCTAATTTTGATGAACACTCAGGTGGAATTTGCCAGAACGTGGCCTCAAATTCTGCCACATGTGAACGGGCATCTGCCTAGGAGCGCACGGCTGGCTGTGCGCCCTCTTTATGCTTCCGCCGTGTAGGTTCTGCCGTGTAGGGGCTTGCCGCTGGCAAGCCCTCCCCGCGCATTCTCTCTTCTTACCCCGACATACCCTTCAACCCGTAATACACCTCATTCCAGCGCAGTTCATTCTTGAAGTCGGGTATCCGTGTATCCGCGTCGATTCGTACACACTCGATGTCCGCCATCTCTGCGAAATCGGCTACATACTCGGCATCAATCGCTTGGCTGAAAACCGTATGGTGCGCCCCGCCTGCATAAATCCATGCCGCCAGTCCGGCCTTGAAATCCGGCTTCGGAATCCACAGCGCTCGCGCAACTGGCAGCTTCGGCAGCGGTGCTTCCGGCGGCACGACATCAACATCATTAATCAGAATACGGAAACGGTTACCCATATCAATAATCGAGGCATTGATCGCCGCACCCGCAGGCACATTAAAGACCAACCGCGCCGGATCAGCCTTGCCGCCAATCCCCAGCGGATGCACTTCCAGACTCGGCTTTCCTTCGGCAATCGTCGGGCAGACTTCCAGCATATGCGAACCCAGCACCTTCATGCCTGCCGGATTAAGATGATAGGTGTAGTCCTCCATGAACGACGTACCGCCTGCCAGCCCGCTGCTCATGACCTTCATCGCCCGCAGCAGCAGCGCCGTTTTCCAGTCACCCTCACCACCGAAGCCGTAGCCATCCGCCATCAACCGCTGCACCGCCAATCCGGGCAGCTGCGCCATCCCGTGTAAATCTTCAAATGTGGTCGTGAACCCTTTGAAGTTACCCGCTTCCAAAAAGCGCCGCAGACCAAGTTCAATCCGTGCCGCCTCGCGTATCGAACTGTGACGCGCCCCGCCGGTTTTCAAATCAGCCGCCAGCGTGTACTCCTGTTCATAGGTCTGTACCAGCGCGGTAATCTCACTGTCGCTGACCGCCTGCACCTGATCCACCAGATCACCGATGCCGTAACCATGCACCGCGTAACCCAGCTTAAGCTGTGCTTCTACTTTATCGCCCTCGGTCACCGCGACCGAGCGCATGTTGTCGCCAAAACGGGCAATCTTCCCATTCTGTGCATCGTGCCACGCGCAGGCCGCCCGCGCCCATACCGCCAGCCGTGCATGAACCTCCGGATCTTGCCAGTGACCCACCACCACTTTACGGTTCAGGCGCATCCGGCTCATGATGAAGCCGAACTCGCGGTCGCCGTGTGCCGACTGGTTCAGGTTCATGAAGTCCATATCAATATCGGCCCACGGAATGTCCTGATTGAACTGTGTATGCAAATGGGCAATCGGCTTTTTGAGCGCAGCCAATCCCGCGATCCAGTTACGCGACGGCGAGAAGGTGTGCATCCATGTAATCACCCCCACGCAGTTCGGCGCGGCGTTGGCCTCAAGGCACACCGCATGAATTTCTTCGGCGGTTGTCAGCACCGGCTTATACACAATCTTCGTAGGGATAACCGCCACATTGTCCAGCGCTTGCACAATCGTCTGTGAATGTTGCCCCACCTGAGCAATCGCCTCTGCGCCGTACAAATGCTGGCTGCCCGTCAGAAACCAGACTTCAAACTGTTTAAGGTTAATCATAATAACGTCGTCCTTAGATCAGAATTTTGAACGCAATTGAACTGCTGCCTAACAAACGCTCTTGACTCATGTGCTGGTTGTGAAAGGCCACCCATCTTGATCCCATTGCAGCGGCACAATCCGCAGGGTAGGTATCCCGCCGCTCTGCGCATCATAAGAATGATAGACGATATAGTCTTGACCGTTCTCCTGAAAAATCGCGTTATGACCGGGGCCTCGCCAGCGGTTCGTCGGGAACGTCACCTGTGTGCCGCCGCCCTTCATCATCTCCGTGCCGTCGCGGTCAACGTACGGGCCAGTAACCTTTTCTGATCGCCCCACCATGACGTGATACGTACTGTCGGTTCCTTGGCAGCACGAGTCGAACGATACAAAAAGATAATAGTAATCACCTTTGTGATAGATGAACGGCCCCTCAATCGCCCCCGAATTGACAAAGCGCTGCGCCAGTGCATACAACTTCGTGTCATCCTCGGATAACTTCCCCGTGGCCTTGTCCAACCGCCGCATCTTGATTCCCGTCCAGAAGCTCCCGAACGCCAACCACGCCTCACCCTCTTCATCAAGCACAAAATTGGGGTCGATGCAGTTGTACGAATTCGGATTGTCCGACGCAATCACCATCCCCTGATCTTCCCAGTTGTAGGCTTCATCTTCGGCATTGAGCGTCGTGTTGGTCATCAAACCGATGCACGAATGGTTAGACCCAAACGTAGATGCCGAATAATACAGCTGATACCTGTCGTTATAGAAAGAAATATCCGGTGCCCATAAATCGGTCACTTTCGGCACATATTCAATTGCCCACGCCGGAGTTTCTAGAATGGCACTGGGTTTGACGCGCTTCCACTCGTGCAAATCCGTGGACGAACGCACCGGAACACGCGCCCCTGTACAGAACACATAATAAGTATCATCCTGCTTGATGATGACCGGATCATGGACGTAGCGCACATCGCCTGTCAGTTCCAATGCATCCCCTTCGCCGGAGGTCGTTGCTGTCGCGTCCTGTGCAAATGTGGATTGTATAAACGCGTTGCTAAATCCCAACAGAGCAGCCGAACGAAGAAATTGGCGGCGGTTGATCTTCATAATAACGTTCCCTCACACTTTAATTTTTGCAGATGTCGATCAGCCTCAGCCCCGTTACGCGCCTGCCTTCGCAGTGTCCAAGCGCTGCATCTGCTCTGCCGAGAGCGTGATGTCCAGCGCGTCCAGATTTTCCTTTAACTGTTCATGGGTGCTGGCAGCAATCAACGGAATCACCGGATAATCACTGTGCAGCATCCACGCGATCACCACCTGATTAACCGTCGCGCCTGTTTCGGCGGCAACCGTCTTGAGCATCGCCAACCGTGCATCCGTATCCGCACCCGCGTACTCCGCCGGAATCGGACGATCCGCATGGGTATACGCGCCGCCCAACAAAATCGAATAGGCCACAATCGGGAACTGATAGTAACGCGAATAATCAAACAGGTCTTCGTTAGAAGCCACCTGTGGCGCGGTGCTGCCACCAGCCTGCACCCGCAGGTAACTATGCCGCTGCTGCACACAGCAAAACTGTGCCCAACCATTCGCTTGGCTTAGTTTCTGTGCCTGCTCCAACCGCCATGCGCGGTAATTACTACCCGCGATGAATCGCACCTTTCCCGCCTTCACCAGCTTATCGAAGGCTTCCAACGTTTCTTCCATCGGCGTGGTGTAATCATCCACATGCGCGTAGTACACATCAATCGTGTCGATGCCTAACCGCTTCAGGCTCTTATTGCACTCTTCCTCAACCGTCCGCGCCGAGAGTTCTTGCTTGACATCTTGGTACGGAAAACCAACCTTGCTGGCGATCACCACCTGAGATCGGTTGCCACGCTTCCGCAGCCACTCACCCAGCACCGTTTCACTCTCGCCGCCCTTAAATCCTGTGATCCAGTGCGCATAAATATTGGCGCTATCAATGAAGTTACCGCCTGCCGCCACATATTCATCCAGCAGTTGAAATGATGACTGAGCATCGCTGCGTGTACCCAGATACATCGCACCCAAACCCAGCGCACTCACCTGTAATTGACTTGAACCGAGCTGGATTGTTTTCATGTTAGATACTCCCTTAGCAATCGTTATTGAGTCGTCGGCATTTGGTCATTAATCTGCTTGATAATTTCCAATGCCACTTTAGGCTTGCGATCATACGTCAGCAAACCGTTGATTTCCTGCTCCACATCCGTCAGTTGTGTATAGCAAAAACCATGAATAACCGGTGACGCATAAGTCGCGTCAATCACCGCCTTGTAACGTTCGATGAAGTCCTCATCATCACTGGCATTCGTATATCCCCATCCCGCGTGCTCATCTTTGCGGTAGCCGATGCCACCAAACTCGGTCAGCAGTATCGGCTGGCCTTCATACGGATAACCCGGCAGGTTAATGTCAAGATTGGCTGGCTTGGCAGTCAACGTCGAATCAAGCGACTCATACCGTTGCTTAATCACATCCCCGTTACCCTCATAATCATGGATCGTCACCAGATCAGTCTTGGCGTGTTCCCAACCATCATTCGAAATCACCGGACGCAGCGGGTCAATCGACTTGGTCAGCGCATATAACGACACCAGATGCTGCGCTTGGCGTGGATCGCGCATCAACCCCGGCACACCCCAGCTTTCGTTCATCGGTGTCCACGCGATGATCGACGGATGGTTATAATCACGGCGTACTGCTGCCTGCCATTCCGCCGCAATCCGCTGGATAGCCGTTTCGGTATAGATATAGCAGTTCACCATCTCACCCCACAGGATCAGCCCCATCCGGTCTGCCCAATAGAGTAACCGCCGCTCTTCAATTTTCTGATGTTTACGCGCCCCGTTAAAACCCATCGCCTTCGTCAGTTCGATGTCCTTCTGGATGTATTCGTCCGAAGGGAACGTCAGGATACCATCCGGGTTATACCCTTGGTCGAGAACCATTTTCAGGTAATAAGGTTTGCCGTTCAGCAGCACCTTGCCATTTTCCAACGTAACCGTCCGCAAACCAAAATAACTCTGCACCTCATCAATCACGCTGCCGTTTTGGCTGATGCTCACCACCACATCATATAAATGTGGCGTTTCAGGACTCCATAAATTCAGCGCGTTACCCGCCAGTGAAATAGACCGTTTGATCAGCCGCAGGTTGCCGCTCCACGAGTCATCCTTCACGCTGCTGTCAAACAAAAAGCGGTCACTTGCGATAATCTGACCGCCAAAGCTCACGCGCGTTTCGATCTGGTAATCGCTGCTGATATCGCCCAGCATATCGTATTCGACCTCAAGGCTGGCGCTGTCCACCAGCGGCGTGAGCTTGACATGATCCAGATGCAAATTCGTCACCGGTTCCAACCACACTGTCTGCCAGATTCCGGTCGTCCGCGTGTAAAAAATACGCGCCGATTCCCGTTCCCAGAATTGTTTACCGCGTGGCTGCCCCTTATCCGTAGTGATGTCCTCGGCACGTACCACCAGCGTATTATCGCCGCCGTTCAGAAAATCAGTAACATCCACACTAAACGGCGTATGCCCGCCTTCATGGAAAGCCGCCATAATCCCGTTGACCCATACCCATGCGCGGTAATCAACCGCCTCGAAGTTCAACTGTACCCGCTGCTTGCCCCATGCCGCCGGAATACTGAACGCCCGCCGGTACCACACAATATCATGGATGTCATTCGTGCCGATGCCGCTCAGTTTCGCCTGATAAGCAAACGGAACGTGAATCGTTTGCGAAAAGTCATGTGCATCTTGCCACTTCTGGGCTAACCCAGCGTTGGCATCATCAAAATCAAATTCCCACGCACCATTCAGGTTCAGCCATTGGCTGCGTTGGAATTCTGGACGAGGATATTCTGGGCGTGGCGTAGTCATACTATGAAAATAACCTTCCTAAAATGAACTTCATTCGCTCGTGTGCTGCTTTGTCACAACCGTCAACCAAGGATAACAAACTTGAGGAAAATTTCTGGGATGGTTATAGACCATCCCCTAACGATATCCATGTACGCCGTTATCCGAAATTCACGCGAATAACCACC
>JBBSBS010000372.1:0-6589 GCA_038251045.1 Aggregatilineales bacterium | reverse complement strand
GGGGCCACTGTCCACCGACGAACAAGCCGAAGGAATGCAGGCACTCGCCCGCATGAAATCGTATATCGACCTCTCGCGAGTCGGCATCTGGGGCTGGAGCGGCGGCGGGTCGAACACGCTAAACGCCCTTTTTCGTAAGCCAGAATTGAGAATAGCCTTGTCGCACCGCCCGGCCCACCTCCGGTCATGAGGTAAACGAGGCCAAAGGTGTTAAAAGTCGAGATGAAAGAAAGCAATACGGTTACGATGATGACATATCGTAGGCCGGGCAACGTAATATGTCTAAATCGTTGAACTACACCTGCTCCGTCTACTTCGGCAGCTTCAAGTTGCTCGCGATCAATGGCTTTGAGACCGGCAAGAAGCAAAATCGTATAAAAAGGAATACCTTTCCATACATTTACTGCGATGACACTTGCCATTGCCAGTCCTGGTTCGGCAAGCCATGCTACCGGACGGTTAATAAGCCCAAGCTGCATTAAAATTGGATTTAAGCCACCAAATATGGGATCGTAAATGCTGCGCCATGTCAACGCCGTTACTACCTCTGGGACGATCCACGGCAGTAACATAAGACCGGTCAATACGCTTCGGAAAACCAATTTACTGTTGAGTAAAAGCGCGATTGCCATCCCGACCACAAATTTGACACATAAGGACGCAACCGTAAAAACTATCGTATTGGTAACTGCGCTAAGAAAATCACTATCATGTAATAAACGGGCATAATTCGCCAAACCTACATATTCTTCTTTTCGCGTGACAAACGAGCGAACGGTCAAGCTAAGCAGAATAGCATTAATAAACGGCCAAAGAATTAATCCTGCCATGATCACAACAAGTGGCAGAATAAATATGAGGGCTATCTTCCAATCGCGTCCTAAAATCGCTTCGAAGCGCCTACTACGTTTAGTGGTGGAGGGCTGAATTACGGACGATGCTGTATTCAACCCCACTGGTTTTTGCATAAGTCTGCCTCTTTCCGTTGTGACACCTATTAGTGTCACTTACAGCTGATGACCACATCAAGTAGATGGGTAGTTTGAAGGTAGAGAGGGTGAACGGTACACCCTCTCAATTGATAAAGCGATCTTAGCTTTGGGGAACGCCGCCCTCTTCAAAGATTTGCACGATTTTGTCGTGCGCATCCTTAACCGCATCAGCAGAACTCATGGCACCCGTGGTGACATTTGCCATCATCTGGCTGGGGATGCCCGCCGCAATGATCGCAGCCACCAAGGCGTTTGGCTTGGCAGGATGCGAATCTCCGAAGTAAAGATCCGGGTTAAACAACATATCGCGGAAGGTGACGAAGTTGGGGTCAACCGCCGTAATATCATCCGTCCACAGATTCTTGTAACTGGGCATGTTCAAACCACCGCCCAATTTGGATACAGGCAGGAAGTTCGCCGGATCAATCATGTCGAGGATCAATTCCTTAGCGAGCTCAACATTTTTGGCGCCCTTGAAGATGGTCAGCCAGAAAATATTACCGCCTTCCAATAAACGTCCATCCAATGTCTTGGGCGGATGCAACACAAGCGTATTTTCAAACACTGGATTCTTATCGGCCTTGGCCTTGGCATAAACGCTCGGTTGATTATTTGTCAACGCAATTGTGCCCGCCAGATATGCTTCGTTGTTGCTCGTGTCGGT
Organism: Aggregatilineales bacterium; assembly: GCA_038251045.1. Taxonomy (GTDB): domain Bacteria; phylum Chloroflexota; class Anaerolineae; order Aggregatilineales; family Phototrophicaceae; genus CFX2. Next base: position 4,933 of record JBBSBS010000372.1, on the reverse strand, counting down.
CCAACTTTCGACACCGGGCGGAAGCATAGGCTTATATTTGTCGCTGGTGTAGGTTTCTTTCAACCACTCTACAGCCGCGACGGTCTCAGGTGAGTTGAAGACCACTTTCAAGCCGGTCTCGTCAACATAGGCGCCACCAAACGCTTGGATTAGACCGGTAATCAGACCATGACCGTCACCACTCTTGTTGATGGTCATGCCCCAGCCCCACATCTTATTGTCGGCATTCGAGACAGCCAAGCAAGCATCACGCCGTTTATCCCACGTGTCGAGGGTTGATGCATCAATACCGGCAGCCTCAAAAATATCTTTGCGAGCATACCAGCCAGCGGCATTACAACTGAATGGCACGGCCCACCACTTGCCATCAATCTTGGCGTTGAACTCGGCAACCACAGGTACAACTGCCCCATGCTTGCTGATTAGTTCTTCCACCACATCAGAAACATCTTCAACGATGTCCAGCGAATACATTTGCGGAACGCTTAAGGTGTGATAACCCAGATCAGGCGGGTTGCCGGCCTGCACTGCCGCCAACATCTTTGCTGTAAAGTCACCAAACAACTCAGGGTTAGCTGTCGAAAGGTCAATTTCGACACCTTTGTCCGCGGCAAATTTGAGGATGTTATCGTGAATCAGCTGTTGGGCTTCGGGGAAGTATTCAGTTTTTTGAATAACAGTCAGCTTCCCAGCAGCACCTGAGGGCAATGGAGCAGGTGTGGCAGTCGGATCCTGCGCAAAAGCGACCCCTTGACTCGCGGCAAACAGGGTCGCACCAGTACCAGCGGCTGTACGGAGAAATTCTCTACGACTTAGCTTCTTGCTCATAATTTCTGTCTCCTTAAATTGAATTTTGTAAACAGGACGCGTTGTTTAACAGATGCTCCTTTCTTCCAACGCTATCACTAATTAACGAAGATACAGGTCAATTTATTTGTGTCCCAGACACACGCAACCCGCATCTGCTGGAAGGTCTATCACCCTCCAATCGGGGTAACCACAGGCATGACGGCGATGTATTTTCGATACTGTGGATAATTGGTCAGCCAAGCTATACAACCTTCAAAAATTAAGTTTCGGCCAAATGAGCATTATGTGTTCCTGAACAGCACGAGCTGCTCCCTGGCTATCATGTTGACGGAGTGCCGCAACAATGGGTTGGTGTCGTGTTCCGATTTCGACCAGATCGGAGTAATGATGGGGATGAGACTGCACCACGAACCTCTGAATTTGGCTGGAAAGGGGTGTCCAGACACGGAGCAACCCGACACTACCCCCAGATTCAACGATGTAGCGATGAAACCTCATATCATACTCAGCAAGCGTAATCATGTCTTCTCGCCTACCCGCCTGCTCCATTTCCCGAATCAAGTTTTCTAAATAATCGCATTGATCAGACGTAATCTTTTGTGCAGCACGACGAATTGCAAAGCCTTCGATTAGACTGCGCACAGAAAACAACTCGTACATCTCATCAATCAACATACTGCTGACATAAGTTGCACTTCGCGCTTGGCGTTCTACGAGTCCATCTCGTTCTAAACGTTGCAGCGCTTCTCGGACGGGACCCTGACTGGTTCCCATCTGTGCAGCTATATCAAGTTCGACTAATTTCTCGCCCGGAGCAAGTTCCGCATGAATAATTGCACTACGCAATTGTTCGTAGACTTGATCGGACAAGGACGCAACTTTTGTGGGTCGCGGGGGGATCTGCGGTATAGAAGCGTCCATCTAAATTCAAAGAGACTCCATAATCAATTATTAATAATCGATGATAGCCTATACATGAAGGATGTCAATAAAGTGAAACGAAACGAAAAATTATGTAAATGAGTGACACACTGCCTCTACAAGAATAGTCATAGTCATCAACAAATTCCGGTGATGATAAGTGTCGCAATTGACCCATAATTATCCGTGCGCGTGTTAAAATATAGTTGAGAAGAGGCTTACACAACAGCCCTACAGCGCCATAAAATAAAGAGTTGAATACTATGTCAATCAAAACCGAAATCATTCACCTTATTTTCAAGACTCATCTGGATATTGGCTTTACGGGTTTAGCGCAAAATGTCGCCCAGACCTATTTTGACACATTCATCCCTTCGGCAATCGAAACAGCGAACAAGCTCAAAGGACTTGGCAGTTCAGACCGCTTTATCTGGACGACAGGTTCATGGTTGATTTACGAATATCTCGAACAGGGAACCCCAAAACAACGTAAGGCACTTGAAAATGCCATCGAATCTGGTGATATTCGCTGGCATGGACTGCCATTTACGACACATTCCGAATTGATGGATGCATCATTATTCAAGTACGGGTTAAGTCTCTCACAGCAACTGGATAAACGCTTTGGGAAAACGACTATCGCCGCCAAGATGACCGATGTACCCGGTCATACACGCGGAATTGTGCCATTGTTATCCGAAGCGGGGATTCGGTTCTTGCATATCGGCGTAAATGAAGCTTCTACCCCACCGGATGTGCCACCTACATTTCTTTGGCGCGATACAGGTAGTGATACGAGTGTGGTGGTGATGTATCAAAAAGGTGGCTACGGCGGTTTAATACGGATTCCGGGGCTGGCACATACACTGGCGTTTGCCCACACCAATGACAATCACGGTGCGCAATCACTAGACGAAGTGCAGAAAATATTCACTAAAATGAGACGACAATTCCCGGAAGCACAAATCATTGGCTCAACGCTGGATGCGTTTGCCAGCCACTTAGTCGATGCACAATTAGAATTACCTGTTGTCCAGCAAGAATTAGGCGATACGTGGATTCATGGTGTGGGTAGTGACCCTGAAAAAGTGAGCCGCTACCGAGAACTTACCCGACTCCGACGACATTGGTTGGATACCGGATTGATTAATATCGACGATCAAAAACTAGCTGCATTCAGTCGTAAGATATTGCTGATCCCAGAACACACATGGGGAATGGACGAAAAGGTTTATCTAAAGGATTATACCCACTATGAGCAAGCGGCTTTTCAGACGGCACGGGCGACTGAAGTCTTTCGCAAGTTTGAGTCCTCGTGGGTAGAACAGCGTGCCTATGTCGATGAAGCAGTCATGGCGCTGGGCAATTCAGTATTTGGGAAACAAGCAAAAGATCGGCTGCAAGCAATCCGACCAAAGAAGCCAAATACAAACGATTACGAAGTTGTACAAAATAAGTCAATAGTTTTTGACACCTCTCATTTTGAGATTGGTTTTGACGCGCAAACTGGCGCAATTAAGCATTTATTAGACAAACGAAGCCAGCGCAATTGGGCATCAGAAATGCATATGATCGGGTTACTCCGCTACCAAACATTTTCACAGATGGATTATGACCATTTTTGGAAACACTACATCATCAACAAGCGATCAACACGGGGGTGGTCGTGGGATGACTATACTAAGCCGGGGATGGAATTTACTGGAACTAAAAGTCGTTTTTGGCTGCCCCAGTTAACCAATCTTTATATGAAACAGACGACAGATGGTCAGATGTTTTTACTAGAATTGACAATGGAAGAAGAAGCATCGAACCGATATGGCTGCCCAAACGCCATTTTCGTACAAGTAGAGTTTCCAGATGACCGAAGTGAAATTCATTTTGATTTACAGTGGTTTGACAAGCAAGCGAGTCGCTTGCCGGAAGCGGTATGGTTTTCCTTTCAGCCGATGGTGAGCAAGACAGGGAAATGGAGCATGGATAAGCTCGGAACAGCTATTTCGCCACTAGAAGTCATCAAAAACGGGAATCGCAAATTACATGCAGTTGACACGGGTGTTTTTTATCAAGACAGCGCCAACCAATTGCAGATAGAAACGTTAGACGCACCATTGGTTGCACCGGGTGAACCCTCGCTCCTGAACTTTAATAATCGCCAGCCAAATACGAAAAATGGTATGCACTTTAACCTGCTGAATAATGTATGGGGCACCAATTACGTGATGTGGATAGAAGGTGACGCGCGCTTTCGATTTAATATGGCATTTGGACAAAGCTGATACGTTAGTTGTGAAAGGCATTTTCATTACATTGGCTCAAAACCATCAAGATGAGAGAGGGTCGCGGGTGATAATCGATACAACAAGGGACAGATATTCCACTGTTGTATCGACTGGTTAGATAAGGCAGTTATTGAAGAAGCTGAGTCAATTATCCTTTAAGACCAGACATTACAACACCTTTAATGAAGTAGCGCTGGGCAAAGAAGAACAAGACAAGCACCGGAATAATCATGGCGGTCGAAGCAGCGAGCTGAAGATCCCAACTGTTGCTGAGTGAACTGCGGAACGAGGCCAAGCCCACGGCTACAGTGAAGTTATTGGGCGAGCGTAAATAAATGACGGGCCCAAGCAAATCATTCCACGAGTTCAAGAATGTAAAAATGGCGACAGTAATCAAAGCAGGTTTCGCCAGCGGCATCATAATGCGCCAGTAGATACCGAATTCAGTACAGCCATCAATACGGGCGGCATCAGCCAGTTCTTCAGGGATACTGCGAAAGAATTGGCGTAACAAGAAGATATTAAAGGCTCCGCCCCCGAAGAAAAGCGGAACCGTCAACGGCAAAATGGTATCGACCCAACCGAGCCGCGAAAAGATGATGAACTGCGGCACAATCAAGATGGCATACGGCAGAAATAGGGTTGCCAGCACGATACCGAACCAGAAATCGCGCCCCCAAAAGCGGATGCGGGCAAAACCATATGCACATATTGACGAAGAAAACACGACTGCAATCACATTCAAAAAGACGATCTTCATCGTATTCACAACATAAAGACCGAATGGCTTGACAGTCAACGCAGTAAGATAATTATCCCAGCGAATTGGGTCAGGTATCCATTGTGGCGGATATTGAAAAATTTGTATCTGACTCTTGAGTGAACTGCTTACCAACCAGACGAACGGCAAGATCATCAGC
>JBBSBS010000371.1:0-6591 GCA_038251045.1 Aggregatilineales bacterium | reverse complement strand
TTTTACCATTCAGGTCGTTGGGAGTGAAGGTGTTATACAGGTTACCGTCAATATACCAGCGCACAGCATCGGCATCCCAATCAATGGCGTACACATGGAAATCATCGGCTAAATCGGCAGCGGCGTTGTAGCTGCCACCGATTCCGTTGCCACCGGAATAACCCGGCCCGTGTACCGTGCCATAGAGGTTACGCGGTTCTTTGCCGACATTTTCCATGATGTCGATTTCACCGCTGGCAGGCCAACTCACTTTGTCGATGTCACCACCGAGCATCCAGAAGGCAGGCCAGATGCCCTGACCGTGTGGAATCTTGAGCCGTGCTTCGACCCGCCCATAGGTAAACTCGAATTTGTCTTTGGTGACGATGCGGGCGGAAGTATAGGCGCACGTGCCATAATGACAGGTGTAATCTTCGGGGTTTTCCTGTCGGGCTGTGATTGCCAGATTGCCGCTGCCATCTAAGGCGGCATTTTCGATACGGTCGGTGTGATATTCAAGCTCGTTATTGCCCCAACCACTGCCGCCGATTTCGGCTGTCCAGTATTCGGCGTTGATGGGTGTATTGGCTTCACCATCAAATTCATCCGACCAGAGCAACGTCCATTGGCGCGATTCCCAGTTGATGCTGGTATCCACCGTGATCTGCGAGTCGTCGGCAACGGTAACCACCAATGCCGAAGTTGTATCGTCAATGGTCGTCAGGCCGAAGTCATCCACATAAGCGGTGTTCATGCCCACGCCGACCGGAAAGCCGATGGCATAACCCGCCACTTGATCCAAGCCTAGACCGTCTTTGGGTGCGCCATCCGGCTGAAAATCGGTACGGCGCTGGAACAGGGCGAATGGAATGACCCACTGCCGCCAACCGCTGTAATCATCGGCAAGGCGATAATAGTAACGTTCGGCGCTGTCACCATTTGACTTCGGATTGCGGTTGTCGAATATATCAATCTGTAGCATGCCACCGGTATTGTTACCGTACAGCCAGAAACCGAGGGCGTTATAGGCTGTCCAGTCCATGCTGCCCCAGCGGTCGCCATCGGCGAAGGCATGGGTAAAACCGCCCCATCCGGTGATGTCATAGTTGACCGCTAGCACGGTGTTGGCAGACTCTTTGGCAACCGGCAGCGCCATTGATGAGAAGGGGACAAGCTGACGTGCCGCGAGGGTCAGGTTTTCGGCTTTATCTCCCCACGGGACAAAGCCGAGGCCGTTGTTGAATTCATCCTGTTTGAAGGGTACACCGGCCTCAAAGTCATCAATAATCAGTTGGAGGTTGAGGGGGTTTGCGCTGATGGTAATGAGCGGCGCGTCCTGCGCATAGGTCATGCTGAAAATGGCGCTGAGGCAAACGAGGGCGAATCCTAAGATAACTTTTCTCATGAGTCTTATCCTCCTGCAAAAATCATTTTTCAAAACAATTTTATAGAGGATGAGATCATTACCTCACCCTCTATAGAGTCAATTATTCGGCAGTCGTCAAGCCATATCCGAGCGGGAACAAAGCGCCATCGGTATGTTGTTTGAGCGCCTGCAAGGGAATGTCGGCGGCTGTACGCGGAAAGGTGAAGGACAATTTTCCGGTGAAGGGATAATCGCCAAATACGACATCCGCGATACCGTTGGCTTCTGTACCGGGCAGCCAAGCCGCGACGAAGGCATCGGCCTGTTCAAGCTGGGGTGCAATCACCAGCGGTCTCCCCGACAACATAATAACCACCAAGCGCTGGCAAGTTCGGCGCATCCGTGCGATGAGTTCGACATCGGCGGCGGGCAGCGTCAGGTCGGAGCGATCGCCTAAGCCTTCGGCGTAGGGTGTTTCACCGATGACCACAATACCTACATCGGTTGAGTCCGCCGCAAAATGACCTTCGGCGCTGTACTCAACCGCGGTGTCTTCCCCGACGATTTGTTGAATGCCAGTCAGAATGGTTGTGCCGACGGTTATCTCACCGGATGCTCCCTGCCAGTCAATCGTCCAACCGCCACACTGGATGCCGATGTTGTTGGCGGCTTCGCCAGCGACCAACACGCGGGGCAGCTGCTTTGAAAGCGGCAGCAGGTTCCTGTCATTTTTTAACAGCACCAGTGATTTACGGACGGCTTCACGGGCAACGGCGCGGTGCTGGGACGAGCCCACTTCATCGAGTAGGGTTTCGTCACCGAAGGGCTGCTCGAACAAGCCGACTGCCTGTTTGACCTTCAGAATACGGCGCACGGCATCATCAATGCGGCTGAGTGGCACATCACCCTTTTCAACGGCCTGCGTTAAGGTGGTGATAAATTGTTTGTAGTCAAATGGAACCATGACCATATCAAGCCCCGCGTTAATCGAACGGACAACGCAGGTGTAGAAGTCACGATCAATCTGGCTGACAGCCATCCAGTCGGAAACGACAAATCCTTCGAAGCCCCATTCGTTTTTGAGGACATCAGTGATCAGATATTGATGGGCATGCATTTTGAGGCCGCGCCAACTGGAGAACGAAATCATGATGTTGAGTGCGCCAGCTTCAATGGCGGCGCGATAGGGTGGCAAATGCACTGCCCGCATGGTGGCTTCGTCGGCCTCGGCATTACCCTGATCAATCTTGAAGCCATCCGCCGGTAACTGCCAATTGCCATGCAGCCATTCGTATCGGGATGGGGTTCCCCATTGGGTTCCGCCATCGGCAGCAAAGTGCTTCACCGAAGGCAAAACACCGCCATCTTGCAATCCTTTGACATAGGCCACACCCAGCGGAATAACAATGTCGGTGGACTCGCTGTAGCCTTCATAGGTGCGCCCCCACCGGATATCCTGCGGCACGGACACGGCTGGCGCGAAATCCCAGTGAACATTGGTCGCCAGCAGTTCTTGTGCGGTGGCCTCGCCAATGCGTCTTACGAGATCGGCATCGCGGGTCGCACCCAGACCGATATTGTGCGGGAAAATGACCGCGCCATGCACATTGCTGTGCCCGTGAACACCATCCACACCGTAGATTAGCGGGATGCGCAGGCGGGTTTGCAGGGCTGCTTCTTGAAAATCACGCACCATCCGTGCCCATGATTGCGGGGTGTTGGGTGACGGGTTGCCGCCACCGCCGCTTAACAGTGAGCCGATGGCATAATCCGTTACATCCTGTGGGCTGATGCTGTTCTTTTCGATCTGGGTCATCTGCCCGATTTTTTCTGCCAGCGTCATTTGCGCCAGCAGTGTATCGACCTGAAGAGCACCGGTGGTGTTAGCCAGTTGAGCTTTTACGGGTGAAGTCATCGTTATGCCTCTATGTTGGGAGTCATTACTTGTCCACGCCCGTAATGACAATACCTTGAATAAAAACGCGCTGTGCCAGAAAGAATATCGTAAGTGGCAAAATCATCGAAATGACGGATGCCGCCAGCACAAGCTGGGGGTCAGCGCGATACAAACCATTGAACTCGGTCAAGCCGACGCTGATCGGATTGGCGGCGCGGTTGCCTGCCAGATAGATCAGGGGGCCGAAGAAGTCGTTCCATGCGAAGAAGAAATGGAATAAGGCAACGGCTGTGAGCGCCGGAACGGCTTGCGGCAGGATGACCCAGACGAATGTTCCTAATGGGCCAGCACCGTCTATCATGGCGGCTTCTTCCATCTCGCGCGGGATGGTCAGGAAATACTGACGCAGCAGGAAAACATTATACGCATTGCCGAACATTTGCGGAATAATCAGCGGCAGCCACGTCCCACCCCAATTGAGCGCTTTGACGAAAAAGGCATATGTTGGCACGAGTGTTACAGCAGGTGGCAGGATAATGGTCGAAATCAAGATGATGAACAGGACATTCTTGAAGGGGAAATTAAAGCGGGCGAACCCATAGGCTACCAGCGACGACGAAATCAGTGTGCCAAACATGGTGATGAAGGCATACAGCAGGGTATTGGTGAGCAGACGCAAAAAGCTGATGGTGCTCCACGCATCGGGGTAATTATCCCAATGTATATCCAGTTCACGAACCTGATCTAAACCACGCCAGTTGCCTTCCCATTCGATCAAACCGGCATCGGGGTTGGCAACATCAATAAATGAGCTTGAATTACGCCCCTTCTTGATGAGCGCCAGCGTTTTCGTGCCTTCATCGGTCGGCACGCTGTAGACATCGTAGCTTTTCCCCTCATATTTATATTGAATCGTTTCGGTCGGCAGGATGGGTGCTTTGGGGTCGGAGGCTTGCGATTTGGTTTTTAAGGATGTGACGACACCATAGAAGAGGGGCATCAGATAGACCGAAAGGATGACGAGTGCCAGTAGTGTGATGCCGGCCTGATTTAACAGCCGACGACGACGTTGAGCGATTTGCCATAAAGGGTTTGTCGCGTTCATATTATTTTCGATCTCCGGCATAATACACCCAGTAGCGCCCCGTCCCAAAAAGAATCAGCGTAATTGCCAGCGAGACAAGAAAGAGCAGCCACGCTAACGATGCGCCGTAGCCCATGTTCTGGAATGTGAATGCCTGTTTGTAAAAATTAATCATGTAAAAGCGGGTCGTGCCATCAGGATAACCGCTGCCCTGATTGAGTACCCACGGAACAAGGAAATATTGAAGTAAACCCACGGTGCTCAAAACAAGATTATAAAAAATGACCGGCGTAACAAGCGGTATGGTGATGTACCACAAACTTTTTATCCAGTTCGCACCATCAATTTCTGCCGACTCGTAGAGTTCGGTAGGTACGCCTTGCAAAGCTGCCAGATTGATGAGGATCGAGTTGCCGATGCCCCATAGACCGATGAACGTAAACGCCAGATAAATGAGGTTGGGATCATCCAACCAGCGCAAACCCTGCGTTCCGGTTGCTTGAAAACCAAACATTTCAAGCCCACGATTTAGCCAGCCGGTATTGGGGTTGAGCACCTGTATCCAGATGAGGATGGCGGCGATTCCGGGAACCATGGTGGGTGCATAAAACAGGGTGCGGAATATATTGCGACCCCTGAGGAATTTGGAGTTGAGCAATATGGCTATCATGAAGGATACCGCTAAACCAATCGGCAGCGAGATCAAGGCAAAACGCAGCGTGACTCCCAGACTGATCCACGTATTTTCGTCTTCAAACAGCATCCGTCGCCAGTTATCTAAACCGACGAAGCGGGCTTCATCCGGCGCGCCGAGTGTAAAATCCATCACCGAGAAAATAAGCGAGACGACCATCGGTGCTAAGTAAAACAGCAGAAATCCAATGAGCCACGGGCTGATAAAAATTAAGCCCCAACGCGCTTCACGACGCTGCATCGGGGACAGCCTGAAGATGCCTCTAATGCCGCCTTTGGGTTTGGCGCGAATGCTGCTAATCTCCGAAAACATATCCATATTGCCACCTCTGGAATGACGCTGGCAGGTAGCAAATACCTGCCAGCATGGGATTGGATTTAGTTATTTGCTCGCATCAAAGATGGTTTGCAACGCTGCCTGTAGTTTATCCAATTCAGCATTCACATCGGCATCAGCAGTGCTGTCGACCAATTGGGAGTATTCGACATAACGGGCACTGGCTTCGAGGAAGTTAGGCATTCCTTCTTCGTGGTTAGGATTGTCGGGGTGTTGCAGGGATTGAACAGCGACATCCCAGTTCACATTGAAGTCGGTATTGGGGAAATCGGTGGATAGTTTGGTGGTGAAGCGTTCGAAGTAACCATCCTGCAAGCTCAAACGGGCAGGCATACCGGCATACACGGTGGTCAGTTCATCGGCCTTTTCGCCAATCAAGTAGGACAAGACGGTGAATGCCTCTTCGGGATTCTTGGTCGTCTTCATGATACCGAAGGTATCGGCATGGAGTTTGGCAGTGGTTTCACCCATATAAGCAGGTACAGGGGCAATGTCCCACGGTGAAGAGAGATCGGCAGTACCCCAACCCATGTACCACAGGTGGACGGTGACCATGCCGAAGTTGCCGCTGCCAAACCAGTTGTCGCCGCCCAGCAGTTCACTGCCAGCATAGTTGCCATTGGGGTAGAAGTGATCTGTCCACATCGCGTCGTGGTACCACTGTTCGGCTGCACGCCAGTTGTCGGGGATAATGGCTTTGCCGTTGGCATCAACAAAGTTGGCCGCGCCAAACAGGGTGTCGCGTCCACGGACATCGGTCATCTGGGTACCATAACCCCACTGGACGATGTTATCGGCATCAAAGTCGGCTGATGATGCTTCGTTACCGTTGGCATCGACTGTCAGTTGGATTGCCAGATCACGAACGGTATCCAGATCCCACGGGCGTTCGTTGCCGTCAGCATCAATATAGGGATCACCATAGTTAGCCGGTGGGTAGGCCAGTCCTGCTTCGTCAAACAGGTCTTTGTTAAAGAGTGTGAAGGAGGGGAATACTGCGAATGGCAGCCCCAGTTGGCCTTCGCCTTCAACTTTGTAAAAGTCTAAGAGGGCGGGGTCAAAATCGCTGAGGTCGTAGTTGGTGGATTCAATGTAGGGGGTCAGGTCAAGCCATGCACCGGGGAATGATGAACGCCCACGAATGCCGACTGGCCCAACAATATCCGGCGCATTGCCGGCTGCAATCTGGGTGCTGAGCACATCATAAGCCTGTGTGTTGTCGACAATTTCGAGAG
>JBBSBS010000370.1:0-6614 GCA_038251045.1 Aggregatilineales bacterium | reverse complement strand
TACCTTGTAACCTACAGTAATGGGTGTTTGCCGCGGTGTCTTCCGCATTTCTACTCATTTCCGAAATTGACAACCCATTCGTCGCTAAAGTACGGATTGTGATAAAGGTTTGAACGCAGCGGCTAACTGAAAAGTCGCGCGACTCACACCGGGCTAGGCCATTTTGTACTGGACTGTTTGAGCAATCTGTTTCGATAAAGACTGGTGGGAGTGGTTATATGAGTAGTAAATCTGATGTTGCCTCCCCTGATAAAGCCAATCTAAGGGGAGGCTGTATACCTCAACCATATCAATTCGAGCCAAGTATCCAACAAATCTATGAGCGGGTGGCGAATCCATCTCGCAGCCATACTGTGGCAAGGGTGATGGCTCCCCGTGCCGTCCTCGATTGAGCTAGCGGGTTCAGCATCACAAAGTCGTGGATCGTGCCCTGAAAGCGAACTGCCGTAACCGGAACACCAGCCTTACGCAGTTTATTGGCAAAAGCCTCACCCTCGTCACGCAGCACATCGGCTTCAGCATTGATCAACAATGTGGGCGGCAGTCCCTGAAGTTGTTCGATGCTGGCACGAAGGGGTGATGCAGTAATTTCGTCACGCTGCTGTAGATTTGCGGTGTATTGATCCCAGAACCATATCATGGCATCACGACGTAAGAAGTAGCCTTCGGCAAATTGATGATACGAGTCGGTGTCGAAAGAGGCATCTGTTACCGGGTAAAACAGGAGTTGCAACTGAATGTGTGGGCCTCGACGCTGCTTCGTCATCAAACTAACTGCAATAGACATATTGCCACCCACACTGTCACCTGCTACTGCCAGACGCGTTGCATCCAGACCTTTTTCCGAGCCTTTGTCGGCAATCCATTGCAACACAGCGTAACATTCTTCGATAGCAGTGGGATACTTCGCTTCAGGCGATAGGCTGTAGTTGGGGAAGACTACCGCTGCTTCAGCGCCAACCGCCATTTCACGGATCAAGCGATCATGGGTGAGGTTATTGCCAAAGACCCAGCCCGCACCATGATTGTAGAGAATGACAGGCAAGGTCGCAGGGGCATTCATCGGACGCAAAATATGGATGGAAACATGACCACCCGGTGCACCGTCTATGACGAGATCCTCAATGTTAACTGGCAGCTTTTCAATTGGTTCCGACTGTACTGCATTGACAGCGTCACGGCCTTTTTCTGGCCCCAGATCGGCTAGAAAAGGTGGCTTTGCAGTGGCATCTGCAAACGCCTGAGCTTCGGGTTCTAACTGGACTTGGTTGGTTAAAATGATCATTTCTCTACCTCCTTAGGCAGCGCAATTATATTGACGATGGATTTATCATATAGATTTCCAATTGCAGCGTCTTCGGGATTTCTACTCATTTCTGAAGCTGAAATCCGCATCATGATCGAAAGCACTTCAGGTGCAGAAAACGGTAGATGGAATATGGACTAATCAACACTGAAGTTGCGGTCAATGCAATCCTGAAGCAACCTTGTGACCTACCGCCGCACGCATACTTATCTTTTGCTAGTGCCCACCAAAATGTCCACTTTTTCTCTCATATGAGCATGAACGCAGATATAATAGACACAGAAACATCCGTTAGAGGCACTGATTTCGCATCCATTATGCGCATGTCAAGCTTGCTTTCGCAGTCTGCAATTGTCAAAGCGGGTCTCGTGGGCAACCATATTGTGAATACAAGGTGCTAAAATCATGAGATCCTGTAATATGGTGTTATTTTGATTGATGTGGCAACCTGTTACTGTGATGCTAATGACTTTACTTTCAAGCTTTCAGTTCATGATCTATCGGCATATAGTTGTCGGTTATTTAAGTGAGTGTTGTTTGATCTATAACAATTTTGCATTATTAATCTTAAGGATAGAACATGGCGAAAATAGGGATTGGGGTTATCGGATTGGGGCGTATGGGACAGGTTTACGCTACCTTTTCCGCTAGCCAACTTGCAGACGCAAAGCTCGTAGCCGTTGCGGATATGCGTTCGGATGTTGCCGCCCAGTTTGCGGATCGTGTTGGCGGTGCAAAAATTTATACGGATTATCACGATTTGTTGGCGGATCCAAACGTCCACGCCGTAATTGTGACCACTCCTACCAGCACGCATAAAGAAGTAGTCATTGCAGCCGCCGAAGCAGGAAAGGCTATTTTTTGCGAAAAGCCTACTGCCTTAACCCTTGATGCAACCGATAAAATGATTGCAGCGGTTGAGAGGGCATCTGTCATGTTTCAGGTCGGATTTATGCGGCGTTTTGACGCGGGCTATGCTGCTGCCAAGCGACAGATAGAGGAAGGTGTAATCGGTGATCCGGTGACGATCCGTTCGATTGGTCGTGATCCGTTTCGTACCAGCCTCGAATATGCCGATCCTGCCGTCAGTGGGGGCTTGATTCTCGACATGGGTATTCATGATTTTGACTTGCTGCGCTGGTTGATGGGTGATGAAGTTCAGCGAGTATACACTGAGGTTGCGTCGCTCGTTTATCCAGAGTTAACCACTGTTGGCGACGTAGATAATGCGATGATTAACGTACGATTTGAACGCGGTGGTTTAGGGAACGTTGAAGTAAGCCGAACAGCAAATTATGGCTACGACATCCAATGTAATGTTATCGGCACCAAAGGCGCGTTGCAAATTGGCTATTTGCAGGAAACACCTGTTTTGATACTAACGCCGGAAGGCGCTCGCCATGATGTTGTTCCGCATTTCCCGCAGCGCTTTGGCCCGGCTTATACCGCACAAATTGCCCATTTTGTGGATTGTTTGCGCGAGGGTAAATCACCTACCGTGACTCCTCATGATGCCCGTGCAGCATTACAAATTGGAATCGCTGCCACGCTTTCACAACATGAACAGAGGGTGGTCTACGTTAACGAAATCACTGCATAGGAATCTTTGTCGGTGTCGACCCTATGACTGCCCAAATAGCACAGGAATTGCGCAGGATGGCATTGTCTTGTTGTCCTGCGTAAAAACTGTTAATTTGATCCAGTAAATGCCCGGACTAAAAATGCGTGTATCAATTTGACCCAACGCGCCCTGTGATACGGGCGTAGTGTAAGTGTTGTAGAGCGTATAAACATTACCGCTGCCGGGGCGTATTTCGAGTTTATACAGAGCAAAATTGTTAGCGTTTGCCGTTCCCTCAACAGTTACGACCCCGCTGATAAGCTCCCCCAATGTTGGCTTTGTTAACGTTGTACTGGTATCCGTACAGCCTTCTGCTGTGAAAGAAGTTGAAACAGTGGCACTGGGCAAATGTGGTACAAATAGATTTTGACCGATGTATAGAGTATTAAGATTAGATAGACAATTTGCTGTCTGTAACCCCTCAAGTGTGGTTCCTGTTTTTTCTGCAATCTTCAACAATGTGTCGTTTCTTTGGATGCTGTAGGCGACCCAGTTAGCAGGTGGCGTACATCCGAGAGTTGCGGTCGGCGCAATAAACTGAGTAGGTACAGTCGTTGCCGTATAGGTCGGAGTAATCGTTGGGAGAGGCGTAGATGTTGGCTTAGGCGTATTCGTTAGTGTGGGTTTTGGTGTATTGGTTGGAGACGGACGCGGGGTCGCGGTTTTGGTGGGTAACGGTGTTTGCGATGGACGTGCCGTATTCGTCAGTGTCGGCAGTGGCGTAGCAGACGGACGCACAGTCGCGGATGGTGGGATGCGTGTGAACGTAGCCACTGGACTTTGTGTGGGTCGGGGGGTAGCGGTAAGCGTTGTAGTGGATGTGACCGTTGGTAGTGGGGTAGGGGATGCTACTTTTTCGGTCGCCGTACTCGTTGCCGGAATCAGCGTGTTAGGAGCTTTTACACTCTGCGTCGGGAAGGCTGTATCAGTCATGGTTACTGTTGCTGTAGGTGCGGTGAGAGTGTCGGTCGGTGTTGCAGGCACGGGAGCAGCCGTATCGACCAGTGTTATGACCACTGCAACCTGTGTAGCCGACGTGGGCACTATGTCAGTTAATGCTGGCAAAGTGCTAGATGGGACATCGGTTGGTTGAAGCGAAGCCTCTTGGGTTACGGCATCTGTTGTGCCTACTTGGGCGACTACCTCTGTCGCAGCCGGTCGGCTAGGTGTAGCGGCCTGACCAGCGCCACCTGATAATGACAAGATGATGGCAAACGCGACTGCAAATGCCAGCACTCCAACCGCAATGATGGCAACAATGAACTCATTACCGATATCCCGTTGCATAATCTATCCTTCAGCCTCAAGCATAGTTGTAACCGGAAGCGCAAAATAGAAAATGCTTCCGATTCCCGGACGCGTTTCTACCCACAAACCACCGCCATGCGCTTCGACTAGCGTTTTAGCAATGGGTAGTGCCACGCCGTTGTCTCCTAGGCCTTCGACAGTAGGGTTTTGAGCCTTATATTTGCGTGAAAAGACACGCGCTAATTCTTCTTGTGGAATGCCACCCCCGCGATCCTCTACCGACACAAGAATACAATTTGTGGGCTGCGCCAAATTGCCATTGGTGGAAAGTTGAACTTCTTGTTGGTGAGCGGTAACGATGATTTCGCTATCTGGCGGAGAAACCATATAGGCATTGTTGAGAATTTGCGTAATAACCTGATTGATTGCGTCTTGATCAGCCTGAACCGTTGGTAAGTTATCATCCAAATTAAGATGAACGACCAGACCTTTTTCTCGAAATTGATAGGTTGAATTGCTGATCGTATCTTCAATTAAGTGGACGATGTTGACGGCGCGGGGCACCAAAACTAATCGGCTGGTATTCATGGCTGTAATACGGGTCAAGTCGTCAGTTATTGAGGATAGGCGGGTTATATTTGCTGCAACCCGCTGAAGAAACTTACGCTGCATTTCTCCCAATATTCCAGCAGATTCATCCATAAGCAAATCAATATAACCCATGATCGATGTCAACGGCGTGCGAAACTCCTGAATGACGTTCAAAGTCAGTTCTGGATCATCATTCTGTTGGTCGCTGGATGGTTGTTCATCAGTCGTGATAGCTGTATTGAGTTTGAGCGCGTTCACCTTGTTTTGTGAGTCGCCCAATGCATTCCGGGTCGCAATTAACTCTTTTTCCAGTTCATTTCGCTCTGCCGACAGGTCATCAATCATTTTCGTCAAAGGAGCAATACTTTCATCACCTGTCTGTCTACGGGTGCTGCTTTCGCCAGACACGTGTCCATCAAGCGTATCGAGTTCTGCTTGTAACGCCTGCTTTTCTGCTTCTAAATGATTTTGGCGACTAATGAGGTCGCTCTTTTCGTTTGATAATACTTGCAGTTGTAACCGCAGTTTTGCTTGTTCTTGATGGGCTTCTGCGAGTTCTAGTTGATAGCCGGAAGCCTCCGCCAGCAGACGAGCACGATTCTGTTTGATGACATCCTGCTTCAAGATCAGCTCGTCGCGTTCACTACGAATCCGATCCCGTTCCAGAGTCAGTGCTTCGCGGTCAGAAGCCAGATTGCGCATATCCGTTTCGAGCGCTTGAATCCGGTTTGCTCGTTCTTTTTCACGCTTGATTGAGTCTTCATGCTGCACCCGTTCATTCAACAACGCATTTCGCTCTAGCGATAGTGCGTCTGCTCTTTGTTGAAGAGCGGTACGTTGTTCAATCAACTGTGAAATGAGCTGCGCCATTCCCGTTGGTGTTTGTTCGATGCCAAGCGCTTGCAATTGTCCGGAAATGTCCGTCAGCTTATCCTGTAAGTCGTCGCGTTCAGCCTGCATACGGGATGTATCCACGTTCATGCGTTCGGCAACGCTTTCCATAGCTTCGGTAGCGTTGATCTGTTGGTCTGCGATACGAATGTCGGAAATCTGATTTTGTAGACTATTTCGTTGGCTGATTAGGTCTTCTTTTTCTCTACGAAGAACCTCAACCATGTGCTTATATACCGACTCATTATTGTTGGCGGTTGCACCTGCTAGTGCGGTCTCTGCCTCTTGCAACCGTGATAGTAATTGTTCGCGCTCCGTGCGAAGATTTTGCTGCTCGTCAGTCAACGTGAGGATGCGTTGAGAAACGGACATGCCTTCTTCAGTATCACCTAACGATGCAGTGACACGATTACGTTCAGCATCAAGTTCAATTTTGAATTGGGAAATCTGACGGGTAAGATCCAATATCTGTTCCCGCGATGCTTGCAGATTGGCTTGCATTTCTTGCCGCGCGGCTAACACGCTGCCGTCTTTGAGCTCTTCCAACGGGATTCCCTGTACCAGTGCTTCGATAGCGCGTTCTTCCGCTTTGAGTCCGGCATCGCGTGCCGCATAACTCAAGCCAAGCAAGTTACCTGCCAGTATGCCGATACCCTTGAGCAGTTCTCTTTCAGTTTCATCAAGTTCGCGTTTTGAATAAGGATTAGCGACCAGCAATACCGCAATGAGATCTTTACCGCGTGTTAGCGGTTGAAAATATGCTGGCCCCATTTCTTCAACATCCAGCCTGTTGTAGAGGTCACGCAGTTCATCGGTATTACGGTCGGCATACAGGGGACGTTGCGACCGGCGCTCCACTGCATTCACGAGTGTCGGTTGACTATCGAGATTGATCGACATCCCGGAAATTTTACGCTTCATCGATTTGTCATAGGCGTTAGAGACATCTGCGTAATT